>DASRBY010000030.1:0-14203 GCA_035653435.1 Gaiellaceae bacterium
GAAGGGGCCGCGGATGACGCAGTACACGTTCTTCTCGGTGGGCAGGGGCACGGGGCCGGTGATGGTGGCGCCGGTGCGCTGGGCCGTGTCCACGATGTCGCGCGCGGACTTGTCCACCTGCTGGTGGTCGTAGCCCTTCAGGCGGATACGGATCTTCTGCTGCGGCATCAGTCAGCTCCTGAGCAGGTCGGGCCCACCGGCCGCGAAAAGCAAGCCAGGGTCGGACGCAGGGAGCGTTCGTAGCCGGAGGCTACGAACGCGACTGAGGACACCCCCTGGCGCCGCTTTGCAGCGCCCCGGGGGGCCCGAGATGCGATTGAGCTGACTGACGACAACCAGCGCCTCCCCGACCTTCCTACTTGATGATCTCCGTCACGACGCCCGCACCGACGGTGCGGCCGCCTTCGCGGATCGCGAAGCGGAGGCCCTGGTCCATGGCGATCGGCTGGATGAGCTCGATCTCCATGTTCGTGTTGTCGCCCGGCATGACCATCTCCTGGCCCTCCGGCAGCTTGATCGATCCCGTGACGTCGGTGGTGCGGAAGTAGAACTGCGGCCGGTAGCCGTTGAAGAACGGCGTGTGGCGTCCGCCCTCGTCCTTCGAGAGGACGTACACCTCGGCCTTGTAGTGCGTGTGCGGCGTGATCGAGCCAGGCTTCGCGAGCACCTGTCCGCGCTCGACCTCCTCGCGCTTGATGCCGCGGAGGAGCGCACCGGCGTTGTCGCCGGCCTGCGCGTAGTCGAGGGTCTTCTGGAACATCTCGAGCCCCGTCACGACGGTCTTCTCCGTCTCGGGGTGGATGCCGACGATCTCGACCTCGTCGCCGACCTTGCACTGCCCCTGCTCGATGCGGCCGGTGACGACGGTGCCGCGGCCGGTGATCGTGAACACGTCCTCGATCGGCATGAGGAACGGCTTGTCCACGTCGCGCTGCGGCTCCGGGATGTAGCTGTCGACTGCCTCCATGAGCTCGAGGATCTTCCCCTCCCACTCCGCGTCGCCCTCGAGCGCCTTCAGCGCCGAGACCTGGACGATCGGGATGTCGTCGCCGGGGAACTCGTAGCGGGAGAGGAGCTCGCGCACCTCCATCTCGACGAGCTCGAGCAGCTCGGGATCGTCGACCATGTCCGCCTTGTTGAGGGCGACGACGATCGCGGGCACCTCGACCTGGCGGGCGAGGAGGATGTGCTCCCGCGTCTGCGGCATCGGGCCGTCGGCCGCAGAGACCACGAGGATCGCGCCGTCCATCTGGGCGGCGCCCGTGATCATGTTCTTGATGTAGTCGGCGTGACCCGGGCAGTCGACGTGCGCGTAGTGGCGGTTGTCGGTCTCGTACTCGACGTGCGACGTGTTGATGGTGATGCCGCGCTGCCGCTCTTCCGGCGCGTTGTCGATCGATGCGAAGTCACGCACCGCCGTGTTGGTGCCCTTCTCGGCGAGCACCTTCGTGATCGCCGCGGTCAGGGTCGTCTTGCCGTGGTCGATGTGACCGATGGTGCCGACGTTCACGTGCGGCTTAGTCCGCTCGAACTTCTGCTTTGCCATTGGTGGCTCTCCCTGTCTCCCTTTCTCGCTCTCTCAGCCCTGGTCAGGTCAACCCTGAGCGTCGATGATCTCGCTCGCGATCGACTGAGGCACTTCCTCGTAGCGATCGAACTGCATGGTGAAATCCGCCCGGCCCTGCGTCATCGAGCGCAGATCGGTCGCGTACCCGAACATCTCCGACAGCGGCACGCTCGCCTTCACGACCTGGGCGTTGCCGAGGGGGTTCATCGACTCGATCCGGCCGCGGCGGCTGTTGAGGTTCCCCATGACGTCGCCGAGGTACTCCTCCGGCGTCGTCACCTCGACCGCCATCATCGGCTCGAGCAGCTGCGGCTTCGCCCGCTTCATCGCCTCCTTGAAGGCCATGGAGCCGGCGATCTTGAACGCCCGCTCGCTCGAGTCGACCTCGTGGTACGACCCCTCGACGAGCTCGACCTTGACGTCCACGACGGGATACCCCGCGAGGATGCCCGAGCCCATCGCCTCCTGGATCCCGGCGTCGACGGCCGGGATGTACTCCCTCGGGATCTTGCCGCCCACGATCTTGTCGACGAACTCGTACCCGGCCCCCGGCTCCTGCGGGTACAGGTTGATGACGGCGTCGCCGTACTGGCCCGAGCCGCCGGTCTGCCGGACGAACTTGCCCTGCACGCCCTCGGCCGGCTTCGAGACGGTCTCGCGGTACGCGACCTGCGGGCGGCCGACGTTGGCGTCGACGTTGAACTCCCGCTTGAGGCGGTCGACGATGATCTCGAGGTGCAGCTCGCCCATCCCGGAGATGAGCGTCTGCCCGGTCTCCTCGTCGGTCTCGACGCGGAAGGTCGGATCCTCCTCGGCGAGCCGCGCGAGGCCGGTCGAGAGCTTGTCCTGGTCGGCCTTCGACTTCGGCTCGACCGCGACCGAGATGACGGGGTCCGGGAAGGTCATCGACTCGAGGACGATCGGCGCGCTGTCGGCGGCGAGCGTGTCCCCGGTCGTCGTCGACTTGAGGCCGACGCCGGCCGCGATCTCGCCGGCCATGATCTCGTCCCGCTCCTCGCGGTGGTTCGCGTGCATCTGGAGGATGCGGCCGACGCGCTCGGTGCGGCCCGTCGTCGTGTTGAGGACGCGGTCGCCGGCCTTCAGCGTGCCGGAGTAGACGCGGAAGTACGTCAGCTTGCCGACGTACGGGTCTGACATGACCTTGAAGGCGAGCGCCGAGAACGGCGCCTTCGGGTCGGCGGGCCGCTCCTCGTCCCCGCCGCTCTTCGGGTCGGTGCCGTGCACCGGCGGTACGTCGAGCGGGCTCGGCAGGTAGTCGACGACGGCGTCGAGCAGGAGCTGGACGCCCTTGTTCTTGAAAGCCGAGCCGAGCAGCACCGGCGTGATCTCGTCGGCGAGCGTCCCTGCGCGTACGGCGCGGCGGATCATCTCCGACGTGACCGAGGACTCGTCCTCGATGTACGCCGAGAGCACCTCGTCGTCGAAGTGCGAGATCGCGTCGATCAGCTGGTGTTGGTATTCCTGCGCCTGCTCGACGAGCTCGGCCGGGATGTCCACGACCTCGAACTCCTTGCCGAGGTCGTCCTTGTAGATCACGGCCTGCATCTCGACGAGATCGACGACGCCCGTGAAGTTCTCCTCGGAGCCGATCGGGATCTGCACCGGCACCGGGTTGGCGCCGAGCCGGTCGCGCATCGACTGCACGGCCGCGAAGAAGTTCGCGCCGGTGCGGTCCATCTTGTTGATGAACGCGATACGCGGCACCTTGTACTTGTCCGCCTGCCGCCAGACCGTCTCGGACTGCGGCTGCACGCCGGCGACGGAGTCGAAGACGGCGACCGCGCCGTCGAGGACGCGCAGGCTGCGCTCGACCTCGACCGTAAAGTCCACGTGCCCGGGCGTATCGATGATGTTGATCCGATAGTCCCGCCAGAACGCCGTCGTCGCCGCCGAGGTGATCGTGATGCCGCGCTCCTGCTCCTGCGCCATCCAGTCCATCGTCGCGGCGCCCTCGTGCACCTCGCCCAGCTTGTGGGTGATGCCGGTGTAGTAGAGGATGCGCTCGGTCGTCGTCGTCTTCCCCGCGTCGATGTGGGCCATGATCCCGATGTTGCGGACGCGGTCGAGCGCCACGACCTGCTCTGTCATCTTCGTGCTCAAGTCTTCCTTCCTCGGCCGCCTACCAGCGGTAGTGCGCGAAGGCCTTGTTGGCCTGCGCCATCCGGTAGACGTCGTCCTTTCGCTTGAACGCGCCGCCCTGCTGGTTGAGCGCGTCGAGAATCTCGTTGGCGAGCTTGTCCGGCATGCCCTTCTCGCGCCGCTCGCGGGCGTACATGACGAGCCAGCGCACGGCGAGGGTGCGGGCGCGCCGCTGCGGCACCTCGACCGGCACCTGGTAGTTCGCGCCGCCCACGCGGCGGCTGCGCACCTCGAGCACCGGCGTCACCGTCTTCACGGCCTGCTCGAGCACCTCGACCGGCGGCCGGCCGGTCTTCGTCCCGACGGTCTCGAGCGCGGAGTAGACGATCTGCTCGGCGATCGACTTCTTGCCGTCGAGCATCACCTTGTTGATCACCTGCGTCACGAGCGGCGAGCCGTACACGGCGTCGGGCTCGATTTCGCGGACCTGGACTTCGGCACGGCGCGGCATCAGTGGCCTTCCTCCGAGCAGATCGTGTGCTCGGGCCGCGAAAACCAAGCGTCGCAAGGACGCAGGGAGCGTTCGTAGCTGGAGGCTACGGGCGCGACCGAGGACGCGGCGAGGCGCCGGTTTGCAGCGTGCACGAGTGCACGAGATGCGACGAGGACGGCCACTCAACTGCCTCGCTTGGCGCCGTACTTGGAGCGGCCCTGCTTGCGGTCCGAGACCCCGCCCGTGTCGAGCGCGGCGCGGATGATCTTGTAGCGGTAGCCCGGCAGATCCTTCGTGGAGCCTCCGCGCACGAGCACCACCGAGTGCTCCTGCAGGTTGTGACCCTCGCCGGGGATGTACGCGCCGACCTCCGCCCCGTTCGTGAGGCGGACGCGTGCGACCTTGCGGAGCGCCGAGTTCGGCTTCCTCGGCGTCTGCGTCATCACGCGCGTGCACACGCCGCGCTTCTGCGGCGCGCCGGCGAGCGCGGGTGTCTTCGTCTTCGCCTTCGCAGCCTTCCGGCCCTTGCGCACGAGTTGATTGACGGTCGGCAAATGAGTCCTTTCGTAAAGAGACGGTCGGCAGGGGCAAAACGCCCCGGCCAACCGGCCTGCGGCATGGTAGCGAACACGCCTCGACCCCGCCAATCGGCCAGAAACCCGCCTGAACGGCTAGGGACTGCCGGGCCGGGCCAGCCTAAAGTTTGCCCGCCAAAAAGACGGAATTTGCGACTTCTGGAATGCACTCGGTCTCGATAGGGCTGGCCGTCGCGCTCGGCGTCTGCGCCGTCGTGGCGCTCGAGCTGTGGCGCCGGCTGCGCCGCCGGACGTCGCGCGACGTCGAGGCCCAGGTGGCCGCCACCGTGGGGACGCTCGAGGCGCGGCTCGAGGAGCTCGCCCAGGAGCTGAGCAGCGCCGTCGGACGCGCAGAGGAAGAGGCCCAGCGAAACCGGTTCCTCGCCCAGGTGGCCACGACGATCGACCTCGACGACGCGATCGGCTCGACGCTCCAGGCCGCGGCCGCCCTCCCGAAGATCGACGCGGCGGTCGTGGAGCTCGACCCCGACGGCGAGGGCGACGAGCGCCTGCTCGCCGCGATCGGCCTCGAGCGCGAGGCCGACGAGGAGAGCGGTGTCAGGATCTTCAACGACCCGCCGGAGCCGCGCGAGGCGCGGGCGGTCGAGCACTCCTACCGCTACGCGGACGAAGAGGGAGCCGGCGCGTTGCACGAGGCGCTCGGCGTGCCGCTCGTCGCGCGCGACGGCCGGATCGGCTGGCTCGGCGTCTTCTCGCGCGACCCCGCGGTCCGGTTCGGCGACGAGGACGTGCGCCGGGTCGAGGAGCTCGCCGAGCGGGTCGCGCCGGCGATCGAGAACGCGCGCCGCTTCCGCGAGGCCCGCCAGCTCGCGGACCTCGACTCGCTGACGGGCCTCCACAACCGCCGCTACTTCCACGAGACGCTCGCCCGCGAGGTCGACCGTGCGCAGCGCTACCAGCGCCGGCTCTCGCTCGTGATCGTGGACGTCGACGGCTTCAAGGAGATCAACGACCGGATCGGCCACCTCGCGGGCGACGCGGTGCTCGCCGAGATCGCCGAGCGCATCCGGCAGGTCGTCCGGTCTGCCGACATCCCGTGCCGGGTCGGCGGCGACGAGTTCGCCGTGATCGTGCCCGAGGTCGAGGTGGGACAGGCGCGCCAGCTCGTGGGGCGGATCCAGCGGGCGGTGTCGGCGCAGCCGATCGCGCGCGCCGGGCGGGTGCGCGTCTCGGCCGGCGTCTCCGACCTGCAGCCGAACGACAGCCCGACGAGCCTGTTCGAGCGCGGCGACGAGTCGCTGTACGCGGCGAAGCACGCGAGCAAGGGGGGCCTCGCCGCCGCGGACTAGCGTTCCGGGGGATCGCTCGACGGGTGCTCAAGCCCCCGAGCGTCCCCGCCGATAGGCGTCGCATGGGTCCCACCGCGAGAGCGCGCCTGTCGCGCCGCGCCCGCGCGCGCTCGGCCGCCGAGGGCGGGTTCACGCTCGTCGAGCTGCTCGTCGTGCTCTTCATCCTGCTGATCGTCGTCACCTCGCTGGCGTCCGTGCTCGTCTCGGCCACCCATACCGAGGTCGACGCGAACAAGCGCTTCCAGGCGCAGGAGCAGGCGCGCACGGGGCTCGATCTCCTGCGGCGCGAGCTGCACTGCGCGAGCGCCGTGACGCAGACGAGCGGGAGCCCGCTGGTTGCCGGCACGGCGTACAGCGCGATCACCGCATCCCTGCCCTCCACCTGCCCGACCAACGTCACGCAGGCGGCGACCTTCTACGTCACCTGGTGCACCTCGGCGAGCACCCTTACGACCGGCGACTTCGCGCTCTACCGCGTGACTTCGACCTCCACGCAGCCGACGTGCGCGTCGCCGGGCACGGTCAAGCGGGCCGACTACCTGACGACCTCCACCCCGTTCTGCCTGCCGAGCAGCGCCACCGCGTGCAGCGGCGTGCTCAAGCCGCCCTCGAGCCTGCCGCTGCTGCACGTGACGATGCCCGTCAACGTCAACGGCCCGGCGTCGACGGTCGACACGTACAACATCGTGGACGACATCGCGCTCCGGAACGGGGCGCACACGTGACCGCCCTCGCGCGGAGACGCCGGCCCCGGCGTGAGGAGGGCTTCACCCTCGTCGAGCTGCTGATGGCGATGGTCGTGCTCAGCGTCGCCGTCCTCGCGCTCGTCGCGGCGTACAGCTCCGGCTTCGTAGCCCTCAACCGGGCGACCCGCGTCTCGAGCGCGACACTGCTCGCCGACTCGCAGATGGAGCGCTTCCGCGCCCTCCAGTACGGCGCCATCCAGCTGAACACGAGCTGCGGGGCGAGCTGCACCGAGGACGCGACCTACACGGCCGACAGCGCCTACAGCGCCGCAGCCCAGGTAACGGGCTGCACGACGACCGACGCCACGTGCCTGCCGACCCAGACCAAGACCGGGCCGGACGGAAACTCCTACCGCCTCGACACGTACATCGCCTATACCTGCGTGAGCGGCACGTTGAGCACCTCGCCCTCGCTCACCTGCGGGTCCGGGAACCCGTACCCCGTCAAGCGTGTCACCGTCGTCGTGCGCAGCACGAGCCTCACCACGCCGGTGCGGGAGCAGTCGACCTTCACGACGTTCCCCTCCGCGAGCTGAGGCCTGGCCGTATCCCTCGATCGGGCGGATCCCCCCTTCTAGGGGCGCCGCCGGGACACGGCCCGCCGACAGTAAGAGCGATGAGCATGTTGCAGCGGTCGGGGGCGGCGCGCGGCTCGGTTCGCGGACCGGCGCGCATCGGCCTGCCCCGGCCGCTCCGCGACGAGAGCGGCGTCGCGCTCGTCATGGCTCTCGGCGTCATGCTCGTGCTCACCGTCCTCGTCGCGGCGACGCTCGCCTTCACGAGCTCGAACTCGCGCGACGCGTCGCTCAAGCAGTCCGGCCAGTCCGCATATGCGCTCGCCGAGGCCGCCCTCAACCAGGCCGAGGCGCAGCTCTACTCCCACTACTACGACAGCTCCGGCAACCAGACCAACAACACCACGGTCTACAGCCCGAGCTGGTTCACGGGGGTTCCCACATCGCAGCAGTCGCCGAGCTCGACCGCCGCCTGCACCTCGAGCTCGACGTGCATGACCTGGAGCGTCGCGAGCGCCACGTCCGGCGGTGTCGGCCCCTGGACGAAGGAGACGATCGTCCTCCAGGGACAGGGCCGGGTGCCGAACCCCACCGGCGGGACGGCGTTGACGCGGACCGTGAACGAGACGGTCGTCGTCGAGCAGCTGCCGGGCCTGCAGGGGCCGAACAGCGTCTGGACGGAGCTCTACACCGGCGCCACGGGGCAGCCGTGCGACCTCCAGCTCGGCCAGAAGGTCAACGCGAACGCGCCGATCTACGTCGCCGGGAACCTCTGCCTCACGTCGGCGGCGTCGATCGAGGGCTCGAGCGTCGTCCTCAAGGTCATGGGCAACATCCGGCTCCAGAATGGCGGCGCCGACATCGGACAGGTCACGCGCGTATTGAGCGTCAAGGTCGGCGGCGGCTGCGTCAAGAGCAACAACGGCTCCTACATCACCCCGTGCCCGATCAACACCGGCTCCACCGCCATCTTCGACCAGTCCGGCAGGACGACCGCGCCGGCGCCGACGGCGGAGTCGCCTCCGACGATCGACTGGACCGGCATCGCCTCCCGCCAGGCCGCGTCGACCGTCTCGTGCACGAACGGCGTCTCGCTGTCGAGCGCCACCTTCTATCTGACGCCTTCCTCCGGGGCGGGCTCGACGGGCTACACGTGCACGATCACCGACCCGATCAGCGGCAAGACGGTCGGCTCGATCACCTACAACTCGACCGCCCACACGCTCGCGCTGTCGGGCGAGGTGTACCTCTCCGGGAATCTCGACCTCAGCACCCCGAGCGCGATCACCTACACCGGGCTCTCGAGCCTCTTCGTCAAGGGGACGATGGGCGCGGCGAACGGCTCGACGCTCTGCGTCCATGTCTCGAGCGGCAAGTGCGACTTCGCGAACGCGACGAACACGGCCTCACCCGACTACTGGGACACGACCAAGTCGGTCCTCATCATCGAGTCCCAGGGAGCGATGGGCGCGGGCAACACCCTGACGAACCTCAACTTCCAGGGAGGCCTGTACAGCGCCACCTCGATCAACCTCGGCGGCGGCCAGTCGTCGACGCAGGGGCCGCTCGTCTCCCCGCAGCTCATCGTCCCCGGGCAGCAGCTCAACCTGAGCTTCCCGAACTTCCCCTTCATCATGTCCGACAGCGGGACCACCTCGCCGCCGACCTTCTCCCTGGTCGCGAACGGCGGCTCGTTCTAGCGTCCCCTACTGGATCCGCAGGAACGGGAGGTACTGCGTCAGGTCGATCGCGGCCGGCTGCGGCAGCTGGTCGCGCAGGCAGATCGTCTGGCCGAGGGCACGGTTCTGCTGCGCGATCGTCCAGCGCTCGAACGACTGAGCTCGCTCGAAGCCGCGCAGCGCGGTGGCGATCGCGGCCCGCACGATCGAGAGCGGCAGGCTGCCGAGAGGCTGCGCCGGCCCGAGCGGCCGGACCGAGAAGGTGCCGAGCAGCGTCGAGAGCCGTGACTTCCTCGCCGTCGGCAGCGAGAAGAGGCGCTGCGGCGCCGACTCGGCCAGCGCGTAGCCGGTGCGCGCCGCGAGCCACGGCGGCGCCGGGGAGACGCGCACCCGCCGCACGAGCAGGTCGGGGTAGGAGGAGTAGAACGTCGAGACCTCGGCTGCGGTCGGCCGCGGCGCGTAGCGCGGCTGCTCGAGCCGTGCGCGCCGGAGCTCGTCGGCGAGCACCGCACGGGCGAGACCGAGCGTCGCGTGCGCCTGCCTGAGCGCGGCGAGATAAGCGGCGCGGCTGCCGTGGAAGGCGTCGCGGACGACCTCGCGTTCCACCGCGAGCACGGCGCTTCTCGGCACGCCGCGCTCCGACGACTCGACGAGGCGCTCGAAGAGGGCGCTGAGCGCCGCAGCGCGGTCGCCGGTCAGGGCCTGGAGCGAGCCGACCCCGCGGGCGCCGATCGCGCCCACCCCGACCGCACGGCAGACGGTGCCGCGCGCGAGGTCGATCTGGCCCTCGGTGAGGGAGCGGTCGAAGCCCTTGCCCAGCCTCCGCGGCGCGTTGCAGAGGCTCTGCCTCCGCGCCCACAGCCAGACGCAGGCCGCGTTCGGCTTGTCGGGATCGCGCTCCTTGCTCGTCCATTGCTGCCAGCCCCACGAGAAGACCGAGCCAAGCCCGATCTCGCGCGCGACCTCCTTCACCGACAGGGCCTCCCACTTGACGACCTGGTACCAGGCCGAGGCGGGCTCGAGGCCGTTGCGGCCGCCGACGCCGCGGTGGCTCAGGAAGCTGAGCATGAGCCCGAGCCGGTTCGCGGGGATGCCGATCGAGGTGAAGGCGGCGACCGCGCTCCGGTAGCTCTCGCGCAGCAGCCGGTTGCCCAGGATCGGCCCGAGCGGCCAGATCCTCGTCGCCGGGAGATAGACCTCGCGGACGACGTCGGCGACCTTCGACACCGAGCGCCACCAGGCGACCGCGTCGCTCGACCCGGTGTACGGCGGCTTGTTGAGGAGGAGCACCGGATGGGCCCCCTTGGCGGCGAGGTCCTCCAGGAACGCGAGCACGTCTGCGCGGTACTGCGCGGTCGACGCGCTCCACGGCGTCGGAGTGCTCGCGCCGAACAACTCGTTCTCGACGACGAGCGGCGTCGCGCAGCCGCCGCTCCGCACGACGGCCTTCCGGTACTCGGTCTCCGCGGCCGCCTCGACGCCAGCCGGATCGGCGGGGGCGGTGGGCGTGCCGACCTTGCTTCCCAGCTTCAGGTCGAAGGCGTACGTCGCCGCGCCGCGGCGCCGGGCGTCGGCCGCGTAGTCGCCGCCGGAGTTCGTGACCGCGAGCAGCGTCCCCGGCCTGGCGAGGATCGGCAGCAGCGTCGGCCAGCCGTACTCGCCCCACACGGTCCCCTGCGCCTCGATGCCGCATTGGCCCGCGAAGACCGGGTCGGACGCGGCCCGCCCCGCAGCGACGAGCGACGCGGCGACGGCCGCGGCGGCGAGCAGCAGCCCCCTCTTCACGACACCCCTGTGTACCAGACCCGGCGCCGGAGCCTCCCCGAAGCGCGAGCTCAGCTCCGGGTGAAGACGACCATCTTCTGGTTGTTCGGGTGGTCCCAGTCGCCCTCGTACGAGAACGAGAGGCCGGTTCCCTCGCAGGCGAAGCGAAGCGCGTCGTGGTCGTAGTGGAAGAGGTCGCGGTCGTAGTGGGAGACACCGGTCTCCGACTGCCGGATGTCCTCGAGGAACAGCTTGCCGTGCGGATTCTCGTAGATCGTGGCGTAGAACCTGCCGCCGGGGCGGAGCACCTTGCCCATCTCGACGAGGCAGCGGACGATCGAGTTGAGGGACAGGTGCGTGAAGACCGACTGCGCGATCGCGAAGTCGAACGTGCGGCCGAGCTTGCCGAACTCGAAGTTCTCGGTCGCGAGCAGCTGCGGCTCCTTCCCCTCGAGCCCGTACCGGGCCAGCTCCACGGCCCGCGCGGCCTCGAGCACGTCGCCGCGCTTGTCGACGCCGGCGTAGTGCCCCGGCTCGAGGTAGCCGATGAAGTGCACGCCCGCCCGTAGCGGGCCGCAGCCGACGTCGAGGAAGTGATGGTCGGGCTGGAGGCCCCGCTCGACGAGGTAGTCGAGCTGGAGCCGTCCGAGGTAGTCCCAGTGCCCGAGGTTGCGCCGGATCGTCCGCCGGTGCCAGTCGGGATCGAAGTAGCCGCGATACCGGGCCGGAAGCGCCCGCTGCAGCGGGCGCTTCACGGACACGGGAACGAATCGCTTGACCCGGCCGACGAGGGCCTGCGGGCTAGTCATCGAGCGGCGACTCGACCTCGGGAGTCTCCTCGGCCTCGAGATCGCTGCGCGGCTCTGCGTCGCCGGACGTCTCGATCTCGCCGCCGAAGTCGAGCCCCAGCTCGCCGATACCCAGCCCGGCGAGCGCGTCGGAGCCGTCGCTGCCGATCTCCTCGAGCGCCGCGAGCAGCTGCTCCTCGGTCTGCGGCCGCGCGAGAGCGCTCGCCGGCACCTTGTCCGAGGGGCCGATCTCGATCGTCCGGTACCGCTTCAGGCCGGTCGCCGCCGGGATCAGCTTCCCGATGATGACGTTCTCCTTCAGCCCGAGCAGCCGGTCGACCTTGCCCTCGATCGCGGCGTCGGTCAGCACCTTCGTCGTCTCCTGGAAGGACGCGGCCGAGAGGAACGACTCCGTCGCGAGCGACGCCTTCGTGATCCCGAGGATCAGCGGCTCCGAGGTCGCCTGCTCCTTCTTCTCCTTCTTGACGCGCGCGTTCTCGCGCTCGAGCACGATCTTGTCCACGAGCTGGCCGGGCAGGAGCTCGGTGTCGCCGTTGTTCTCGACGCGCACCTTCTTCAGCATCTGCCGGACGATGAGCTCGATGTGCTTGTCGTGGATCTCGACGCCCTGCGACTTGTAGACCTTCTGCACCTCGCCGACGAGGTACAGCTCGGTCTCGGTGTAGCCCTTGAGGCGCAGGAGGTCGGACGGGTTGAGCGAGCCCTCGTGGAGGGGGTCGCCGGCCTCGACGTGCTCCCCGTGCGCGACGGTGAGCCGCGTCCGCCGCGGCACGAGGATCGAGTACTCGTCGTCCTCGTTCCCGCTGTCGGGGACGATCGTGATCCGAAGCTGGCGCTCGGTCTCCTCGAGCGCGACGGTGCCCGACACCTCGGCGAGCGCCGCGGCGCCCTTCGGGTTGCGCGCCTCGAAGATCTCGACGACGCGCGGCAGGCCGTGTGTGATGTCGGCGCCGGCGATGCCGCCGGTGTGGAAGGTCCGCATCGTCAGCTGCGTGCCTGGCTCGCCGATCGACTGGGCAGCGATGATCCCCACCGCGTCGCCGATCTCCGACAGCTCGCCCGTCGCGAGGAACGTGCCGTAGCACTGGCGGCAGACGCCGGTCTCGGCCTTGCACTTCAGCACCGACCGGACCGGGATCGAGAAGTCCTCGGCGACCTCGCCGAGCTCCTCGACGATCTCCCGCAGCCGCGGCATCGTGATCTCCTCGCCCTTCGAGGCCACGACCGTCTTGCCCGGCTTGCCCGACGCGAGCGGCTTGTGGACGTCCTCCGCGACGATCCTGCCCGCGACGGAGCGGTTCAGACCGTCCGGCAGGAAGAGCGGCAGCTCGACGTACTCCTTCGTCTTGCAGTTCTCCTCGCGGATGATCACGTCCTGCGAGACGTCGACGAGACGCCGCGTCAGGTAGCCCGAGTCGGCTGTACGCAGCGCCGTGTCGGCGAGACCCTTGCGGGCGCCGTGGGTCGAGATGAAGTACTCAAGCACCGACAGGCCCTCCATGAAGTTCGCCTTGATCGGCCGCTCGATGATCTCGCCCTTCGGATTCGCCATCAGGCCGCGCATGCCGGCGAGCTGGCGGAGCTGCGCGAACGAGCCGCGGGCCCCGGAGTTGGCCATCATGTAGATCGGGTTCAGCTCGTTGAGGTTGTCGACCATCGCGTTCGCGACGTCGTCGGTCGCCTCGGTCCAGATCGACGTGATCTGCTCGTGCCGCTCCGACTCGGTGATGAGGCCCTGCTCGTACGCATCCTCGACGCGCGAGACCCGCTCCTCGTAGCCGGCGAGGATCTGCTCCTTGTCCGGCGGGATGACGATGTCGTTCTTCGAGATCGTCACGCCGGCGAGCGTGCCGTAGCGGAAGCCGAGGTCCTTGATCGTGTCGAGGACGTGGGCCACCGCGTGCGCGCCGTGCTCGTCGACGAGCGCCGAGATGAAATCGCCGAGCTCGCGCTTCGAGAGCGTCCGGTTGATGTACTCGTGGTACGGGCCCTGGTCGCCGTTCCGCGCCGACGCCTCGTGCAGGGCACGGTCGATCTCGGCGTTGAAGATCACGCGGCCCGGCGTCGTGAGGACGAGCTCGTCCTTCCACAGGTACTGGATCGGCTGCTGAAGCCCGACCTGCTTCGACTCGACGGCGAACTCGACCTCCTCCTCCGTGCGGAAGCGGGAGGGACGCGGGTCGAGCTTCTCGACGGCGATCCCGTCGAGGTCCTGGTCGGAGTACGTGAGGTAGTAGGCGCCGAGGACCATGTCCTGCGTCGGCGTCGCGAGAGCGGAGCCGTGCGCCGGCGAGAGGATGTTGTTCGCCGACAGCATCAGGATCCGCGCCTCCGCCTGGGCCTCCGCCGACAGCGGCACGTGCACCGCCATCTGGTCGCCGTCGAAGTCCGCGTTGAAGGCGTGACAGACGAGCGGGTGCACCTGGATCGCCTTGCCCTCGACGAGCGTCGGCTCGAACGCCTGGATGCCGAGCCGGTGCAGCGTCGGGGCGCGGTTAAGCAGTACCGGGTGCTCCTGGATGACCTCCTCGAGGATGTCCCACACCTCGGCGTGCATCTGGTCGACGTGCCGCTTCGCCGCCTTGATGTTCTGGACGATCTTCCGCTCGACGAGCCGGCTCATGATGAACGGCTTGAAGAGCTCG
>DASRBY010000031.1:0-54644 GCA_035653435.1 Gaiellaceae bacterium
AGCAAAGCGGGTTGGAGCCGTATCTGGCCGACCCAAACATCCTGGTCGGAGTCGACGTTTCGACCCCGGGAGGTTCTGATGGTGGAGATCCGCGTTGCCGTCACAGACGCTGCGCGAGTGCACGGGCTGATGCGCCGTCTCAGCAGACTCTTCGACCGCTCCTCGGTCGCCTTCGACGGGAGGCAACGAGAAGTTCGGGTTCATTCGGAGTGGGAATCACGAGGCCTGATCCACGTGATCGGCGCCGTCCAATCGTGGCTGGACGAAGACGGTCCTGACTCGGCGAGGCTGTCGATCGGCGACCGCTCCTACATCATGTTCGCTCCGACAGCCCTGGGAGCGCCGAGCGAGCGGGCCGCATGACTGCGCTCACGACGCAGCTCGTTGCTCTGACCACCGGAGTCGGTTCGCTGATGCTCCTGCTCGGCCTCGGTCGAGCGATGCTCCATGCCCGCAACGGCGGACGCCGCTGCCCCTCGTGCGACCGTCTGATCGAAGGCCGCGTCTGCCGAACCTGCACAAGGAGTACTGGCTAATCATGGGGGTCCCCGCCTGGGCGTTGTGGTCGATAGCCGCTGCTGCGTTGGCGATCGGAGAGGTGTTCACGCCCGGGCTCTTCTTCCTTGGGCCTCTCGCTGTGGCGGCGCTGGCGGCTGCAATCGTCGCGGCGTTGGTAGCGAGTTCTGTCGCGGGATTGCTTGCGTTCATCGTCGTCTCCGTCCTCTCCATCGCCGTCCTGCGCCCGCTCGCGCGCCGCCACATCCGGATGCCCGTGATCAGCCGCACCGGCACGGCGGCTCTTGTAGGCAAGAGGGCACTCGTCCTGGAGCAGGTCGACGGCTCGGGCGGCCGCGTGAAGATCGGCGGCGAGGAGTGGTCGGCGCGTCCCTTCCTCGACGGGGAATCGTTACTGGCCGGAGAGCATGTCGAAGTCGCGCAGATCGAGGGCGCCACGGCGCTCGTCCTACGTTGAACAGGAGAAACCCATGATCACTTTGATCGCCTTGGCCGCCGTCGCCGCCCTTGTCCTGCTCGTCGTGGCTCGCACGGTCAGGATCGTCCCGCAGGCACGCGCCGGCGTAATCGAGCGATTCGGCCGCTACCAGCGCACCCTCTCGGCCGGCCTCGCGCTCGTCGTGCCCTTCGTCGACCGGCTCCGGCCGCTGATCGATCTGCGCGAACAGGTCGTCTCCTTCCCACCCCAGCCGGTGATCACCGAGGACAACCTGGTGGTCAACATCGACACCGTCATCTACTTCCAGGTCACCGACGCCAAAGCGGCAACCTACGAGATCGCCGACTACATCCAGGCGATCGAGCAGCTCACCGTCACGACGCTGCGGAACGTGATCGGCGGCATCGCGCTTGAAAAGACGCTCACCTCGCGTGACCACATCAACACGCAACTACGCAGCGTCCTCGACGAAGCGACCGGCAAGTGGGGAATCCGCGTCAACCGCGTCGAGCTAAAGGCGATCGACCCGCCCGCCTCGATCCAAGACTCGATGGAAAAGCAGATGCGCGCCGACCGCGAGAAGCGCGCCACCGTCCTCAACGCCGAAGGCGTCAAGCAAGCCCAGATCCTCGAGGCCGAGGGCGCCAAGCAGAGCGCGATCCTGCGCGCCGAAGGAGAGCGGCAATCACAGATCGTGCGCGCCGAGGGACAGGCGAAGGCGATCGAGACCGTCTTCGGCGCGATCCACGCCGGTGATCCCGACCCCAAGCTGCTCGCTTACCAGTATCTGCAGATGCTGCCCCAGATCGCTCAGGGGGACGCGAACAAGGTCTGGCTGATCCCAAGCGAGTTCTCGCACGCGCTCGAGCGCTTCCAAGAACAGTTCACTCCGGAGGCGAACGGCAAGGCGCCGATCCCACCGGTCACCAAAAATCTGGCCGCGGAGAGCTAGGTCCTCCGCAGATCCGACGCGCGACCCAGCGCCACGAGAAGGAGAAGCGATGCAACTCGAATCGCCCCCACAGCAGGAATTGCCGCACACGGAACCTGTCGAGCCGCGCAGAGAGAGGCTACGCAGACATGGGCACCGCAGCGGGCTCTACACCCTGGCGTTTAGCCTCGTGGCGCTCCTGGTCGTCCTGATCGCACTCGTGGTCGCGAACACACGCCAGGTGAAGGTGAGCTGGGTGGCTGGCAGCGGCTACGCCTCGCTCGTCTGGATCATGCTCGCCAGCGCAGTGCTCGGCTGGCTGCTGGGAATCGTCACCACCGTCGTCTTCCGCCTCCGCACACGACGCCGGCGGGGCCCGACAGCCCCTCCGGATCCCTCACGTGGCTGACTCGCCCACGATCACGGCAGGGATGGCAGCCGCCGGACGCGAGGCAGCTTGCGCATAGAGCACTCAAGAAAGCATGGGGCGTTCGATTCGCGCTACCCGCCGACCCGCCACACGCCGGTCCCGACAAGCCTCTGGCTCGGCGAAAAACGCCTCGACTGGCAGGAATTCCTTGCCCGGTTCTTCCCCGACCGCCGTCGCCACGACCGCGAAGCGCTCGCGGCATACGAGTCGTACGTGAACGACGTCGAGAGCCGTTCCGCGTTTTTTCCTGCGACCGCCAGCCCGCCTACGGCAGCGCCCGGCGCGCTGCCGGACACGACGCAGTTCAGCGAAGACGAAGAGGAGCCGCCCGCGACGGCCGACACCGACCGTTGGCAAGGTGAAGGCGGCGCCGCAGCAGGACGCTCGCGGCGACCACGAAGGGGTGAGCGACCTGCCCAAACGCAGACGGCCTAGCCGCGACGGGAGGCGGCGGATCGGCCAAAAGTCGAGATCGACCGCGGCCACTCACCGATTCCAGTCTTTGGAGGCCATTCATGAAGCTGCAGCCGCTTGGTGACCGCTTGATCGTCGAGGTGCTCGATGAGGAGCAGGAGACGGAGACCGGGATCGTTCTGCCCGACACGGCGAAGGAGAAGCCGCAGCGGGGACGTGTGCTTGCCGTCGGCCCTGGTCCGCGGGGCAAGCAGGGCGAGCTCATTCGAATGGACGTCGCCGAAGGCGAGGAGATCGTCTTCTCCAAGTACGGGGGCACGGAGATCAAGATCGGCGGGGACGACGTTCTGATCCTGCGCGAGTCGGATGTGCTTGCGAAGGTCATCCACACAGGTGGCAGGGGCAAGCGCAAGCTCGCCGGCGCCACCGCATAGCCCGTTTTCGTTCAGGAGAGGACAGAAGTGGCCGGTGTCGGTGAAGACGAAGTGGCCGGTCACCTCGTTGAACGACCCGCCTTCAAGTCCCAGGGCTGTCTACCGAGCACGCAGGGCAACAGCAAACCGGTGGGCTCTGGCAACTCTGGTCTACCGGCGTGGCTAGCCGACAGTCGCCTGCCAGATGACCTGGTTGTGTTTGTGCGCCCGGTGCACAAGGGTCGGCTCGAAAGTGCCATTTGCAGGTCTTTTGCTCCTCAGGCTCGGGCCACGAACGGACCACACGACGCCGATCTGGTGTCGCGAGCGACAATTTCGAGACGGGAGCGACGGGACTCGAACCCGCGACCTCCGGCGTGACAGGCCGGCGTTCTAACCAACTGAACTACGCCCCCGCGGACGGCCCAGTTTAGCCGGAGTCGCCGGTGGCGCCTCTACGCTGCCGCGGTGGGGCTCAACCTCGCCGACTGGATCGCGATCGCGATCGTGCTCCTTTCAGCGGCCGGCGGGATGCGGCGCGGCCTCGTCCTCAGCGCTTTCTCGCTCCTCGGGCTCGCCGCCGGCGCCTACGTCGGCTCGCGCATCGCACCGCACGTGCTGCATGGCGGGTCGGGCTCCACGTGGACGCCCGTCGCCGGGCTGATCGGCGCCGTCGTGGGAGCGATGCTCCTGCAGTTCGGCGCGCTCGTTGCCGGCTCGTTCATCCGCGGCGGGCTACGGCTGACGCCGCTGCGCCTGCTCGACTCGGCCGGAGGCCTCCTCCTCGGCGGGGCCATCGGCCTCGCGATCGTGTGGGTCGGCGCCTCGGTCGCGCTGCTCACGCCCGGCCGGACCTCGTTCGGCCGCGAGGTCGAGCGCTCGGCGATCGTCAAGCAGCTCGACTCCGCCCTGCCGCCGCGCACGCTCCTCGACCTGCTCGCGCGCATCGATCCGTTCCCATCGATCGTCGGGCCGAAGGCGCCCTCGCTGCCGCCCAGCAACGGCGTGCTGCGCGACCCCTCCATCCGGACGGCGGCGACGCGTGTCGTCAAGGTGCTGGGGACCGCGTGCGGGGTCGGGGTCGAGGGGACCGGCTGGTTCGCAGGCAGGAATCTCGTCGTGACCGCGGCGCACGTCGTCGCCGGCGAGAACGACACGAAGGTCGAGATCCCCAAGCAGCCACTCACGCCTCCGGCGACCGTCGTCTTCCTCGACGTCCACAACGACGTTGCCGTCCTGCGGGTCGAGGGAGTCGACGAAAAGCCGCTTCAGCTGGCGGATCCGCAGCCCGGCGCCGCGGTCGCGATCGTGGGCTACCCGCTCGACGGGGGCCTCACCGCGATGCCCGGCCGCATCGGCCGCACAGCCACGGTGCTGACCCAGGACGCGCTGGGGCACGGGCCGGTCGCGAGGACGATCACCGCCGTGGCGGGGCGGATCGAGCACGGCGACTCCGGCGGTCCGGCAGTCGACAAGAACGGCAAGGTGGAGTCCTCGATCTTCGCGGCGCGTGTCGACTCCGCGAGCGGCTACGGGGTCCCGACCTCGATCGTCCGCGGCGACCTCGCCCGCGCGGGGACGCGCCGGGTCCCGACGGGCTCCTGCGCGCCCTAGTTCGGCTCGGGCAAGACGTCGAGCGCCGCGAGAGGAGCCTTGAACGGCGCGATCACCTCGACGCCGGCAAGCCGCTCCCGCGCCTGCGCGACGAGCTCGCGCGCGACCTCGAGGCCCGTGGACATCGCGTCCTTGCCGGCCAGACGGAAGCGCTCGCGCACCTCCTCGGGCACCTTCATCCCGGGGATCTCGTTGTGGAGGCGGAGGGCGAGCGGGTAGCTCGTGACGAAGAAGACGCCGAGCAGCACGGGGATCGGCCAGCCGCCGAGCAGCTTCTCGAACCGCTCGAGATCGTCGAAGTCGAACTGCGACTGCGTGATCGCGAACTGCGCGCCGGCCTCGAGCTTCTGCTCGAAGCGGCGCAGCTCCTCGTCGACGTCGTCGGCGGTCGGATTGACCGCGACGCCGTAGAAGAACGAGGTCGGGGCGTCGACCGCCTTGCCCGTGTAGGACTCGCCCGCGTTGAGCTTCTGCATGATCCGGCAGAGGCCGACCGAGTCGACTTCGTAGACGCCCTGCGAGTCGGGATAGTCGCCGATGTCCGGCGGGTCTCCCGTGATCGCGAGCACGTTGCGGAGCCCGGCCGCATGCGCGCCCAGCAGGATGGACTCGAGACCCATCACGGTGGTGTCGCGCGGCGTCAGGTGCGGGATCGTCTCGATCGACGTCTCCCGCTCGATCGCGGCCGACGCCATCATCGAGTTCATGCGGGCGCGTGCGGTGTAGTTGTCCGTCACGTCGAGGAACTCGACCCGCCCCGACTGCTCGAGCGAGCGGCAGAGCTCCAGAAGGCCCGCGTCCGAGCCTCCCTTTGGCGGGTTGATCTCGATCGTCGACGCGAAGCGCCCGGCTCGGAGCGCGGCTGCGAACCGCGACTCGTGCACCGCGGCGACCCCGTGCTCCCGGGGCTCGCGGCTGCGGGCGAAGATCGGCTCCCGGGACGCAGGACGCTCGTCGCGCAGCGCGTCCCTGATTGCCTCGATCTGCACCGGGGTCGTGCCGCAGCAGCCGCCGACGATGCGCGCTCCGAGATCGCGTGCCTGCGCTGCGAAGTCGGCGAAGTACTGCGTCTCGGCGTGCGGATAGACGATCCGGCTGCCCCAACGGCCGGCGAGGCCGACGTTCGGCAACGCAGCGAGCGGCATCCCGTTCGCCATGCCCGAGAGCGCCGTGAGGGCCGCCTGCGGGCCTGCGCCGTGGTTCGCCCCGACTGCGGCGACGTCGGTTCCCGAGAGCGCCTCTGCGGCCTCCTCCGACGTGATGCCGGCCGGTGTCTCGCCGTCGGCGCCGAAGGTCAGGAGGGCGACGATGGGGAGGTCGCACACGCCGCGCACGAGCTCGATCGCGCGCAGCAGCTCGTCGAGCTCGGCGAAGGTCTCGACCATGAAGAGGTCGACCCCGCGGGCCGCGAGCGCCTCGGCCTGCTCGGCATCGCCGCCCGGACCGATCGCGCCCGCGATGAAGACGTCGCGTCCCGACATCTCCCGGGCCTCGCGGGCGAGCTTCACCGCCTCGCTGTTGATCCTGCCCACGTCTTCCGCCAGGACGTGCGCCTCGAGCTTCGCCCGGTTCGCGCCAAAGGTATTCGTCTCGATCAGCTCCGAGCCGGCCTGGATGAACCCCGTGTGGAGCGAGACGACGGTCTCCGGCGCCAGGAGGTTCGCCTCCTCCGGCGTTCGCAGCCCGTGACCTGCGGCGGACGTGATCAGGGTTCCCATGCCGCCGTCGGCGACGATCGGCGGCCCCTCGCGCAACCGCTCGAGGAACCTGCTCATGCGTCCGCGTGGACGGTGCGGCCTTCCATCCCGCCCGCGACGGTCACGAGCTGGCCCGTCACGTGGCCGGACAGCTCGTCCGAGGCGAGGACGACGACGGCGCGGGCGACGTCCTCGGCCTGCGCGACCTTCCGCAGCGCCATCGTGCGGCTGAGGCGGGAGACGAAGTCGGGGTCGAGCTCGCCGCGCGTCATGGGGGAGTACGTCCAGCCCGGCGCCACCGCGTTCACGCGGCCCCGCGGGGCGATCCGGACGATCTCGTTCTTGAGGCTGAGGAGCAGCCCCACCTGGATTGCCGCCTTCGCGGCGGCGTAGTCGGCGTGCCCGGCCTCACCGAAGCGCCCGGCGGTCGAGCCGACGAGGACGAGGCTTCCGTGGCCGCTCCGCTCGACGAGTCCGAGGAACGCGCGCGCAGTGAGGAAGGTCGCCGTGAGGTTCGTCCGCAGCGTCTCCTCCCAGCGCTCGAGCGGCAGGCGCCAGACCGGCTCGTCCTCTCGCGGCCAGAAGCCGGCGACCGCCGCGCAGACTTCGATGCCGCCGAGCTCCCGCTCCGCGGCCTCGAAGAGCGAGCCGACCTCGTCCTCCACGGTGAGGTCGGCCTGCAGCGCGACGCCGCCCGCCTCGCGCGCCAGCTCCTCGGCCCGATCGCGGCTCGTGCGGTAGTGGATCGCGACACGAGCGCCTTCGGCCGCGAACGCGCGCACGCAGGCCGAGCCGATCCCGCCCGCGCCGCCGGTCACGAGGACGCCTTTCCCGGCCAGTCCCGTCTCCACGGCTTGACGTTACCCCGGAACAGCGAAGGTGGCTTTCGCCACCTCCACTGTGTCAGGGTCGCCCGCCCTACGCAGGAGCGAGCCTGTGTTACAGCTGAGTTACGACTAGCAGGGGTCCGAGGTCGCGCCAGTGTCGTTCGTGACCTGGCCGCCCGGGCCGACGACGTGTGCCCAATGGCCGCCGTCGACTGCCGAGATGCAGTACTGCTGGTCATTGCCCGTCACGGCCTTGGCCGAGACGATGCCGGTCGAGCCGCTGGTCGAGACCACGAGGCCCGAGTCGTAGTCCGTCTTGAGCTCGCTGGCGCTCATCGGGTTCGTGGAGTCGGTGTAGCTGTTGTGGTCCGAGTAGTACGCCTCGGCATCCGGAATGGCTGCGCGGACGTCCGACATCGCCGCCGTCTGCTGGGCCTTCTTCTGGAAGCCGAGGTAGGACGGAATGGCGATCGCGAGCAGGACGCCGATGATGATCAGAACGACGAGGAGCTCGATCAGGGTGAAGCCGCTCTCGCCCTTGAGCGCGTTGCGGCGCTCCTGAAGCTTGGACAGCATGTAGTTCTCCTTTTCCTCGAGAGGGGGGTCGTCGCCGCTAAATCGGGTGGCGATGTGTCCGAGGTTCAAAGTCGGAACATCGCAGTAGGTTGCAGTACCCCCGACCGAGGGATTCGCGGGCCAACGGCATCCCCCGTCGCGAGGGAGGCTCGATCGGCGACTAGGCGAAGGATGCGCGACGCGCGCTGCGCAGCTGCGTCCAGCGGGCCGCGGCGACCGCCCCGCCGACGAGGACGAGCCCCTTCGGCGCGGCGAAGTAGTACGAGTAGAGGAGAGGATCGAGCAGCAGCCGCGCCGCGACTATCGCGAGGGGCGCTACCCAGAGCGCGTGTGGCGAGTGACGAAGAACCCGCGCGACGGCGATCCCGGCGCCCACGGCAACGGCCGCCTGCAGCAATCGCAGCGGCCAGCCGAACGGCGTGCCATCCGGAACCACGATCGAAAGGAGCGACGGCGGGCTCACCTTCCACGCGAACGACAACATCGCGAAGTGGCCTCCGAGCATGAACGGGAGGTAGATCGCGAGAGCGGTCGCGGCCGCCACGAGGGTGCTGGCAGCGGCGTCGCGTAGGCGCGGTGCGAAGGCGAACACGGCCACTCCGAGAATTCCCCACGTCTCGACGCCGGCACAGAGCCCGACGAGCAGGCCCGCCCGCCACGTGTGACCGCGACGAGCCTGGTCGGCGGCGATCACCCAGAGCAGCGGAAACATGGCATCGGCGGGATGGCCCCACGAGTAGCCGACACGGGTCACTCCGATGACGACGGCCATCACGCCCGCGCCGGCGAGCAGCGCGGCGTTTCTCACGCCCGCAGCGCGGGCGGCACCGACCACGAGCAGTGCGGTCGCCGTGCCGAGAACGACCGCGATCGCCTCTTCCCGTCCGACCAGCGCCCCAAAGAACGCGAGCTGCAGCGGGCCGGACTGAATGTCGGAATGGGAGAACGCCCACTTCCAGTGCGAGGACAGAAGCGTCTGGCCGAAGCGGACAAAGAGAATCTGATCACCGGTGTAGTTGGATTCGTTGACGTGGGAGCTGTGCAGGTATGCGACGGCTGCCGCCGTCGTCGCGGGCACCGTCCAAGCGAGGAGCTGGCCGAGCCCGAACCGTGCTGCGAGGCGCCTCCGCACCCCGAGTCAATCGGCATCCGAATCCAGTGCCTTGACCAGTCGCGCGGGCTCGACGATTCCCAGGCCCTCGACCAGGGTGAAGAAGGCGCGGGCAAACGGTGACGCCTCGCTGCGGGCGCGCACCTCGTCCCAGTCGATCTGCTCGCGCAGTGCGCGCGCGTAGCTCAGCACCTGCGCGTAGTCGGGCTCCTGTTCGGTGAGGGCGAGGAGCTTCGTCGTCATCACGTCCTCGAGCGTGAAGACGTGCACCCGCAGGGCGGCGACCTCCAGCAACGGCGCGCGGTCGATCGTCTCGTCGGTGATCGGCCCGCCCGACGGCGCGAAGATGAGGTCGATGAGCGCGCCGTTCTCGTGCCACGCCTTGTACAGCCAGCCCTCCGGCGGGCGTTCGGTGCGGAGCCCGGCCTCGTCCATCGCCTCGAGCGCGGCGTCGGCGTCCTGCGGCCGGATCATGAAGTCGACGTCGTGCTGGCTCTTCGGCCCGCCGCGCGCCCAGGCCGCGAGCCCGCCGCCGAGCACGAACGGGATCTCGTGCTGCTGCAGCGCTCCCGCGCCCGTCTTCATCGCGTCGAGCAGCTCTTCGAAGGTGGGTTCCGGCATCGCCGGGTCGTTTCCGGTTTGTCCGATCGCGCAACATGAGGCGCCATGATCCGCATCGCGGCGGCAGCCGACATCCACGCCTCCGACGTGAGCGCAGACCGCGTGGAGCGGGCATTCGCGGATCTCCAGGGAGAAGCCGACGTCGTCCTCCTGGCGGGGGATCTGACGACGAGCGGCGAGCCCGCGCAGGCCGAGGTGATCGCCGCGGCCTGCCGGCGACTCGACGTGCCGATCTTCGCTGTGCTCGGCAACCACGACCATCACGCAGAGCGCACCGACGAGCTCCAGGAGGTGCTCGAGGGCGCCGGCGTCCGGCTCCTCGATCGCGAGTGCGCGACCTGCGAGATCGAGGAGCTCGAGCTCGGGATCGTCGGCTCGAAGGGCTTCGTCGGCGGCTTCCCCGGCTCGGCGCTACCGGACTTCGGCGAGCCGTTGCTGCGGCGCGTCTACGGCGAGACCACCGAGGAAGCGGAGGCGCTCGCCCGCGGCCTGCAGGCGATCGTCCACTGCGACGTGCGGGTCGTCCTCCTCCACTACTCGCCCGTCGTGGACACGCTGGAGGGCGAGCCGCCCGGCATCCACACGTACCTCGGCTCCGAGCGTCTCGCGACGCCGATCGCGGAGAACGGAGCCGACCTCGTCCTGCACGGACACGCCCATGCGGGCTCGTTCGAGGGGAGCATCGGGGACATCCCCGTCTACAACGTCGCGGTCCACGTGACCGGCCGGAACTTCTGGATCTTCGAGCTCGACGGCGGCGGTGTGCGCCGCGGCGGCGAAGTCGTGGAGGTGCGCGAGCCTCCTCAATAGCTAAGTTGGGCGGCATGGATGCTCGTGTCGCCAGGATCTGCATCGCTCCTGTCAAGGCGCTCCATGTCGTCAATCCCGAGGAGGTCGAGCTCGGGGCGGAAGGAGTCGCGGGCGACCGCCGTTTCTGGCTCGTCGACGCGAACCGCATGCTCGTCAACGGGAAAGGTCATCCCGAGCTGATGCAAGTTCACCCCGAGTGGGACGAAAGCTCTCGCAGGCTCGCGCTCGCGTTTCCGGACGGGAGCCGCGTCGAGGGAATCGTGGAGCCGGGCGAGCCGTTCGCGGCCAGGCTCTACGGGACGCCGCACCCCTCGCGAACCGTGCCGGGGCCCTGGCAGGAGGCGCTGTCCGAGTTCGCCGGCGAGCCGCTGACGCTGCTCTGGTCCGAGGGAGGCGCGCAGGACCGCGGGCGCGACCGGGGCGGCTGGGCGACGCTGATCTCGCGTGGGTCGCTCGAGCGGCTGCGGGCGGAGGCCGGCGGCGCCGAGCCGATCGACGGGCGGCGCTTCCGCATGCTGTTCGAGATCGACGGCGTCGAGGCGCACGAGGAGGACGGGTGGCTCGGGCGCCGCGTGGCGATCGGCGACGCGGAGGTCACTCCCATCGGAGACGTCGGCCGCTGCGTCGTCACGACGTGCGATCCCGACACGGCGGTCTCCGACTTCGACACGCTGAAGCTCCTGGCGGCCTACCGGCGGGACGGCGTGGTCGAGCCGCTGCCCTTCGGCGTCTATTGCAACGTGGCCGTCCCCGGGCGGGTGCGCGTGGGCGATCCGGTGCGTCTCGTCGTGCCCGACGCGGTCGAGGCATAGCATTACGGCGATGGCGGCGAAGCCACGAATGGAGGCCAAGGGGCCGGTCGAGCGGCTGCACGAGCGGATCGTCGCGGGCGACCGCGGCTGGTTCTTCGCGCGGATCGCCGACAAGGTCGCCGATCGGCGCGCCGAGATGGGTCTCTCGCAGCGCGAGCTGGCCGAGCTCTGCGGCACGACGCAGTCCTCGATCGCGCGCCTCGAGCGCGGCGGCCGGCCGCCCCGGATCGACACGCTGCTGCGCATCGCGGAGGCGCTCGACTGCGAGCTCGTCGTCGAGCTAGAGCCGCGCTCGCGCTAGGCCGTGGCGGAGATCGTCGTCGCCGTCGCGGGCGACTCGATCTCGGCCGGCTCGCCCCTGTGGGATCCCGACCGCGCCGTTCGCGCGCGCATCGCCGCTCCGGACGAGCGGAGCCAGTGGCAGTGGTGGGCGGCTCAGGCCGACGACCGGCTCGAGTTCCGGACGTCTGCGGTCTACGGCGAGCGCACCGACGAGATCGCGCGGCGGCTCGACCTCGTGCTCGCGAACGCCGACGTGCTCGTCGTCCAGGGCGGGATCAACGACGTCGTGCAGCGGCGGCCCGTGGAGGAGGCGGCGCAGAACCTCGAGGCGATGCTCGAGCGCGGCCGCACCGCCGAGCTCGCACTCGCCGTCGCCGACGTTCTGCCGTGGAACAACGGCGACGAGCGCGCGGCGGCCGACATCCGCCGCCTGAACGAGCTCATCCGCCAGGTCGCCGAGACCGCGGGGGCGACGCTCCTCCCGTTCCATGACACGCTCGTGGATCCGTCCGACCCCAGCCGTATGGGGGGCGGGCTGACGGACGACGGCGATCACCCCTCGGTCGAGGGCCACCGCCTGCTCGGGGAGCGGGCGTTCCGCCTCCCCGGCTAGACGTCGATCTGCATCCCGTCGTGCGCGCGCTCGATGCCGTCGGGGAGGGGCAACTCGTCAGGCCGGTGGATGACGACGAAGCGGCGGGCGCCGGAGGACGCGTAGGCGTCGAGGGCCTCGTCTGCGGTGAGGTGGCCGCGGATGCCCTGCTCCGGCTGCGCCAGCGTCGCCTCGCAGAGGAAGAGGTCCGCGTCGCGGGCGAGCTCGACGAGCCCGTCGCACGGCGCGGAGTCGGCGCTGTACGCGAGCGTCCGGTCGCCGTCCGAGACGCGGAGCCCGTAGCTCTCGAGCGCGTAGTGCAGCATGCGATACGCGACGAGCTTGAACCCCGCGGCGACGAACGGCGTCTCCTCCTCGTACTCGCGGACGTCGAAAAGCTCGAGGATCGCGTTCGCGTACAGGACCGGGTCGAGCCCGTGCAGCGTCTCGCGGCCGCCGTGGGGCAGCCACAGCTCCGGCGCGGGCAGCTCGCGGCCGGCGCCGAACAGCCCGCCGAAGGCCCAAGGCACGAGGTCGCCCCAGTGGTCGAGGTGGAAGTGGGTGATGACGATCGCGTCGAGCCGCGGCCACGGCTCGAGCCGCCGCAGGCGGGGCAGCACGCCCGGGCCGCAGTCGAGCAGGATGCGCCGGCCGTCCTCCTCGACGAGGTATCCCGACTGGGCGCCGCCCGGGTTGGGCCACGCCGGAGAGCAGCCGACGACGTGAACCTGCACGCGCCTATCCTCGCTGTAACGCGCCGGTGTTCGCACGGAGAAGCGCAGCTGTGTATAACTGCGCCGTGCCCGGCGCCTCCCCCGAGATGCTGAAGAAGGTCCCGCTCTTCGCGGACCTCGACAACCGCGAGCTCCAGCAGATCGCGAACAGCATGCGCGAGCGCCGCTTCAGGGCCGGCGACACCGTCACGCAGGAAGGCGCGGGCGGCGTCGGATTCTTCGTCGTCGAGGAAGGGCAAGCCGACGTCACCGTCGGAGGCCAGGCGAAAGGCTCGGTCGGCCCCGGCGACTACTTCGGCGAGATCGCGCTCATCAACGAGTCGCCGCGCACTGCCACGATCACCGCTCGCACGGACTTGCTCTGCTACGGCATGACGCCGTGGGACTTCCGGCCGCTCGTCGAGAGCAACTCGGCGATCGCCTGGAAGCTGCTCACGGCCATGGCCGAGAAGATGCGCTAAAGAGCTAGCCGGCCCGCAGGCGCCGCGCGCCGTAGTAGCCCGCGTACTCGCCCATCGTCGAGACTTGGACGACCGCTCCGGTGTGCGGCGCGTCGATGAAGCGGTTTCCGCCGACGTAGATGCCGACGTGACTCGCGCCGTAGAAGAAGACGAGGTCGCCGGGCCGCAGGGACCGGCGCCCGACGTCGCGGCCGCGCGCGAGGTCGCCCCAGGTCGAGTGCGGGAGCGCGATACCGAAATGGCTGTAGACGAAGCGCACGAAGCCGGAGCAGTCGAAGCCGGTGCGCGGCGTCGTGCCGCCCCAGCTGTAGGGGACCCCGAGGAAGTGTCGCGCGTACGCGACGACGCGGTTGCCGAACGGCGGCTCCGGTGGGTGGGGAGGACGAAACACCGGCTGCAGAGGGCTGGGCACCAGCCCTGGGACCGACCCAACTGCTCGAGTCGCGTGCCCTTGCAACGGGCGCACCAGCGCGAGCACCAGGGCGAGGGCGGTGGCGAGCAGCAGTATGAGAAGGCGGATTGGCCGCATGAGAATCGAGTGCTCCCGTCGATGGGCGCGGCCGTCGCAGAGTGCGGCCGCTCACTTTCGGCGTGGACGGGACTTCACCACATGTGAGGCGGGCTCGTCTCCCCCGATCGGGTGGGCAGCCGCAGTTTTCAGAAGATTGGTGCAGGTTCGGCGAAAAGTCCTTACGGCGTGTTCGATCAGCGCTTGGCGCGGGCGAGCGCCTCGTGGATCTTCTGGCGCAGCTGGGACAGGGTCGGCCAGCCCTTCACCGCGATGTCCTCGTAGAAGAGGAAGCGGCCGGAGCCCGAGACCAGCGTCAGCCACGGCGAGTCCTGTGCGCGGTAGCCGTCGGCGACCCTCCCGGTCCGGTCGATCGCGACCGGATACGCGAGCCGGTGCCCCAGGCTCGAGAGGAAGTGCGGCAGCGCGTCGGGTGCCGGCTCGACCGTCGCCTCGTCGATCGCGACCACGGGCGGATGGCCGGCGCCGGCTTCTGCCGCGGTCGCGTAGCGCTCCAGGCGCTCGAGACCTCCGCGGAGGTTCGTCACCTCGGAGTCCCAGCTGTCGAAGAACAGGACGAGATGCGGCCCGCTTCCCGGGCCGAGCCGGACGGTTCCGCCCCCCGAGCGCGGCAGCGTCACGGCCTTGCGCGGGCCGAGCAGCGGCACCTCGGCCAGGGAGGTGAAGCCGCGCAGAGCCGGATGGCTCGGTAGCAGCGCGGAGATGCTCTGCGCGATCTCGTAGCCGAGCTGCGAGACGCTCGAGTACGCCATCTGCGCCATGTAGAGCCGCACGAGCCGGCCTCGCGGGTCGATCAGGTACGTCGCCGGCGTGTGGTCGATCGCGCCGCGGATGACCGCGGCCTCGATGCCGTAGGCGTGCCAGACGCGCCGCAGCTCGGGCAGCGAGCCGGTCAGGAAGCGCCACTTGTGCGTCATCCGGTGAGCGCGCGAGTAGGCCCGCACCCACTTGACCTGCGTCGCGTCCGGATTGGCGCCGACGCCGAGGAGCTGGACACTGGAGGCCGCCGGGCCGAGCAGCTCCTTCGCATGCAGCAGCGCGGTTGTCGTGAGCGGGCAGATGGTCGTGCACTCGGGGTCGTTGAACGAGAGGACGACCACCTTGCCGCGGTACGAGCTCAAGGAGACGCGCTTGCCGAACTGGTCGGTGAGCGTGAACCGGGGCGCGACCGCACTGAGCCTGGTACCCGGATCGAGCGCCGGGTTCCGCAGGCCGGGAGTCGGCGCCATCCGGGTGGTCGACGTGCCGGAGCTACGGGTCGCCGCGATGGCGGTGCCGATGCCCACGCCGGCGACGAGCGCGATCCCCAGAACCGTCCAGTGAAGCCGGCGCGACACCCGCGGCAAGTATGGCAGTCGCTTGAGGAGCCAGATACGCTCTTCGCCGGTGGCGGTCAGCTCCTCCCTCAGTGCGACCGGAATCCGCTGGGATCTGAGCGATCTCGAGCCCGACGCCGAGCAGGCCCGCCGCGACTGGGAGGAGCTGCTCGAGCGGGCGCGCGACTTCGCGGAACGGCGACGCGGCACGGTCGGCGCGGCGGGCGCGCAGGGGCTGCGTGAGCTGCTCGACGAGCTCGACGAGCTCACGCAGGAAATTGCCCGGGTCCATTTCTACGCGACGGCGCGCGAGCACACCGACGCGATGGACGGCGAGACGAACGACCTCGCGACGCTTGCGCGCGACCGAGCTGCGGAGCTCGAGAGCCTCCTCCTCTTCGTCGAGCTCGAGTGGCTCGCCCTCGACGACGCCGAGGCGACTGCGCTGCTCGAGGACGCCGAGCTCGAGCCGTACCGGCACCGGCTGCGGGTCGCACGCGAGGAGAAGCCCTACGTGCTGCCTGAAGGCGAGGAGCAGGCGCTCAACGCGCGCCGCCCCGCGATCTCGGCCTGGGAGTCGCTTCACGGCCGCGAGCTGGCCACGCTGACGGTCGAGTTCGACGGCGGCGCCGGCCCCGAGCCGCACACGATCGACCGGCTTCTGTCCTACATCCACCACCCGGATCGCGAGCTGCGGCTGGCGGCGCTCGACGTCCTCTACGAGGCGCTGGAAGGAGTCGCCGATGTGCAGGCGGCCTGCTACGACGCGCTCGTCGGCGACCGGCTCTCGATCGACCGCCTCCGGGGGATCCCCGGTCCGATGTGGCCGACCAACCAGCGCAACGAGCTCGACGGCGAGGTCGTCGAGACGATGCTGCGCGCCGTCGAGGAGCATTACCCGCTCGGCCGCCGCTGGTTCGTCCGCAAGGCCGAGGTGCTCGGGCTCGACCGGTTGCAGCTCGGCGACCAATACGCCCCCGTCGGCAGCGACCGCCGCGTCGAGTGGACCGAGGCGGTGGCGATGGTCGACGACTCCCTCCGCGACTTCGAGCCGCGCCTGGCCGACATCTTCCGCACCTGCCTCGACCGCTCGCACATCGACGCCGAGCCGCGCCCGGGCAAGGTCGGAGGCGCGTACTGCAACTCGGTCTCGAAGACGATCCTCCCGTACGTCCTCCTCAACTACACGGATCAGCTTCGCGATGTCGTGACGCTCGCGCACGAGTTCGGCCACGCGGTGCACGGGACGCTCTCGCTCGAGCGGCAGACGTACCGCTCGTACCACACGGGCCTCGCGCTGGCGGAGGTTCCCTCCACGTTCGCGCAGCTCCTCGCGGTCGAGCGGCTGATCGAGCTGGAGGAGGACCCGGCGACGCGGATCATGCTCCTCGCCGATCGCGCAGAGGGCGCGATGGCGTCGATCTTCCGACAGACGATGATGGCGCGGTTCGAGGAGCGGGCGTACGCCGCCCGGGGCGAGGGGAAGGCGCTGACCGGCGACCGGCTCGCCGGGTTGTGGATGGAGGAGAACGAGCGCTATTACGCCGAGTCGATCGAGCTACCGGCGGGCTACCGGCTCGGCTGGTCGTACATCCCGCACTTCATTCACGTCCGCTTCTACACCTACGCGTACGCCTTCGCGCACCTCGTGGCCTTCTCGCTCCTCGCGCGGTACCGCGAGGATCCGGAGCACTTCGCGCCGGCCTACCTCGAGTTCCTCGCGAGCGGCGCCTCACGCTCCCCGCAGGACTTGCTCGCGCCGCTCGGCGTTGATCTCCGCGACCCGCAGACGTGGGCGCACGCCTTCGCCGAGTTCGACCGCTGCGTGACCGAGGCGGAAGCCGGCGTCGACGAGCTCGGCGCCGCTTAGGAGCGAGACGGCGCAGAGTCTTCGTGCCGGTGCCGGTGCCGGCGAAGATAGTCGTCGAACTCGTGGCGGGGGACGAGCCCGGGCCGGATGCCGCAGGCGACCGTCCGCAGCTCCCCGTCGCGGATCAGAGCGCGAACCTCGTCCTCCGAGCAGCCGAGCTCGGCGGAAACCTCGCGAACGGTCAGGGGTGCCGGCCAATCCATGCCCGCACCTTACGCCGCGGCGAAGCCTTCTCTGCGCAAGAGCTCGCGCGCCCGCGCGGCGTTGTCGGCTCCCGCGACGAGGATGACGAGGACGCCGCCGTACTCCGGCGACACATGGCGCAGCTCGAAGTCCTCGAGGTTGATCTGGGCCGCGCCGAGGATCTGCGTGATCCGCGCGAGGACGCCCGGCCGATCGGGGACGCGGATACGGATTCGGTTCAGCTGCGCCGGTGCGGTGCGGTAGGCGAACGACTCCAGCCGCTCGCGAGCGGCTGCGGCCGTGGCGATCGTGGTCTCGATCCGCCCCCGGTCGCCACCCTGCAACGCCTGCTCGAGCTCGTCGAGCGACCCGCGGAAGCCCGCGAGCGCGGCCGCGATCTCGTCGGCATTGCCGAGGAAGATGTCGCTCCAGATCGCGGAGTTCGCGCCGGCGAGCCGCGTCATCTCGCGGAGCGAGGCGCCGGCGAAGGCAAGCGGCGCGTCGTCCGCCGCGGCGGCCTCGGCCACACGCAGCATCAGCAGGTTGGCGAGCGCGTGCGGGAGGTGGCTCGTCAGCGCGAGGAGGCGGTCGTGGGCGGCGGCGTCCGTTCGCACTGCGTGCGCGCCGAGGGAGGCGACGAACCGCTCCACGAGCGCGATGCTCTCGGCAGAGGAGGCGTCGGTCGGCGTGAGGAACCATGTCGCAGCGTCGAAGAGGTCGGCCGCAGCGCGGGCGGGGCCTCCGGTTGCGCCGCCGGCGACCGGATGGCCCGGCACGAACCGCGGGTCGGCGATCGAGGCGAGAGGCCGCTTCGTGGAGGCGACGTCGGTGACGACGGCGTCCTCGCCTACGGCGGCGAGCACCTTCTGCACGACGGAGGGAGCCGAGCCGACCGGCACCGCGACGACGACGAGCTGCGCGTCGGCAACGGCCCCGGCGAGCGACGGCGCCGGTTCCACCGCACCGCGCGCCGCGGCGCCTTCGAGCACGCCGGAATCCGCGTCGAAGGCGCGACAGCGGGTTCCCGTGCGGCCGGCGGCGAGCGCCACCGACGTCCCGACGAGCCCGGTGCCGACGACGGCGAGATGCTCGACGGCGCGTGGCCGGCCGGGCCCGGTCTCCGGCGAGGTCGGCGCACGGCGGTCGGCGGCCACCTCCTGCTTGAGCACGTCGAGGACCGCCGAGAAGATCGAGCGGACGCCTCGCTCGGAGATCGGGCCCGGGTTCGAGGCGACGAGCGCCTGCAGCAGCTCCGCCTCTCGCTCCGGGTCGATCCAGCGCTCACCGGCGGCGTCCTTGTAGTCGCGGACCGCCGCCACGAGCTCGAGCCGGCGGTTCAGCAGCTCGAGCAGGCGGCGGTCGAGCTCGGAGATCTCGGTCCGGAGTGCGTCGAGCTCGCTCATGCCACGTGCCGTTCCCCCGCCTCGACCGCGACGGGCAGCCGGTTCGCAGGCGGCGCGAGCGGACACACCCAGCCCGGGTCGTACGAGCAGGACGGGTTGTAGGCGAAGTTGAAGTCGAGCACGAGCCGCCCCTCGTCTTCCCCGAGCTCCGCGCCCTTCACCGTGTCGAGGAGGTACCGGCCGCCGCCGTAGCTCTCGTGTCCGCTCGTCGCGTCGCGGAAGGAGAGAAAGGCGCCGCCGCCGTACGCCGCGAGCCAGGCCACCTCGAGCGAGAGCCGCTCGCCGCGCAGCTCGAAGCTCGCGCGTGCGAACGGCCGGAAGAGGATCGGCTCCGTCCCGCTCGTCGCCACCGGCTGGTCGGGTGCCTCGACGTCCTCGAGGTCGGCCAGGACCCGCGCACGCGGGTCGTAGGGCCAGTACTCGAGGCCCTGGAACGACGCACGGCGCTCGGCCGGCAGCGGCGACTGCGGATGCGAGCGGAACAACTCGTCTCGGGTATCGCGCCAGAGCTCCCAGCCGGATTCCGGGGGCAGCGCGCGGACGGCGGCGTAGAGCGCGAACACGCGCCGCTTCCAGTCGAGCAGGTCGAGCGTCCCGGCAACCGTCACGGCGCGAAGCTACCAACTGCTCCGTTGACTTTCGGCGGTCGAGGCCGAGAGAATCGGCACTCCGAATCCGAACCGGGGAGTGTGCTCATGTCGTGGAATCTCAGCGGTCGCTATGTCGAGACGTGCTCGTGCGAGCTGATGTGCCCCTGCAACCTGACGTTCGATCACGGCGCGACATATGACTACTGCCGCGCGACCCTCTGCTTCGACATCGAGCAAGGCGAGATCGAGGGAACCGACGTCGGCGGGCTGAAGTTCGTCGCGATCATCGACTCGCCGAAGGTGATGACCGAGGGGAACTGGAGGCTCGGCGCCTTCGTCGACGCCAACGCGAGCGAGGAGCAGGCGGACAAGCTCGTCAAGGTCTTCACGGGGCAGCTCGGCGGGCCGATGGAGGGGATCGCACCGCTCGTCGGCGAGGTGCTCGGCGTCGAGCGCGCCACGATCGAGATCGACCACGACGGAATCCGCCACAGCGTGCGCGCCGGCGACGCGATCGACTTCGAGATCGAGGACATCGTCCCGTTCGGCGTCGAGGACGGCCACACGGTCCGCTTCGACGGCGCCTTCCATCCCGTCGCCCCCGACCTGGTCATGGCGGAAGCGCAGCGCTCGCAGATCAGCGCCTTCGGCATCGAGTACGAGGGCAAGACCGGCGTGTCCCACGCGAGCTTCGCCTGGGCCGCCTGAGCCCCGTGCTCGCGGCAGCCTCCTCGCCAGGGCTTGCGCCTGCCTTCGCGGCAGCGAGGGTGCGCCTCGGGCTGATCGTTCTGCTCTTCGGGCTCGCGGCGGCCGGCTGGTGGTGGGTGATCGGCCGGATGCAGGGGATGGACGCCGGGCCGTGGACTGCGCTCGGCTCGCTCGGGTTCTTCCTCGGCGTCTGGGTCGTGATGATGGGCGCGATGATGCTCCCGTCGGTCGCTCCGACGGTCGCCCTCTACGCGCACATGGCGCGACGCCGGCGGCTCGCCCCCTTCCTCTTCGCCGGCGGCTATCTGCTCACGTGGGCCGCAGGTGGTCTCGTCGTCTTTGCGGTGGCCGTCGCGGGCCGCCGGTTCGCAGGGGATGTCCTCGCCTGGGATCGCGCCGGCCGCTGGATGGCCGGCGGGACGCTCCTCGCCGCCGCGGTGTACGAGCTGACGCCGTTGAAGGACGTCTGTCTCGGCAAATGCCGTAGCCCGCTCGGGTTCCTGCTCGGCTCGTGGCGGGACGGGCCAGCCGGCGCGCTGCGAATGGGGGCGGCCCACGGCGCCTGGTGCGTCGGCTGCTGCTGGGCGCTCATGGGGGCGCTCTTCGCCCTCGGGATCATGAGCGTCGGCTGGATGGCGTTCGTGGCCGGGCTGATCGCCGTCGAGAAGGTCCTGCCCCTGCGGCGGGTGGCGACCTGGGGCACAGCGGCGGTACTCCTCGGCCTCGGCGTGCTCATGCTCGCTGCCCCGTCCGCGATTCCCGGGCTGACGATCCCCAGCGGGGGCATGCCCGGGATGGGGATGTAGAGGTCAGCCCGCCAGCTCGCGAATGCCCGCGACCGCGCGTCGGAGCGAGTCTTCGTCCATGAGATACGGAGCAGCGTTCGCGACATAGTGCAGCGGGCCGTTGAGCTCGTCACTGCCGGCAGCCGCGTTCGCCAGATAGCGGACCGGGATCTCGTGGCAGACGACGAGCGTCGCGGCCTCGTCGCGCGCGAGCAGCCGCTCGAACGCGTTCGCGTAGCGGAGCGCTGCCTCGTCGAGGCTCTCGCCTCCAGCGAACCGCTCCTTCCGATTGGAGTGCGCGGGCGCCTCGCGATAGGCGTCGAGCGAGGCGCCCTCGAGCTCGCCGATGCGGATGTCTCCGAGCTCCTCGTCGACGAGGTGGGGCACGTCGCGCCCGTCGAGCGCGATGTTCGCCGTCTGGAGCGCGCGGGGGAACGGCGAGACGGCGACGAGCTCGAGCCGCAGCGCGGCGAGCTGGCCCGCGAGCCGCTCCGCCTCCTCGATCCCCTGCTCCGAAAGGCCCCGGTCGAGGGCCGGGTCGCCGTTCACGATCTTGTCGACGTTGAAGAGCGACTGCCCGTGCCGCAGGACGAGGAAGAGCCGCATCGCGCCAGACTAATCAGCTGGCCGCGGCCGACTCCGAGTCGGAACGTCCCGCACGCTCTCCACCGGAGCCGACCGCATGCCCCGGCTTGTTTTCCGTTCAGGCGCCGCCGAAACGCGAGGATGCCCGCAGCAGCCGCCGCATCGGCCCTCGCTGCTTCGGGAACAGCCAGTGGTCGGCGACGGCGCCGACGGCCCAGACGACGATCGTGCCGCCGACGAGCGTCCAGAAGCCGTCGATGCGGAACCCGCCGACGAGGGCGTCGGTCAGCCAGAGGATGAACATGGCCACGAAGAACCAGGCGACGCCGAGCGTGAGGAGCATGAGCGGGAACGTCAGCAGCTTCAACACCGGTTTCACGAACGTAGCGAGGATTCCGTAGACGAGCGCCGCGAGGATGAGCGTCCCCGCCGATCCACCGACCGAGATGCCGGAGAAGATCCACGCCGCGAGAGCGAGCGCGGCCGCGTCGACGGCCCAGGCCACGAGCATGCGAAGCGGGAACGGCATACGGCGATCCTACGCCGGGGTCGCGTCCTCGACCAGCCTCCGCACGATGTCGGCTGCGGGCAGCACCTCGTGCACGACCTCGACGGACTCGCCTGCCCACATCGCCTGGTAGTCAAGGTCGCCTTCGAAGCTGGCGAGCGGCGATCCGGCTCCGCCGTAGCGGGGCAGCTCGTACGGCTCGCCCGACGGGAGGCGCAGCGTCCCGACCGCCGTTCCCTCGCCTGGACGCTGTCCCGGTGGGGGCCGGCCGGCTGCGTCCCACTCCTCGAAGGTCCGGTTGCGAAGCGTGCGGGTCGGAGCGCCGGGCCAGTAGATGTCGTACAGGTCCTCGGTGTAGACGGTGTCCTTCGCGCCGCTCTCGACGATGCGCCGCTTGTATTCCGGATGGGCCGCAGACTCCTCGCTCGCAACGAAACGCGTGCCGAGCGAGACGCCCTGCGCGCCGAGCTGCAGCGCTCTGGCGACGCCGGCGCCGTCGCCGATGCCGCCCGAGGCGAGGACCGGAAGCGGCGAGACGGCTGCGACGACCGCAGGGAGGAGGTCCCAGATCGAGCTCTTGGCTCGGACGTGCCCTCCTGCCTCGAGGCCCTGCACGATGATCCCGTCGACGCCGGCGGCAGCCGAGGCCTCGGCCTCGTCCAGCGAGCCGACCTGCACCAGCACGGGGACTCCGCTACCCCGCGCGAGCTCGACGTACGGGGCCGGATCGCCCCAGAACAGCACGAGGACGCCGACCTTCTCCTCGATCGCGGCGGCCACTTCGGCCCGCACCAGCTCGCGGTCCTCCGCAGAGGTCGCCCAGCCGGCTTCGTCGATGATCACGTTGGCGCCGATCGGCCGTTTGGTGAGCTCCCGCGTGGCGGCGATACGGCTGCGGACGCCCTCCGCAGAGGCGCCGCTGACGCCGAGGACGCCCAGTCCGCCGGCCTCCGAGACCGCAGCCACGAGCTCGGGCCCGGCGACCGATCCCATGCCGGCGCAGAGGATCGGCACCTCGATCCCGAGCAGGTCGCAGAGCGGCGTGCGGAGCTCCATATGTGGGCCGGGCAGGGATCGAACCTGCGACCTTCGGATTAAAAGTCCGCTGCTCTACCAACTGAGCTACCGGCCCGCGCTGCACGGCGAGCGTAGCGCCGCGCCGTAGGATCTGCCTCGTGGCGCCCCGCCCGTACGAGTTGGAGTTCCCGTCGCTCGACCTCGACCGGCCGGAGGACGGGATCCTGCGGCTCACGCTCCGCGCGCCGGGACGCCTCAACGCAGTGAGCGAGGCGCAGCACGGCGAGCTCGCGCGTGTCTGGCAGGCGATCGGGCAGGACTCCGAGACGCGGGCGGTTCTCGTCCGCGGCGCGGACGGCGCCTTCAGCTCCGGCGGCGACCTCGACCTTGTGCTCGCGATCGCCGACGACGCGAACACGCGCCAACGCGTCTTCCACGAGGCGCGCGACCTCGTCTACAACATGCTCGCCTGCCCGACGCCGATCGTCTCCGCGATCACCGGCCCGGCGGTGGGCGCGGGCCTCGTGGTCGGCCTCCTCGCCGACGTCTCGCTCGCGAGCCCGAATGCCCGCATCGTCGACGGTCACACGAAGCTCGGCGTCGCGGCGGGCGACCACGCGGCGATCGTCTGGCCGCTGCTGTGCGGGATGGCGAAGGCGAAGTACCACCTGCTGCTCTGCGAGGAGGTCGACGGCGTCGAGGCGGAACGCATCGGGCTCGTCTCGCTCTGCGTGCCCGAGGACGAGCTCGAAGCGCGCGCGCTCGAGATCGCGCGGCGGCTCGCGTCCGGCTCGCGCGCGGCGATCTCGCACACGAAGGCCGCGCTCAACGAGTGGCTCGTGCGGGCGGGGCCGATCTTCGACGCCTCCCTCGAGCTCGAGTTCCTCGACATGACCGGGCCGGACGTGCGCGAAGGCGTGGCCGCCGTGCGAGAGAAGCGTTCGCCGAGGTTCACGACATGAAGGAGGCTCAGCTCAGGGAGGTGCTCGGCGAGCCGGCGGAGCTCGTGAAGAAGAAGATCGCCGACCGGCTCAACCCGCTCACGCGGCAGTTCGTCGAACGGTCTCCGTTCGTCGTCGTCGCGACCGGTCGCCCCGACGGCGGTCTCGACGTGTCGCCGCGCGGCGACCCGGCCGGCTTCGTCAGCATCCTCGACGAGCGGACGCTGCTCCTGCCAGACCGGCCGGGGAACAAGCTCGCCGACGCGCTGACGAACCTGCTCGAGGACGACCGGATCGCGCTCCTCTTCCTGATCCCGGGCGTCGACGACACGTTCCGGGTCAACGGCCGCGCGCGGATCGTCGACGACGAGGAGCTCCTCGCTGCGAGCGCGGTCGAGGGCAAAGCTCCCAAGCTCGGGATCCTCGTCGAGGTCGAGGAGGCGTACACGCAGTGCCCGAAGGCGCTGCTGCGCTCGGAGCTCTGGAACCCCGAGCGGCACATCGAGCGCTCGGAGCTGCCGAGCTCGGGCGCGATCCTCCGCGCGGTTGCCGACCCGGAGCTCGACGTCGAGGAGTACGAGGACGCGCGCGCCGAGCGCTATCGGCGGCGCGAGGGATTCTACTAAGCCTGCTGGCGCTCCCAGGCGTCGAGCAGCTGCTCCACGTTCCGCCGCTGCTCGTCGCTGAACTCGAACCCGGCGAGCAACCGGCGAGCCTCGGCGACGTCGTCGTTCTCCACCGCCGCCTCGAGGTGCTCGCGCATGGGGATCGGCTGGCGCAGCTGCCGCCGCAGCCAGCGAAGGAGGCTTACCTGGGCTGCTTCCATCTGCTCCAAGTCTCGCAGCGGACGGGCCTGGGGAGGGAGCAACGCCACCCTCGGCCAAGGGTGGCGCTGCTCGGGGTCCACTACTCGGCGTCGTCCCGCATGTCCATGGTCTGACTCTCCTCTGCGTTCGTAAGAGCGACATACCCCGGATGTAAGCCGCCGGTAAAGAGAGCGCGGACGGGAGGGGCGCGTAGCTTGCGCTGAGCGGCGATGGGCGGTGACGGGATCGAACCGCCGACCTCCTGCTTGTAAGGCAGGCGCTCTCCCAGCTGAGCTAACCGCCCGGTCGCGGGAACGGTAGCGCGCTACTTCTCGTCGAGCTTCAGCGCGGCCGAGTTGATGCAGTAGCGGAGGCCGGTCGGATGCGGCCCGTCGGGGAAGACGTGTCCGAGATGGCCGCCGCAGCTCGCGCACAGCACCTCGGTGCGCACGCCGTAGGTCGTGTCGGTCTCCTCCTCCACCGCGTCCTCACCGGCCGGCGCGGAGAACGCGGGCCAGCCGCAGCCGGAGTCGTACTTCGCCTCGGACTCGAACAGCTCGGCGCCGCAGCCGGCGCAGCGGTACGTGCCCGGCTCGAAGACGTAGTCGTACTCGCCGCTGAACGGCGCCTCCGTCCCCTTCTCGCGCAGCACGCGGTACTGCTCCGGCGTCAGCTCGGCGCGCCACTCGCGGTCGGACTTCTCGATCTTCGGCACAGTGCCCCCAACGGGATTCGAACCCGTGCTACGGCCTTGAAAGGGCCGCGACCTGGACCGCTAGTCGATGGGGGCTCAGCGGGAATCAGGCTACCGCGCGTCAGGGTTAGGAGAGAAGGGGCGGCAACACGCCGCCAAGGGTGGACACCGCCCCGGCAGCCCGGTGGTAGTCGATGGGCCGACCTGAGGTCAGGCTACGCGGTCGAGGGGTTATAGCGGTTGACGAAACCCGGACAAACCCAGGCGGTTGGCCGGGTAATGGCCGGGTCGCGACCGGTCTGGCGAGGTCGCGTCAGGGGTCATTCCGGAACACTGGCCCAGGCGAGAGATCGGTCGTCCGAGTCGCGGGTCGGAGCCTCTCGTCTTTTTCGATCGGCGGCGGACGGCGAGTCTCCGGTTGACACGCGCCGCCGTCTGAGAAACACTCGCCACGGTGAACAGCGCCGACCAGAGCGGCGGCTGGGCGAAGGTCGGACGCTTCGCGGGCTACCTCTCTGCGGGCGCGCTTTTCGTCGGGACCATCCTCTTTCTCCTCGACGCGACGGACGCCCTCGGCGCGATGAACTACCACCCGGCCGGCCGGTCGCCGCTTCAAGATGAGGCGGGCTACTGGGTCGCGCATTTCGCACACCAGCGCCACATCCTGTGGGACGTCTTCACGCGAGACACGCTCCTCCCCGTCGCGTACTTGGCGTTGATGGTGCTTGGGCTCGCCGTGCGCAGAGTCGTCAACGCAGATCGGCCAGCGACGCAGCTCATGGTCCTTTTCTTTGTCGTCGGCGGGACGATCTCCATCGTCAACGACTTGATATTTCTCGGTGCGACTGAATACTGGCGCGTCACCGGCTGGTCGCACGTTGATCCGACGAGAATGGTCGCGGTGGGAAGAGCCTCAGAGGCGATCGAGTCCTTGACTCGCTGGCCGGAGGCGGCGGGGTTCGCGGTCCTCGCCGTAGCGCTCGTCTGCCTCGGAACGCTCTGCCGTTCCGAGCAAGGCCTACCCGCCCGACTAGGCCCAATCTCCTACCTCGAGGCTGCGCTTCTTGTGGGAGTCGCACTCGCCGGAGTCATGCAGGCCGACACGGCGTTCAAGATCTTCGGCGTCGCGACCGGTGCGATCGTGGGGCCGCTTGTCGCCTCCTGGCTCGGTCGCCATCTCGGGGCGGCGCGCGGCGCTAGCGCCGCGGCATCAGTGACCGCGCCGACTTAGTCGGCGTCGCGACGACCGAGATCAAGCGACACTCGCGAACGAGTAGGTGACGGGCGTCGGCTTACCCGCCACCATCGGCCAAGCGCACTATCAGCGGGTCAGGCGTAAGGACACTGGGCCAGGCGAAGGTTGACGTGCCCCGGCGAAGTGGGATAGTTCGGACGACACCTCAACCGAAGGAGGAGCTCTTGCGTACACGGGCTCTCATCGCTTTCAGCATCGCGATCCTCGCGCTCGTGTTCGCGGGCCTGGCGTTTGCTGGTCCGGGCGGAACCCAGGGCCCAGGGGACTGCGGATTTAATCCGGGCTTGGCGCTTCATCTCTCGGCTCAAGGTCCCGGTCCTAACGCTGGCCCAAACGGGGTCGAGTGGAACGTTGCGCCTGGTTCGCCGAACGCTCCCGGCCAGGCGATCCAGAACGTCTGCAATCCAGGCGGCTGACAGACATTGAGCCTGTGGAGCAAGCGGGGGCCGGACAAACGCCCGGCCCCCGTGTACTAGCCGTCGCCGTCGCAGCACCGAAAAGTTCGCCTGGAACTGAGCCAGCTCAGGGGGTCATTCCTGAACACTGGCCCAGGCGACTGCTCTCGGCAACCGAGCCGAGATAGACGAGCCATCTGCCCCTACTGGTCAAAGGCATCCTCCGCGCCGTCAATGCCGGCCGCGGGTTCAGAGGTCATCCGGAACGCTGCCCCCGGCAAGCGGCACTGCTTCGCTTGCGCTCCAGCTGACGTTCGCCGCTGTTTCACGGGTCGGCTCCGATTGCGGCGAGGTCGATTGACTGGCGTCAGCCTGAAGAACGGCCGAGGCCGGGCGAAGTGCCCGGCCTCGCGCCGGAAGCCTGGTGTCTTATGGAACGGTGACGATGACCGCTTCGCCTCGGGCAGCTCGGGCCGACGGCCGGATCTGGCAGGCTGAAGCCGCCGGTGAGCCGGGGCGCGCCAGTGAGTTTTACGGCGTAATCGCCGTTCAGACTTTCGTTAGCGGTAGGACAGATGGCCTCGTAACTGCCTAAGGCGTTCAGGCCGGCCGTTTGCTGGTCTGCCCCTGGGCAGGTGTAGTCGAAGGGAGTGGAGTTGAAGACGAGGGTCTCGAAGCTGTCGCCCCCGGCGATGAGCGTCGAGCAGGAGCTGGCCGAATCGCATTCTTTCGCTGGGGTGGTCATGCGTCCTGTGGCGGTGTCGATGCGGAGTATGTGGTCCACGCTGCCGGATCGCTGGTGACGCTGACCTCGTAGACGGGCTTGCAGGTGACGGTGACCGCCCCGGTGGTATGGCCCGCGTGATAGCGTCTCGGGCGGTGCCCTAAGCATCGGTGCCGCGGAAGTGTCTGCCGGATCTCAAGAGGTGCGATCCGGCGAAATGTCCTCCCCTTAGACGATGCGGGTTGGAGTTGTAAGGTGGCCGACCCCATGCAGCGTGGCCGGCGAATCTCACCCGACCGTGGGAGCCGGCATGTCCACAGCACCTGCACCATCGTCACTCAAGCGCACCCTGAAGCGCCGTCCCGCAGCCGGACCGAAGCGTCCCACCCCGCGCAACCTCATCCGCTCCTCCACCCGCCTTCCACGGACGATCACCTCGGCACGCGAGATGCTGCCCGCCGGGTCCGCCCAGTGACCCGCTCCGACCATCGGCACGGGATATCCGACTGCGCCCTTTGCGGTCGAGTGGTCGAGCTCGACCGCCAGGGCCGCCTCCGACGTCACTTTGCCAATGCGTCCCACGGTCCCCGTCGTCTCTGCCTGACAAGCGGACGATGGCCTGGCGGGGTCATGCAGCTCCTCACGATCGAACCGACTCCGCAGGAGCGCTACTCGCACGCGCTTGATCTGCTCAGAAGCGCAACCGCACCGCCGAGCACGGCTGCAAGCGGCAGGGGCTCGTGAACGAGCGTTCCCCGACAGACCCAGCCGCGAACTCGTCTTCTTCGCCAGCCGCAACCGATCGCGCTTGCACGCTCGGCTGGCCAGCGTCCTCTCACCCGACCCGGCACACGCCGGCCGCCCAGCACACGCCGGGACAGGAGGGCGGCCATGCCCGGCCGCCGCCGGCCACGCGCGGAGAGTGTCCGGGTTTGGTCGACCGCTATAACCCGCTGCCGCCCGGGAGGGTTTCAGCAACAAGGGTTTGGTGTGCCCGACCGGCTTAGCCCCAGCTAGCTCCGAGCCAGGCCCCTGAAGACCAGCTGGATCCGCTCCAGCTCGAGCCACTCCAGGAGCTTCCGCTCCACGAGCTGCCCGACCAGCTGGAACCGGTCCAGGAGTTACCGCTCCAGGAGCTCGCCGACCAGCTCGACCCGCTCCAGGAGCTGCCCGACCAGCTCGACCCGCTCCACGAGCTCCCGGACCAGCTCGATCCGCTCCAGGAGCTGCCCGACCAGCTGGAGCCGTTCCACGTGCCACCCGACCAGCTCGAGCCGGCCGCCTCGAGGGCGGCCATCGCCGTCGAGTTGAAGGGCTGGCCGAAGATGTCCTGCTCGCCCTGGAGCACGACGCCGTTCATGCTGATGTGGTCGGAGCCGCGCGAGGCCTCGAGGAGGCCTGTTCCCGTGGACGGAGCGTTGAATTGAGGCGCGGACAGTGGAGGCGTAGCCGTCAGGAGCCTGTTCAGGTCCAGCTCGCCGCAGCCCTGCGCCTTCCAGTTGAAGGAGGGGAGGCTGTCGCAGCTCGAGGTCAGCATCGCCTTCACCTGATCCGGCGTCAGGTTGGGGTACTTCTGCAACAGCAAGGCCACCGTGCCGGCCGCGAAGGCGGTTGCCTCCGACGTGCCGCTGCCGCGGAAGTACTGCGTACCGAGCACCGCACCAGGGTTGTTCTGATCGATGTACGAGCCGGGGTCACGCAGGCTCTGGAGGTGCGCTCCAGGCGCGATCAGATCCGGCGCCCGGCAGGACGAGGCGCAGCTTGCCGCGTTCGCCGAGAACGATGCAACCTGATCGTCATTGCCGGCCGCCGTGCCCATCGTGTCGGCAGCGCCGACGGCGATGATCTGCGGGTCGTACGCCGGGTCGGCGAGTCCCTGCGCGGTGGAGTACTTCTGGAAGCCGGAGTTGCCCGCCGCCGCGACGACGACGATGCCGGCTCTCCACGCCTGCTCGACCGCGTACGCCAGTGGATCGACCCCGTAGGCCTGGGACGAGTTCGTGCCGTAGGAGAGGTTGATGACCCGGATGTTCAGACCGTTGTCGTGCCGGTGTTGAACGACCCAGTCGATGGCTGCAATCACCTGGCTCACGTCGACGCCGCCGTCGGCGTCGCCGACCTTCACGGAGAGGATCCGCGCGTCGGGAGCCACACCGCGGAAGCCTCCCGCCTGGCCGTCGTTGCCGGCGATGATCCCGGCCATGAACGTCCCATGCCCGTTCGTGTCGATGTTCCGGAACTGTGGATTCTGCGATTCGAGCGAGAAATCCGGGCCGTTCACGATCTTGCCCGGAGTGCTCAAGCCTGCGACCGGCGCGACGCCCGTGTCGATCATGGCCACGTCGACACCCTTGCCGGTGTAGCCCGCCTGCCACCACGCCTGCGCACCGTCCGCCGCCGTGAGGTTCTGCATCGAGTAGGGATCCGCCGACGGGTCATAGCCCGACGCCCCCCAAGATGCGCCCGCATGCATCCCGCCGACAGCAGCGGCCACCACGGCGACAGCCGCAATCCGCCACAAGAGGCGACCAGCTCCGTTCTCGTTTCTCGCCGCGAGGGACGTCCTCACGCCAACCTCCTTGCGCGACCGTCCTGTGCCGCAGAACGCCGCAAATCGATGAACAGACGATCCAGCCGGCGCAACGTAGGCCGATGCAGGGAACCCTCCATCCCACGGAAGGGGGATCTCAACAGAGGGATCGCGCTCCGCCAGATGTCCTGAGCGAAGCCCCAAAAGGCCCCTTTTCCCGACGCTCGAACCGATATATGGTCAGAGCCAGTCCAGTACGACGCGAGGAAGAAGGGGGATCATGAAGAGAGGACATCTGGGACGGGGTCTCGTCGCGACCTTGATCCTGTCGGCCGTCGCGGTGCTCGCCGTCGCGATCTTCGCCGGGGGCGCGTCCGCACAGTCGGTGGCGCCGAAGGCAGGCGCCTGCACAGCGAATAGCTCGACCCGCAACGGCAATTTCGTCGGCGTGGTGCACGCGCAGCCTGCGAGCGGTTGCCAGGCTCACATCACCGACGATGCCGCCAACGGCACTCCGCCGCTGATCTGGCACAAGGGCCCCGTGATGGGCACGCCTTCGACCGGACCCGTCGTCGTGACGCCGATCTTCTGGGATCCGGCGGGCCACCCCATGGCCAGCACCTACAAGAGCATCATCACGAGGTACCTCGGTGACGTCGCGGCTGCGAGCGGCACTCACACCAACGTCTTCTCGACGTTGAACGAGTACTTCGGCTCGAACGGGAACATCAGCTACCAGGTCAGGCTCGGGACGCCGATCGACGACACGAGCCCGCTGCCCAAGAACAGCTGCAACTTGACCAGCGCGGACAGGACCGGGATCTACGCCGACGGCTCCGGCTACGACGCCTGCATCGACGATGCGCAAGTGGTCACCGAGACCGAGAACGTCGTAGCGGCGAAGGGGCTGCCCGTCGACCTCGCGCACATCTACGTCCTGTTCATCGCCAAGCACGTCGAGACGTGCTTCACCGGTGGCGGGACGGCTACCGCGGGCAACGCCTGCACGATCAACCACGAGCCGAGCGGCGCGTACTGCGCCTACCACAGCCAGACGCCCCACGGCTTGGTGTACGCGAATCTATCCTTCCCGATCTACGACTCGCCGACCGGATTCACCTGCAGCAGCGACGCGGTGTATCCGACGGTCCAGGCGCCGAACGGCGACCCCGATGCCGACACCGAGGTCAGCCCCACGAGTCACGAGATCATGGAGGCGATCACCGATCCGGACACGCACGGCGGCTGGTACGACTCGAGCGGGTTCGAGAACGGGGACGAGTGCGCCTACATCTTCGGCTCGACGAAGGGCAGGCCCGGGCGCTTCTACAACCAGGTGATCAACGGCGACCGCTACTTGACCCAGGAGGAGTTCAGCAATCAGGACTTCTTCCAGACCGGTCTCGGTTGCCTGCAGGGCGAGTAATCCCGAAGCAGGACTGAAGATGCGGCGGAGGTGGCGAGAGCCACCTCCGCCGTGCTGTTGAATTCCCTTCGCTTCGGCGCGACAATTGGCCTCGGTCATCGCCTACGAAGGGGGCTCTTCTCATGCGTGTTCGGCTCTTGTGCGCGTTCGCGTTTGCCTTTGCCGTCACCGTGGTCCTGGCCGGCGCGGCCGGGGCTTCGTGGGCTCGTGCTGCGGGTAGCGGCCAGTCACTCTGCATCGGCCACCACCCACAGGAATACGTCTGGTACACGTCGAGCTGCACGGGCCATGACGAGCCGGAGATCGACCCGCTCTCGAACGCTCCCGGATCGGCTCAGGACCTGACCTGGACGATCGTCCTTCCGACCAACATGGCGGGGACGACGGAGGCGCAGGAGGGCCAGGTCGACGCCGTTGGGCCGACCTTCTGGATCGGCGGCTCCGTGAAGGACCCGAACAGCCTGTTCGGGCAAGCCTTCCTCGAGCTGCAGTTCTATCCGAACAGCATCACGACCAACTGCACCTCGGGCGGCGCCTACGACGTCTCCTATTCGGCCAACACGTACACCGCGTGCTCGCCTGTGTGGGAGGTCTCTCCTCGCGGCAACGCGGAGTCGGCCGCGTTCAACGCGATGCTCACCGACTCCGCCACCGGTGGGCCCCTGCTGATGCACGCCGGGGACACGATCACCGATCACCAGTTCGTCACGGCCGCGAAGGACGGGATGCACATCACCGTCACCGACCTCACCACGGGCCATTCCGGAACGATCGTGCTCGACAGCAAGCAGGACGGGCCGCTGATGCCCGCCTACAGCGTGCAGAAGCTCGGCAGCGCGCTCGGCTGGGGCCTCGTCAACGATGCGCCCAACTCGCTCGTCTGGGAGATCGGGCACACCGGCAGCTACACGACGCCCGCCGGTCAGTACTGCATCCCGGGCGATGCGACGAAGCCTCCGTGCTACTCGTTCAACATTCCCAGCTGGCTCGAGTTCCAGCCGCTCGAGATCAAGGGCGTGACCTTCGGCAACGGAAGCGCGGCGAAGTCGTGGTCGGCCGTCTCGGATACGGGCGGCGAAGCCGAGGTGCTCGGCAACTCCTTCGTGGGCCCGACGAGCTGCGCCGGCTACGGGGGGCCGTTCTGCGGCTACCCCTGGTACGCCTGGAACGGGGCACTCAACGCGTTCACCTACGGGGGCGACTATCCCGGCACGACGAAAGACTTCGGCCAGGCGCTCCAGTTCGATCAGACCGAGAACTGCGCGAGTCCCGCCGATGGGTCTCCGCAGTACTGCTCCACCGTTCTGAAGTAAGCGTCGGGCGGATCGCGCTCGAGTCAGTACCGCGCCAGCGACCAGATCACGACGTCCTGGCGGCGCGCGAAGTGGCACAGCGGCTTTCCCTCGAGCTCGACCGGCGCGATCCCACGCTGCTCGACGTCCGCCTCCGCGGGCTGTAGCGGCCAGGGCGCGTGGTGGATCTCCGCGAGCATCTCTCCCTCGCCGGCGTAGAGGCAGTAGCGCTCGGCGAGGAAGTACTCAAGGGTTCCTGGCTTCGCCGTGGCGGGCATGCCGACGCCGTGGTAGCGCGCGCTGAAGAAGCCCCCGCCCTCCGTCTCGGCGCGGAACGAGTCGGCGTCGGCCTCGATCCGCGCGTGCCGGTACGGGAGGCGGTACGTGCGCTGCGCAGCGACGACGGCGGCGCGGCTCGATGCGTCGAGGCTGAAGAACCAGATTCCGGGCTGGTCGCCGGCGCGCACGTAGGTGCGGCAGTTGAGCTCGTGGAAGCTCGACAGCAGCGGCAGGGGAGGCGCGCCGCGCAGGCGCAGGCCCTTGACATGGAAGGGCGTGAGCCCGATCCAGGCCGAGCCGTCGTGCTCCTCCAGCTCGAGCCGCTCGGGCACGTACGGTCTGAGCGCATCGTGGGGGACGCGCCAGTGCGCGAACAGCAGGTTCTCCCACGTCTGCCCCATCGTCCACGGCCGGTCGGGCACCGGATACGGCCGGTGCTCGGTCTCGCCGAAGGAGCGGGCCTGCGCCGCGGCGTCCTGGAAGCGTTCCACGGAAGCTCCGTGTCCGGCGCATGACCGGGGGAAACGAGCTCGACGGTCTCTGGGACGTCCACCGCACCGGCGGCGCGCTCCCCCCGATGCGCGGGATCGTCCGCAAGCGAATCGAGAACGGTCGCGGCTGGACGATCGCGCTCGGCGTCCGCCTGCCGTTCGCCGTCGACGGCCTGTCGCTGCGCTACCCGGTCGGCCTCGTCGACGAGCTCGTCCCGAACGGACGCGCTGGTTACGAGGGCACCACGAAGCTCTTCGGCCGGACCGTCGGGACGTTCAGGCTCACACGCGCTACGTCGACGCGCTGAAGATCGGCTTGCTCGTCGGGTGGCTGACGCCTCCGGCGCGCTCCACCGTCACGGCGACCACGGCGTGCGCCGGCACGGCGCCCTTGAGACGGACGGTCGTGCCGCTTCCGCCGGGGAAGAGGCCCGCGGGCCTGGCGGAGTGCCCTGCCGGGATCACCCAGGCCTCGTACGTCTTGCCCTGGGGCGCGGCCGAGAGGCCGGACGCGTGGAGCGTCGCCTGTCCGTTCCGGACGATCAAGCTGAACACCTGGGTCTGGCCCGATCGGCTCGAGGCCACCGCAAGGCCGACCACGACGCAGGCCGCCGCCGCAGCGGCGACCGCGAGCCCGCGCGCGACCCACCGGCGGCGTAGGAGCGGGACGACGTTCGCCCGCTCGGCGGCCGCCGCGTCGAGGATCGAGGCGCGGAGCCGCGCAGGCGGCGCGGGCGCGACCGTGCCGAAGGCGAGCGACGCAGCCCTCCCGTTGAGCTCGGCGAGCTGCTCGCGGCACTCTTCGCACTGGCTCAGGTGACGCTCGTAGGCCTCGGCCTCCTCGGGGTCGAGCGCGTCGAGCGCATACGCGGCGGTCAGGTCGTGGAGGTCCATGACATCTCCGTTCCGGGCTCCCCGAGCTCCTCGCGCAGGCGCGAGAGGCCGGTGAACATCCGGCTCTTGATCGTACCGAGGGGCTGCCCGAGCCTCTCGGCGAGCTCCGACTGGCTGAACCCTCCGTAGTACGCGAGCTCGAGCGCCTCGCGCTGCGCGTCGGGCAGGTGCCGCAGCGCCGCCTGCACGCGCTCGCGCTGCAGCCGTAGCCACGCGTCCTCCTCCACTCCCTCGACGGACGGCTCGGCGGCGAGCTCGAGCGAGTCGGTGCGCCGCCGCTGCTCGCGGCGCACGGCGTCGACCGCCCGCCGGTGGACGAGCGTGAGGATCCACGTGCTCGCCTTGCCGCGCTCCGGCACGAACCGGGAGGCCGTCCGCCAGACAGCGAGGAACGCCTCCTGGACCGCGTCCTCGGCGAGAGACTGGTCGCGCAGGACGCGGAGCGCCAGCCCGTACGCGGTGCGGCCGTAGCGGTCGTACAGCTCGGCGAGCGCCGATTGCTCGGACCGGGCGGCCAGAGCGACGAGCGCTTCGTCGGAGAGGTGGGCGAGCTGCCGGTTCACAGCGCCCGATATTCGCGCGTCGGGCGCAGGCGGTTCAAGCCGATCGAACCGGTTTGCCGTGTCGGACGAATCAGCACCGACCGCAGTCCACACGGCGGCCGGAGCCGCCGGGAAGGAGAGGGCAATGGAACGCCTGAGTAGGCGCTCGTTCGTGAAGATCGCCGGCGCGGCCACCGGCGCAGCGGCTCTCGCCGCGGCACCGCCGATCGCGCGGGCGGCGGTCGGAGACGGCGCCGAGCCAACCGACCCCACGGCCGCCGTGCCCGAGGAGCCGCTCGTCGCCTACGTGCGCGACGCGCAGCTCGGCGAGGTGACCGTCACCGCCGGCACCGTCGAGCACACGTACCGCGACCGGGCGCTCGTACAGCGCCTCTTGCGGGCCGCCGGCAGGAAGGGAGTGAGCTAGATGTCCTCCCACCGCGAAGCCCCCGCGATCAGCCTCGACCCGGCCGCCGACAGCGCCGACGTCTATGCGTTCGTCAGCCCGGACGACCCCACGACGGTCACGCTGATCGCGAACTACGTGCCGCTCCAGGCGCCGCCCGGCGGGCCGAACTTCTTCGAGTTCGGCGACGACGTCCTCTACTCGATCTACATCGACAACGACGGCGACGCCTTGCCGGAGATCACGTACCAGTTCCGGTTCGGGACGACGTACCAGAACCCGGACACGTTCCTCTACAACACCGGGCCGATCACGGCGCTCGACGACCCGCACTGGAACAAGCGGCAGCACTACTCCGTCTCCGTCATCCACTCGAACGGCAAGGGCCACAAGCAGAGCCACGCGCAGGACGGCAAAGGCAAGGTGCTGGGACACCGGCTCGCGTGCCCGCCGTGCAACGTCGGGCCTCGCTCGACCCCGAACTACGAAGCCCTCGCGGCGGCGGCAGTGCACCAGCTTCCGTCCGGCGAGACGGTGTTCGCGGGACAGCGGAACGACGGCTTCTTCGTCGACCTCGGCGCGATTTTCGACCTCGGGGACATCAGGCCGATCCAGAACCTCCACCTGATCCCGACCCCGGCGGCGCCGGCCATAGACCCGCTGAAGTCGATGAACATCCACACGATCGCGATCAAGGTCCCGATCAAGATGCTGACGAGGGACGGCTCGGTTCCCACCGACCCGTCTCAGGCGGTCGCGGTGCTGGGCGTCTGGACGGGTGCGAGCCGCCGCAAGGTCATCGTCCAGGAAGGGCACAAGAAGCAGAAGACCGGCCCGTGGACGCAGGTCTCGCGGCTCGGGAACCCGCTGTTCAACGAGGTGATCGTGCCGATCGGCGACAAGGACCGCTGGAATGCCGTGGACCCGATCGACGACGCGGGGTTCGTGAAGTACGTGAAGCAGCCGGAGCTCGCCAAGCTCCTGCCCGTGCTCTACCCCGGCGCGTTTCCGCATCTCGCGTCGTTCACCGGCGACCGGGCGGACCTCGAGGCGATCCTGCTCACCGGGATCCCGAGCGGCGTCGTCCCGGGGTTCCAGAACTTCACGAGCACGAAGCCTGCGGACATGCTGCGGCTCAACGTCGCCATCCCGCCGGCCTCGAGCCCGAACGTGCTCGGCGTGGTCGGCGGCGATCTCGCCGGCTTCCCCAACGGGCGGCGCGTGTTCGACGACGTCGTCTCGATCGAGCTGAAGGCGGTGGCGGGCGCGACGATTCCGCTCGTCGCTCCGAGCTACACGCCGGACGCCGCCGTCGGCGCGGTCTCGTCGTACCTCACCCCGGGGAACGGCCGCTACCAGACGACGTTCCCGTACCTCGGCACGCCGCACGACGGCTTCGACACGCCCTCGTCGTGAGCTCGAACCACGACCACTCCACCGACGCTCGGCCCGAGCACGTGATGCTCGACCTCGGGCCGGGCGTCGGGGCGCTCGTCCTCCGCACCGGCGCGGACCTGCACGGCGCGGAGATCGAGATCAGCCCCTCCGGGCGCGACGACGAGCGCTCGCACAAGCAGGTCCACGCGCGGCCGGTCGCCGGCCGGTCGCTCTACGGCGCCGTCTTCGACCGGCTCCCCGCCGGCGAGTACACGCTCTGGCTCCACGACCGGCCGCTGCGGCGTCACGTAGCCGTGGCCGGCGCGGCCGTCACCGACCTCTCGATCAAGGAGGAACACGCATGATCGGCTGGACTTCTCCCACACACCTCGCGCTTCTGCTCCTGATCGCGCTCTGCCTCTTCGGCGCCAAGCGCCTGCCGGAGATCGGCCGCTCGCTCGGGAGCGGGATGCGCGAGTTCAAGGACTCCGTCACGCACCAGGCCCTGCCGGAGAAGACCGAGAGCGAGACCAGCGACTGATGCGGCCGCGCCGGCTCCCCCGCGAAGAGGAGGCGACGCTCGTCGAGCACCTCGAGGAGCTGCGAGGGCGGATCCTGGTCGCCCTCGCCGCGGTCGCCCTGGCGACCGCCGTGGCGTTCGTCTTCCACGATCGCATCCTCGACCTGCTGGCCCGTCCTCTGCCGCCCGCGCACCGCCACCTCGCGGCGTTCGGCGTCGCCGAGCCGTTCTCGGTCTCGCTCGCGGTGAGCCTGTACGCGGGGCTCCTCTTCGCTCTGCCGGTGCTGCTCTGGCAAGCCTGGTCGTTCCTGGCTCCGGCGCTCGACGCTGCGGCCGAGCGCCGGATTCTCCTCCTCGCCGCGTTCGGGCTCGTGCTCGCCGCGGCGGGGCTCGCGTTCGGCTACGGGATCTTGCTGCCGCGGTCCGTGCACTGGCTCACCGGCTACGAAACGACGCACTTCAGGCTCCTGATCCGGGCGAGTAGCTACTACTCGTTCGTCAGCTCGGTGCTCCTGGGCGTCGTCTGCGTCTTCGAGACGCCGCTCGTGGTGCTGGCGCTCGTCAACCTCGGCGTCCTCACCTCGGCCGGGCTGCGCCGGAACCGGCGGCGCGGCTACTTCTTCGTCGCGGTCGCGGCGTTGGCGCTGCCCGGGCCCGATCCCGTGACGACCTTGCTCGAGCTCCTGCCGATGTGGGCGCTCTTCGAGGGCTCGATCTGGCTTGCGGTGCGCGCCGAGCGGCGCGCCGCGAGGATGTCGCTCGCAGGAGCGCAGGCATGACGCGCACGGAGTGGAGGCGGCTCGGCGGCTTCGCAGGCTTGGTCGTGCTCCTGCACGTGCTCGGCTTCGGTCTCTTTCTCTACTACCTGCCGCGCAACCCGGCGTTGACCGGCCTGGCCACGCTCGCGTACACCTTCGGCCTGCGGCACGCCTTCGACGCCGACCACATCGCGGCGATCGACAACACGACGCGCAAGCTCTTGCAGGACGGAGAGCGGCCGCTCGGCACGGGCTTCTTTTTCTCGCTCGGCCACTCGACGATCGTCTTCTCGCTCACCGCCGGCCTCGCCGTCGCGGCCGGGGCCGTCCACTCGCGGATCCCCACCTTTCAGGCCTACGGCTCGACGGTCGGCGCCTCGGTCTCGGGGACGTTCCTCCTGCTGATCGGCGCGCTCAACCTGCTCGTCCTGCTCGACGTCGTGGGCGTCTTCCGGAGCATGAAGCGCGGTCATTACGACGAGCAGGAGCTCGAGCGTGCGCTCGTCAACCAGGGTTTCCTCAGCCGCTTCCTGCTCAAGCGGGTGGGGAGCCGGATCGACGCGAGCTGGAAGATGTATCCGCTCGGCGTCCTGTTCGGGCTCGGCTTCGACACGGCCACGGAGATCGGCCTGCTCGCCGTCGCCGCGGGCGTCGCGACACACCGCGTCCCGTTTCTCGCCGTGATCTCGCTGCCGCTGATCTTCGCCGCCGGAATGAGCCTGATGGACACCGCCGACGGTGCCTTCATGAGCCACGCCTACGGCTGGGCGTTCTCGAGCCCGGTGCGGAAGGTCTACTACAACATTAGCGTCACGAGCCTCTCGGTGGCCGTGGCCTGGTGCATCGGCGCCATCGAGCTCCTACAGGTGCTCGCGGCGAAGCTCTCCCTCCACGGCGCGTTCTGGTCGCTGCTCCAGGACCTCGACCTCGGCCGGCTCGGCTACCTCGTGGTCGGGCTCTTCGCCGCGACCTGGCTCTTCTCGCTCACCCTCTGGAAGACGAGGCGGTTCGAGCAGCGCTGGAGCGCGCTGCTCGAACGCACCTAGGCAGTTCGGCTCAGTCGCCGTCCTCGTTCGTGAGCTCGATCCGGGTCAGGGTGAGCACGCCGCCGACGATGTCGCCGCGCGCCTTGACGTCGCTCCCGACTGCGAGCCCCGCCGGCAGGCTGAACCCGTCCGGGATGGTGAAGGTCAGGGTGCTGGTGCCGCCGCCGCCGCCGCCGCTGCCGTTGTCGTCGCCGCCGTCGTCACCGCTGCTGCTGCTCTGAACTGTGATCGAACCGGAAGCGAGCGCGGTCACCGTGCCTTCCGTCTCGATCTCCTGCTCCCCGTCCTCGTTCTTGAGCTCGATCCTCGTCAACGTCAGGACGTTGCCCACGAGCTCGCCGCGGGCCTCGACGACGCTGCCGACCCCGAGTGTGCTCGGCAGAGCGAAGCCGTCCGGCACGGCGAAGGTCACCGGGCTGGCGTTGTCCCCGGGTTGCACGGTGACCGAGCCGCCTCCGAAGGCGGTGACGAAGCCTTCCACCTTGACGCGGCCCTGCTCGACGTCGCTGCCGCCGTCGTCGCCCTGGTCCTGGCCGTCGACCTTGATCGTGGTCAGGGTGAGCGTGGAGCCCGAGATCGCAGCCACGACCTCGACCTCGGTGCCGATGTGGACAATGGCCGGCAGCACGACGCCGGTCGGGAGCTGAACCACCGTCGCGATCCCGTCGCTCGTGACGGTGAAGCTTGTCGCGTCGATCGCCGTCACCACTCCCGAGAAGTCGATCAGCGGCGCGTCACCTGCGTCATGCAGCGTCGTGCCGACGGGCGCGTCGTCGCCCGAGAGCTCGACGTCGGCGTCGACCACCTGGCCCGGCCGCACGCTTCCCTTGCCTGCGAGGAGTCGTGTACCGGGTGTGAGCCGGATCGAGAAGGCGCTGCCGCCTCCCGCGACGAGCAGCCGCCGCGACCTCGCGTTCAAGACGACGACCGCCAGACGGGCGTGCCTCGTCGAACCGAGGCGCCGGAGCTTGGTCACCCGCAGCGACCCGTCGGCCAGCCGCTTGCCGGCGAGGGCGAGGCGCTCTCCGACCCGGGTCTGACGCAGCTGCCTCGCGGACACCCGCGCCGACTCCACGTCGCCGTTCCGCGACGAGATCACGAGCACGTGCCGGTTCGCCTGCTTCACCGCGACGGTGCCGCGAATCTTCGCGGCGTTCGTCGCACCGTGGGCGATCGCGGGTGTCAGCAGAACCGCCGTAGTCGCCGCCAACATGATTCTCAGCATCGGAATTTCCTCCATTCGTGGCCCCCTTGCTGCAGCGCACTACGGAACCGTCGGCTGCCCGGATTGCGCCGGCGCGCGAATGCACCCTTTCGGGTGACCCCCACGAGAGGCGACAGGTGGCAGCTCGGCCAAGCGGGGGTGCAGCGGCCGCTAGAGGAACATGACCCAGCTACGGGTCGCGCCGCACGAGCAGTCCTTGTGCTTGACGGAGCAGCCGCGGCAGTCCCAGTGCTCCCACCAGATCCACTTCAGGTGCTGGATCTCGAGCGCCATAAGGGCGAGGATCCAGAGGAGGATCGCTGTCCGCGACACCCCTGCACGGTCGCACAGGAACGGGCGGCCCGCAATGGGCCGCCCGGCTCATCCTGGAAGCGTGTGCGGCCTACCAGCGTCGAGCGCCGGCGCGGCCGAAGCCGCCGGTGAACAGGCTGATCAGCCAGATCAGCGCGAGCACTGCGGCCACGATGAACAGCCAGTGCACGACGAATCCGACGCCGAACGCAATGACCGCCAGAATTGCCAAGAGAATCAGCAACAGCATCTACCTCACCCCTCCTTCCGCCCGAAACGGGGGGCTTGTTTGCGGGTTCGGGACTGAAAACGACCAAGGGCCTTTCGCGGTTACGCACGTACCCTCGTACCGCATGAACGGCGAGTTCTCCCAGGAGGAGCGGGCCCGGGCACGCGCGTATCACCGCCCGCTCTATCTCGGCCTGGCTCTGGACGCGGCGCTCGCTGCCGGCCTGCTCGCGGCGCTCGCGTGGACCCCACTCGGCCGGTGGCTCTTCTCACCGCTCGGGTCGTTGCCGCCGGAGGCCGCAGCGGCCGCGTACGCCGCGCTCGTGACGACGTCCTCGAGCCTCGTCCACACGCCGGTCGCATTCTGGCGCGGCTGGCGGCGGGAGCGGCGCTGGGGCTTCTCTACCCAGAGCTTCGGCGGCTGGCTCGCCGATCGCGGCAAGGGTCTCGCGGTCTCGCTCGTGCTCGGGGCGACGGCATGGACGGCGACCGTCGCGCTCGCGGGGGCGCTGCCCGGCTGGTGGGCGCTGCCGGCGGGCGCGGCCCTCGCGCTGGCCGTGCTCCTCCTCTCGTTCGTCGCGCCCGTCGTCCTGGAGCCGATCTTCAACCGCTTCCGGCCGCTCGAGGACGAAGCGCACGCACGAGACCTGCGCCTGCTGTCGGAGCGGGCGGGCGTGCCCGTACGGAGCGTGCTCGTCGCCGACGCGAGCCGCCGTACCACGAAGGTCAACGCCTACGTGTCGGGTATGGGCCGTACGCGCCGCGTCGTCCTCTTCGACACGCTGCTCCAGGCGGCCGACCCGGCCGAGGTGCAGGTCGTGGTCGCACACGAGCTCGGTCACCGCCGCGACCGCCACGTGGCGAAGCTGACCGTGCTCGCCATGACGGGAGCCGCGGTCGCCGTCGCGGTCCTGTGGGCCGTCCTGGGGACGCGCATCGCGGAGCCGCGAACCCTGCCGAAGGCTCTCCTGCTGCTCTTCGCGCTCGAGCTCGTCGCGCTGCCCGCAGGGGCGTGGCTGTCGCGCCGCTTCGAGCGTGCCGCAGACCGGTGCTCCCTCGACCTCACCCGGGAGCCTGCCGCGTTCGCGCGCGCGCACGTGGAGTTGGCGCGCCGCAACCTCTCCGACCTCGAGCCGCCTCGCCTCGTCTACCTCCTTCTCTTCAGCCACCCGACGCCGCCGGAGAGGCTTGCGCTCGGCCGGGCGTGGGAAGCGTCGTACTCCTAGCTTGTTGCCAGTACCGGCGAATCCGTTTTAGGCTGGCGGGCGAAGGACGCGGTTGAGGGAGACAGTCGCGCGCATGACAGGTCGTGAAGAGAACCAGGGCTCGGTCGAGCAGGATCTGCTGCTCGAGGTCAACGTGAACGTCCACGAGGCGGCGCGGCGCTTCGAGGGCATCGAGCCGGGCCAGGATCACTGGGACTTCAGGTGCGAGTGCGGCGCGCCGGACTGCCGGGTCGCGGTCTCGCTGACCCTGGCGGAGTACGAGGCGCTCCGCGCGGCGGGGAAGTCCGTATTGGCACCGGGCCACGAGAAGTCCGCCGTGAGCGACTCGCTTCCCGCCGCCTAGCACGCCGCATAGAGTCAGGGGAGGTGGCCCCTCTAGACCTGACCGGCAAGCGCGCCATCGTGACCGGCGCGTCGTCGGGCATCGGCCGCGCCGCGGCGGCCGCGCTCGCGGACGCCGGCGTTCAAGTCGCGGGCGGCGCGCGTCGCGTCGAACGGATCGAGACCGAGTTCGCGCTGGAGCTCGACGTCTCGGACCCCGCGAGCTGCGAGGGCTTCGTCGCCGAGGCCGTGGAGCGTCTCGGCGGCCTCGACATCCTCGTCAACAACGCGGGCCTTGCACTCGGCCGCGCCCCGTTCGACGAATCGAGCGAGGAAGACGAGGCGCCCGTGTTCGCCGTCAACGTCGCCGGCCTCGTCCGGATGACCCGGCTCTGCCTGCCGCACTTCGGCGATTGGGGCCACATCGTGAACATGGGCTCGGTCGCGGGCCGCCAGGCCTACGAGAACGGCGCGATCTACGTCACGTCGAAGTTCGCCGAGCGCGGGTTCACGTACGCCCTGCGCGAGGACCTGCTGGGCCGGCCGATTCGCGTCACCACCGTGGATCCCGGGCTCGTCGAGACGGACTTCTCGCTCGTCCGGTTCAAGGGCGACGAGGAGAAGGCGGCGGCCGTCTATCGAGGCATCGACGCGATGCAACCGGAGGACATCGCCGAGTGCATCCTCTTCGCGCTCAGCCGGCCGTGGCACGTGAACGTCGACGAGATCGTGGTCAAGGCGCGCAACCAGTCGTCGGGCGGGCGCATCCTGCGAGACGAATGAGCTGGCGCGTCGTGATCGTCACGCGGATCGCGCCGGTGCTCGTGGGCTTCGAGGCCGTGGTCCGGGAGGCGGGCCACGAGCCGGTGGCGTTGCTGTCGATGCGCAACACCGACGGACGGTACGGCCCGGCCGCGATGACGGAAGAGCTCGTCTCGGGCACGCCTGCCGGCTTCGACATCCTGCTCGCCGCGCGCCGGAGCAGCCTCGCGCCGCTGCTCGCTTCGGCGGAGCCCGACCTCGTGATCTGCATGGGCTTCCCGTGGAAGATCCCGCCCGACGCGCTCGCAGTGCCGCGGCTCGGCTGGCTCAACGGCCACCCCTCGCTGCTGCCGAGGCACCGCGGGCCGCTCCCGGTCGCCTGGGCGATCCGGGAGGGCGAGGAGGAGATCGGGTTCACCTTCCACCGCATGGACGCGGAGCTCGACACCGGGCCGATCTTCTCCCAGCGGCGCTTCCCGCTCGGCGAGCTCGAGCCACCCGACGTCTTCTACCCGCGGGTCGGGCCGATCGGGATGGAAGCGCTCGGCGAGGCGCTCGAGCGGCTTGCGGCCGGCGAGGAGGGGACCCCGCAGGAGAACGGCGGCAGCTACGAGTCGTTCTTCAGCGAGGACGACGCGTGGCTCGATCTCTCCCGCCCGGCGGCCGAGGTGCACCGGCTCGCCTGGGCATGGCGCTACGCGTTCACGCCCGTCGGAACCCAGGGCGCGCTGCTCGAGCTCGACGGCGCCCCGGTCCGAGTCCTCGCGACCTCGCTGACGGAGGTGGAAGGAGCGCGCCGCGTCGAGTGCGGCGACGGGCCGCTCTGGATCGTGGAGACCGAGGAGCTCAGCGAGGAAGAGGCCAGCCGGTCCAGCGGTCCGGCTCCATCCACGCGCTGACGCGCTTGGCGTCGCGGCCGTGGAACGGCCCGCCGCCGTAGCGAATCGAGAGCCGGTCGATGTCGGCCAGGTCGGGATCGTCCTCGATCGAGACGACGCGACCGAGCAACGTGACCTGCTCGTACCAGCTGTCCTCTGCGAGCACGGTGAGCGCGACCGCGGGATCTCGTCGCATGTAGCGGAGGCGCAGACGGCTCTCGTCCATGTTGAGGAGGACGCGGCCGTCCTCCCAGTCGTACCAGGTCGCTGCGGTGTGGGGCGCGCCGCTCGGGCTCACGGTTGCGACGACTGCCGGGTTGGGCCGGGCGAGGAAGGCGTCGATCTCCGGCGGGACGGGCACGCGTGGCATGGGTCCGAGCCTACTGAGCGGCCACGGGCGCGGCGTCGGTCGGCTCCTCGAACCGGACGTCGCGCACGGCACGCAGGCGGGTCACGAAGAGTGTGCTGACGACGATCCACGCGGCCGCGAGCACGAGGTAGGCCCTGAGCCCGATGAGCGTCGAGATCGGACCGGCGAGCGCGTAGCCCGCGGGCAGGAAGACCATCGCTCCCATCCAGCCGTACGACGCGACGCGGGCGAGCTTCTCCGGCGGAACCTTTCGCTGCAACGTCGTGTCCCACACGACCGAGCCGAGCGCGAATGCGAAGCCGGCACCGGTAGCTGCCGGTGTCAGCAGCAGGGTCGTGGGGTGGTACGCCAGGACGAGGTTCTGCACGGCGCTGAGCATCAGGAGCATCCCGGTCGTCACCATCGGCTGCTGCGACCGCCACCGCAGGCCCGCGAGCCCGCCGAGCAGCGATCCGACTCCCTCGCCCGTCACGACGAACGCCCACGAGCTCGCCCCGTGCATCGAGTGCTTCGCGACGTACGGGCCGAGCACGAAGAACGGCGCGTATGTGATGAGGAAGTAGAACGAGACGTAGACGACGAGCACCCAGACCCAGGTCTGCTCGACGAAGGCGCTCCAGCCCTCGCGGAGCTCCTGCAGGAATCCAGCGCCCGCGCGCGCGATCGACTCGACGTCGATCCGGGAGAGGAGAAGCGCGCTCGCGGCGTACGTTCCGGCGTCGACGATGAGTGCCGTGCCCGGCCCGATCAGAGCGACGATCGAGCCGCCGATCGCGGCGCCGAGCGGGAAGGCCGCGTAGCGGGCGATGGCGAGCAGCCCGTTCGCCGACTGGAGCTCCTCCTCCGGCACGACCTCCCGCACGAGCCCGTAGGAGGCGGGTGAGTAGAAGGCGACCGCGGCCCCGCCGCACGCCTGGAGCGCAATCAGCTCCCAGACCTGCGCGTGTCCCGAGACGAGGACCACTCCCATCGCCGTGCGGACGACGGTGCTCGCCGTGTCGGAGCCGATCATGACGATCCGCCGCGGCACCCGGTCGCCCACCACGCCGCCGAACGCGAGCATCGCCACCTGCGCAAGCGTCCAGGCCGCGAAGCTGAGCCCGACCGCGGTCGCACCGCCTCCGTTGTCGAGGATGGCGAACGCGACCGCAATCGGCGCGAGGTACGTCCCCACGTACGAGATCGCCCGCGCCGAGAAGAGAAGACGGAACGCGGGAAGGCGAAGCGGCCCCGTCATGTGGCGGCGCGCTTGTCCGCCCAGCGCTTGAGCCCGGCGTACGACTGCCAGAGCGGCATGGCGAGGTCGTAGGTCGGCCCGTCCTCGCGGGAGTCCGTGAGCTGGGCATGGGCGTACTCGACGAACTCCTCCTCCGTCGCGCCGCCCTCAACCGACTCGGCCCAGTCGAGGAGGTTCAGGCGCAGCTCCGTGAGGTGGCGCCCCACGTCCTCCGCCACGCCGAAGTGGATCAGCGCGAGGCGCTCGGGATCGCGCGCCTCGATCTCGTCGAGGGTGTTCTTCCACGCCTCGACGTCGACCTCGGGCGGCGGCGTCGGCGGCATCACGAAGCGGCCGGGCAGGACGCGGACGCCGCACGCGTCGCCGGCGTAGAGCGTCCCGTCGGGGTCGAGGTAGCAGACGTGGTGCGAGGCGTGGCCGGGCGTGGGGAAGCAGTCGAGCCCGAGCACGCGATCCTCGACGATGTGGACGTTCTCCTCCGGCACGGGCGCGAGCTCGCCCCAGAGCGAGTCGAAGGAGTCGCCGTAGAGGCGGCGCGCGCTCTTCTCGAGCCGAGCCGGGTCGACGAGGTGCGGGGCGCCGATCGGCGAGACGTGCACCCGCAGCGCCGGGTGATCGCGCACGAGAACGCCGGTCGCTCCGGCGTGATCGAGGTGGATGTGGCTGAGCAGCAGGTGACGGACGTCGGTCAGCGCGAGGCCGCGGTCGGCGAGGCCGGCCTTGAGCGCGTCGATCGTGGTCGCGGGACCGCAGTCGAAGAGCGCCGGCCCGTCGTCGGTGTCGAGGACATAGCTCGCGATGATCCGCTCACGGCCGAGATGGTGGAGGTCGATCGGCTCCGGCGCCGCCATGCGTTGATCCTATGCGGCCCTTGCTCTAGCCTCGACTCGTGACGAGCGGCGCGCACCGGAAGGTCGTGACGGTGCTGTTCTGCGACGTGGTCGGCTCGACGGCCCTCGGCGAGTCCGTCGATCCCGAAGCGCTGCAGGGGCTGCTGGCGCGGTACTTCGAGCGGATGAAGGCCATCGTCGAGTCCCACGGCGGCTCTGTGGAGAAGTTCATCGGCGACGCGGTGATGGCAGTGTTCGGGGTGCCGGTCGCGCACGAGGACGACGCGCTCCGGGCGTGCCGTGCCGCGGTCGAGATGCGGGACGCGTTGCCGGAGCTCGGGGTCGAGGGCCGGATCGGCGTCAACACCGGCGAGGTGCTCGCGGGCACCGAGGAACGGCTCGCGACGGGGGATGCGGTCAACGTCGCCGCGCGCCTGGAGCAGGCGGCGCAGCCCGGCGAGGTGCTGATCGGGACCGAGACGCTGGGCCTCGTGGCGAGCGCGGTCGAGACCGGCGAGGAGCGGCGGCTCGAGCTGAAGGGCAAGAGCGACGCCGTCCCCGCGCACCCGCTCCTCGCCGTTCGAGACGCGGCCGAGCGTTCCCATGCGTCCCGCTTCGTCGGCCGCGAGCGGGAGCTGCAGCAGCTCGTGGACGCCTGGGACCGCGCTCTCGCCGGGCCGCGCTGCGAGCTCGTGACGGTGGTCGGCGATCCGGGAGTGGGCAAGTCGCGCCTCGTGGCGGAGGCGCTCGACAGGATCGACGCCCGCGTCGTCCGCGGTCGCTGCCTGTCCTACGGCGAGGGGATCACCTACTGGCCCGTCGTGGAGGTGGTGAAGCAGCTCGACGCGCTGCCGGAAGACGAGCTGGCGGCGCAGGCGATCCGGTCGCTGCGCGGAGAAGGCGGCGCCGCGTCCGGGACCGACGAGATCGCCTGGGCCTTCCGGAAGCTGCTCGAGGAGCAGGCGCCGCTCGTCGTCTGCTTCGACGACATCCAGTGGGCCGAGGAGACGTTCCTCGAGCTCGTCGAGTCGACGGCGCTGCTCTCGGCCGGGGCGCCGCTGCTGCTCGTCTGCATGGCCCGGCCCGAGCTGCTCGACCGGCGGCCCGGGTGGCCAGCGGCGCTGAGGCTCGAGCCCCTGCCGGCGGAAGAGGCCGTCGAGCTCGTCGGGGACACCGTCTCGGATGCGGTGCGCGAGCGGATCGTCCGCGCCTCGGGCGGCAATCCCCTCTTCGTAACGGAGATGCTCGCGCTCGCCGGCGACGGCGCCGAGGTCGAGGTGCCCGCCAACCTGCGGGCGCTGCTCGCGGCGCGGCTCGACCAGCTCGACGAGCCGGAGCGCAGGGTGCTCGAGCGCGGATCGGTCGAGGGGGAGCTCTTCCACCGTGGCACGGTGCAGGCCCTCGCGCCGGAGGAGACGGAGGTGACGCCGAGGCTGGCCGCGCTCGTGCGGCGCGACCTGGTCCATCCCGACCGGCCGCAGCTGCCGCGCGAGGACGCGTACCGCTTCCGCCATCTGCTCATCAGGGACGCGGCGTACGACGCGCTGCCGAAGGCGACGCGGGCGGATCTGCACCGCCGCTTCGCCCTTTGGCTCGAGGAGCACGGGCAGAGCCTCGTCGAGCTCGACGAGATCCTCGGCTATCACCTCGAGCAGGCGGCCCGCTACCTCGAGGAGATCGGCGCGTCCGATCCGACGGTGGCGATCGCCGCCGGCAAGCGCCTCGCCACAGCCGGTCAGCGGGCGCACCGGCGCGGCGACATGGGCGCTGCCGTAGCCCTGCTGGAGCGGAGCCTAGAGCTCACAAGGCCGCATCGACTCGACGTCAACCTCGAGGCAGAGTTCTCGCGCCTCTTCATGTTCACCGACGCTCCTCGGGCCTCCGAGCTCGCGCAAGAGGCCGCCTCGCGCGCGGCGGCTTCGGGAGACGAGGCGGGTGCGGCGCTCGCCCGCGCGGTCGCTGCCGACATGCGGCTCCACGCCGGCAGCGGTTCTGCCGACGAGGTGGAGAGGTTGGCGCGAGAGGCACTGCCACTGCTCGAGGCGGCAGGCGACGACGAGGGGCTCGTCCAGGCCTGGATCGCGCTCAGTACGGCTGCGAACCAGCGAAGCCGGTACGAGGAGTGGGCGCAGGCCACCGAGCAGGCAATCGCATACGCACGAGCGAGGTGGCCCGACTACCGGATGTGGGGCCTCGGGGTCGCGCTATCGCAGGGGCCCCGCCCCGCCGCGGAGGCTCTCGCTGCGTTCGACGCGGTGCTGCCGGAGCAGTCTCATCCGAACGACCTCATGCTGCGTGGCCTACTCCTGGCCATGCTCGGCCGGTTCGACGAGGCCTGGGAGGTGGCACTTCCCGCGCACGCGCGTGCCCGCGAGCTCGGCTGGGCCGTGGGCGATTCCTTCATGGCCGAGATCGCGACGCTCGCCGGCGACGACGAGGCCGCGATCGCCTATCTGCGCAGCGCCTGCGACGCGTACGAGGCAGCCGGCAGCTTCGGCACTCTCTCGACGTACGCACCGATGCTGGGTCGCGTGTTGTGCGGTCTCGGACGCCACGAGGAGGCTGCGCCCCTCGCGGCGAAGGGCCGAGAGCTCGGCGATCAGGATGACGCCATGACGCAGACGATCTGGCGGCAGACCGAGGCGCTCCTGCAGTCGCACCGCGGCGAGCACCCGGAGGCAGAGCGGCTCGCTCGCGAAGCGGTCGACTGGGCCGAGCGCAGCGATTCGCTCCTCAACCAGGGCGACGCGTTCGCCGTCCTGGCGCAGGTGCTCGAGGCCGCCGGTCGCCGCGACGGCGCGCTCGCGGCCGCGCAGGAGGCGCTCGACCGCTACGAGCGAAAGGGAGTCGTCCCGCTCGTGCGCCGCCTGCGCGAGCGGCTCGCCGCGCTCGAGCCGGCCTAGGCGCGCTCGCGCGCGGAGGCGAGGATCTCCTCGGCCTCGTCGCGGTTGCCCCAGCCGCGCGTCTCCGTCTGCTTCGACGGCTCGAGATCCTTGTAGCGCTGGAAGAAGTGCTCGATCTCGTCGCGCAGCTCGTTCGCGACGTCGTCGATGTCCTGGATCCGTTCGAACGCCGGGTCGCCCAGCGGCACCGAGAGCAGCTTCTCGTCGGGACCCTTCTCGTCCTCCATGTGGAAGACGCCGATCGTGCGGACGCGGATCCGGCAGCCGGGAAAGGTCGGGTCGGAGACAAGGACGAGCGCGTCGAGCGGGTCGCCGTCCTCGGCGAGCGTTCCCTCGACGTACCCGTAATCGGCGGGATAGGTCATCGCGGTGAAGAGGCGCCGATCGAGCACGAGGCCGCCGAGCTCCTCGTCCCACTCGTACTTGTTGCGCGAGCCCGAGGGGATCTCGACGAAGACGACTGACTCGCCGCTCATTACCGTGAGCGCGCTGCCGCCGGGACGAGCGCCTGCTCGAGGTCGTCGACGAGATCCTCGGCCGACTCGATCCCGACCGAGAGGCGCACGAGGTTCGGGGGCGCTGCGAACGGCGCGTCGGCCGTCGCTGCGTGCGTCATGCGGGCGGGCACCTCGATCAGGCTCTCGACGCCGCCGAGCGACTCCGCGAGCTGGAACAGCCGCGTCCGCGCAGCTATCGCCGCAGCCTCCTCCGGCGACTCGGCGAGGAACGAGACCATGCCGCCGAAGTCGCGCATCTGGCGCGCCGCGATCGTGTGGCCGGGATGCGTCGGCAGGCCGGGGTAGAGGACGCGCTCGACGCGCGGGTGCCGCTCGAGCACGGCTGCGATCTCCATCGCGTTGAGGCAGTGCTGCCGCATCCGCAGCGCGAGCGTCTTGATCCCGCGCAGCACGAGCCAGGCGTCGAACGGCCCCGGCACGGCACCGAGGGACTTCTGGAGGAAGCGCAGGCGCTCGGCCACGGTCGGGTCGTTCGTCGCCGCGAAGCCACCCACGACGTCGGAGTGGCCGCCGAGGTACTTCGTCGTCGAGTGCACGACGACATCGGCGCCGAGCTCGAGCGGACGCTGCAGATAAGGCGTCGCAAAGGTGTTGTCCACGACGAGGAGCGCGCCGGCCGCATGCGCCGCCTCGGCCGCCGCGGCGATATCGACGACGTTGAGCATCGGATTCGACGGCGTCTCGATCCACACCATCCGCGTCGAGTCGTCGAGATGCTCGGCGAGGTTCGGGAACTCCTGGGCCGGCAGGTAGTGGAACCGGTAGCCCTTCGGCTCGTAGACCTGCGACGTCATCCGGTACACGCCGCCGTAGACGTCGGCGATCAGGACGACGCGGTCGCCCGGATTGAGCAGGTGGAAGAGCGTCGTCGTCGCGCCCAAGCCGGAGGAATACGCGACCCCGTGCTCGGCCGACTCGAGCGAGGCGAGCGCCGTCTCGAGCGCGTGACGGGTCGGGTTCGCGACGCGCGAGTAGTCGTAGCCCTTGTGCTCGCCGACCGCGTCCTGGACGTACGTCGACGTCTGGTAGATCGGCGTGATGATCGCCCCGGTCGCCGGATCCGGTTCCTGGCCGACGTGGATCGCGCGCGTCTCGAAGTCCATCAGGTCGATGCTAACCAGCGCTCGAGGTCGCCCAGAGGCTTCGCCAGGTCGAGCTTCTTCTCGCCGGGTTCCCACCAGACGCCCTTGACGTCGAGCTTGCGGCTCTTCCGGTCGAAGACGGGCTCGATCCGGCCGACGAGCCGGTCGCCGTGGAGGATGGGGAGGACGTAGTAGCCGTACTCGCGTTTGGCGGCCGGGACGTACATCTCGAGCCGGTAGAAGAAGTTCCAGAGCGCCAGCGCCCGGGCTCGGTCGTGGACGAGGCGGTCGAACGGCGAAAGGAAGGTCGTGCGCGGCGCGACGGGACCGTCCTCGGCGTCCGGATGCACGACCAGCCGGCCCCGCTGGAGCTGCACGCCGAGCGCGCGGAAGCGCTTCTCTTCGTAGCGTTTCCGCGCCTTGGCGAGCGGCATCGTCTCGGTCTCGGGATACCAGCGCTCGGCGAGATCCCAGACCCGCTGCTTGCCGCGCCGTCCCACGACTGCGACCTCGCCGCGCGCCGCGAGAAGCTCGAGCATCAGCCCCATCTGACGCTGGCCCCACCACCGGTGGTCCTCGCGCTTGTGGCTGGGCGCATCGGCGATCTCGCGGGAGAGGAGCGGGCCGCGCTCGCGCAGCTCCCGCAGGACGTGGCGACGATATCCGGCGCGTGCCTTGATCCATTCGACGATCCGCCGGTCGAGCGGCCGGTCGCGCCGCCGCATGAACGCCTTGAGGATCGGTAGGTCTTCGATCGGATAGACGAAGGCGCGCCACTCGACGAGCTTCCGCTCCTCCCAGAGCAGCCGGTCGAGCTCTGTCGTGTCGAACGCTCCGAGGCGGCTCCACAGGACGAGGTGCTGGGGTGGCGCGACGGTCGAGATCGGATCGAGCTGGAGGAAGCCGAGCCGGCGCACGGTCTCGAGCACGCCGCTCGCTCCTCCGTCGAGTCCTTGAGCACGCACCGCGATCCGCCTCGCCTCCTCGATCGGCACCTCACGCATGGCGAACCTCCCGGAGGCCGAGCACCCGCGCGAGACGCGCCGCCGCCCGCTCGAGCTTCGCGCCCACGTTCCCCCGCGCTCGCGGCTCGGGATGGAAGCGCCGCACGTGGAGGACGCCCTCGGCGCGGTCGGCCTTGAGGTCGGCGCGACCCACGATCCGGTCGCCCGCGAGCAGCGGCAGCACGTAGTAGCCATACGCGCGCTCGTGCTCGCGCTTGTAGACCTCGATCACGTGGCGGAAGCCGAAGAGCCGCTCGAGCAGCGGCCGGTCCCAGAGCAGGTTGTCGAAGGGGCAGAGGAGCACGGGAGGCGCCGGGGCTCCGTCGAGCTCCGCCTCGGCGTCGACGTCGAACGGCGGCCCCCCGTCCTTGGCGTCGACCTCGCGCAGGCGGCCCTCGTCGACGAGCGCGAGGACGTGATGGTGGAGCCGCGCGCGGCCGCCCTTTAGACGCCAGTGCTCGCGGATCGCGGGCTCCGTCAGCGCGCCGCGGGCACGGACCGCGAGCAGCGCAAGCGTGCGCAGCGTCTCGTCCTCGTCGGGGATGGGCGCTGCGAGGACTTCCCGCGGGATCACGCGCTCGGCGAGGTCGTAGCGGCGCTGGAACGAACGGCGGCCGGCGATGACGAGCTCACCGCGATCCCACAACGCCTCGAGCACGAGCTTCGCCGGCTTCCAGTCCCACATATCCCGCTTGCCGCCGGCGCCTTCGAAGTCGCGCGAGCCGAGAGGGCCCTCCGCACGGATCCGCTCGAGCACCGGCTCCACGAGATCGGCGTGGTCCCGCAGCGCGTGCCGGTGGAACGACCAGTGCCCATCGCCCGCCATCGTGCGGCGGAAATGCGGCCAGAGCTCGATGGGGAGGATGCAGGCCTCGTGCGCCCAGTACTCGAAGACGCGGCCCGAGGCGAGAAGGTCCTGCAGCTCCTGCTCTTCATATGCCCCGATACGGCTGGAGAGCGTGAGCCGGTGCGCGCGCTCGACGGCCGAGATCGAGTCGAGCTGGACGGCGCCGAGACGGCGGATCGCGCCTTCGACCTCGCCCGGGTGCGCGCGGCGGAAACGCGGCGTATACGACTGCGCCGACACGACGAGCCGGCGGATCGCGGCGATGCTGACGGGGGCAGTCCTCATCGTCCTCTACCTAGCAGGTAGCCGCCGCGCACCGCCGCCCGAGTCGATAGCCTCCCGCCCGTGCCTCGCCCGAGACGCCGGAATCCGTGGACCTCGACGGGCGAGGTTCTCATCTGGGTGCTCTTCGCCGCCCTTCTATTTCCGGCTGCGTTCGCCGGCTGGGCGGTCGGTCATTACACGTCGCTCGGTGGCAAGTCGTCCGGCGTGCGCACGGTCACGATCGCCGCGCCGTCCACCGCCACCTCGACCTCGGCGGGGACGACGAGCCCGGGCACGAGCACAGCCCCCACCACGACGTCGGGTGGGACGAACGGAAGCGCCGCCGCGGGCAAGACCGTCTTCAGCTCGAGCAGCTGCGCGACGTGTCACACGTTCGGGCCGGCGAACGCAACCGGCAAGATCGGCCCGGATCTCGACAAGGCACCGGCCGCCGACGCGAAGGCCGACCACAACATGTCGCTCGCTGCCTTCATCAAGCAGTCGATCGTCGATCCCAACGCCTACATCGCGAAGGGCTTCACCAAGGGGATCATGCCGACGACCTTCGGTAAGTCCCTCTCGAGCAAGCAGCTGAGCGACCTGGTCGCCTTCATCCTCTCCGGCACGGCGAAGTCCTAGCCGGAGCTCAGGCGAGAGGACGCTCGCACAGGTGAGTGAACCTCTTGCGGGCAGCGTGCGACGGCTCAATAATTTCGCGCGTGATGCTCACGCACCGTCAAGCTCCCGGCCGCACGCTGCGACGGTTCGCAGTCCTCGTCGGGGTCGCGGCACTGGCCGCATTCTCGTACGTGGCGATCGCGTCGGCCTGGGTACAGCCGGTGAACGTCACGGTCGACGCGAGCAAGCACCGCCCGGAAGCGGGAACGCTCTTCACCGCGCTGGTGATCATGGTGGACAATGTCCCCGAGGGGTGTCCGCAAGGGACCATAGGGCACCGGGCGATCACACCCGTGCAGGCCGAGTTCAACCAGGCCGGATCACCCAGCGTCACCGTCTGCAGCTACCAGATTCCGCGGCGTACGGTCGGCCAGCAGTTGCACCTGGTGGACCCGCTGAATGTGCCGCGGAAGTGGCGGATCATCGCGCGCCCGTGAACTGCGACGGCTGCTCGTTGCAAGTTTCGCCCCAGGGGTCAGTCCGGAACACTGGCCCAGGCGAGCGTCGGCGCTAGTAACCCCTGTAGGGGCCTGCCATGTTGTTCGCACTTGCGCTGGCATCACCCTCCGCTTTCGCGCGTCTCGTCTCGGCTTCCGCGCGGGCGGCAAGCTTTTCCGTGGCCGTCGCCGAAAACAGGTGCCTGATCTCCTCCGTGATCTTCATGCTTCAAAGTCTACGCTGACCCAGACCAGCGGACGCCCCCGCGCAGGGGTCATTCCTGAACGCTCGCCCACCCCAGAGCCTCGATTCTCGGCCTGTCCTCCACAGCGGCTGGACGAGCGCCTGCCGTTTCAGTTGCGGCTATCGCTGGGCAAGCGCGCTGAGGAAGG
>DASRBY010000032.1:0-48667 GCA_035653435.1 Gaiellaceae bacterium
CTGTATCGGCCGATTCGGCCCAGCTCATCAAGTCCATCGGCCTCGATGCGCCTGTTCATGCGGATTTCGGCTCCGGGAAATGGGACGGAGGACCGATCGGGATCCCGTTCGACGTCGTCTCGAAGGCGACCCACCGGGCGCGGGTCTCGTTCGAGTACGCCGACGAGTCCGACCGCGTCCGCTATCCGATCCCCAACCACGTCCACGTCGAGGGAGGCGCGAACGCGACCGGCGACCGGCACGCGATCCTCGTCGACAGGAGCGCCTGCCGGCTCTACGAGCTGTACGACCTGCGCCACACGAGCCGGGGCTGGACGGCCGGATCCGGCGCGGTCTGGAATCTCCGCTCGAACCACCTCCGGCCGGCGGGCTGGACGTCGGCCGACGCCGCCGGCCTGCCGATCTTTCCGGGGCTCGCCCGCTGGGACGAGGCCTCGCGCGGCGTCATCGACCATGCGCTCCGCTTCACGGCGCCCGAGACCCGGCGCGCCTACGTCTATCCGGCGCGCCACTACGCGTCGAGCTCCACCGACCCGTCGCTGCCGCCCATGGGGCTGCGGGTCCGGCTGAAGGCGAGCGTGAACGTGGCGTCGTTCCCGCGCCAGGCCCGCGTCGTGCTACGCGCGCTGCAGCGTTACGGGATGATCCTCGCCGACAACGGCTCGCCCTGGTACGTCTCGGGCGCACCCGATCCGCACTGGTCGAACGACGCGCTCCACACGCTCGGCCGTCTCACGGGCGCCGACTTCGAGGTCGTCGACACGTCCTCGCTGCCCCAGCCGGGGCGCTAGCCCTACTACGACACCCAGCTGGCCCGCGGATCGGGCAGCGGCGTGAGCAGCGGCTCGACTCGAGCGCGTAGGTGCTCGAAGTTCGGGGGCAGGATGAGCTTCTCCCCCAGGTGCGCGGGATCCTCGTCCGTCGCGAATCCCGGCCCGAGCGTCGCGATCTCGAAGAGGACGCCGGTCGGCTCGCGGAAGTAGATCGAGCGGAACCAGAAACGGTCGATGATCTGCGTCGGGCTGCCTCCGGCGTCGAGGACCCGCTCCCGCCAGGCGGCGTGATCCTCCATCGTCGACGCCCAGGCGACGTGGTGCACCGTGCCGGCGCCGCCGATGCCGGGGGCTTCGGGCGCGGGCTCGTAGCGGATCCAGCCCTGCCGCGAATCGCCGCGCGTGAGCCCATCCTCGAAGCCGAGCGCTGCGAGGAACTCGGTCGGTTCCTCCCCGTAGGCGCGTACGCCCTCGAAACCCTGCAGCGCGAACTCGCGCGGGATCTCGGGATGGTCCGCGATCAGGGGCTTGTCCGGGACGTCGGCCAGCACGAGGTCGTGGCGGAGGCCGTCGGGATCCGTGAACGGCACGCCTCCGGCCCGGTCGCGCCAGAAGTCGAGCGCCTCCTCGCTGCCCACCCGCCAGACGACGGTGTGGATCATCCCGGCGCCGGCGCGGCCCTCGTGCGCGTTCGGGTACTCGAAGAACGTGATGTCGGAGCCGGGCGTCCCCTCCTCGTCGGCGTAGAAGAGGTGATAGACGGTCGGGTCGTCCTGGTTGACGGACTTCTTGACCATCCGCAGCCCGAGGACGCCGGTGTAGTACTCGACGTTGCGGGGCGCGTCGGCCGTGATGCACGTGACGTGGTGGATGCCGTCGAGTCTCACTGCGCCGCGAGCAGTTCCTTCGCCGTCTCCAGGTCCGATTCGTGGACGAGGATCTCCTGGGATCCCGCCGAGATGAAGTCCTCGAGCGGCGAATCGATCGCGTCCGTGTCCCGGTAGCCGCACTCGATCCCTGCCGACCGGAGCAGCCCGCACACGACCTGGGCCTCGGACTCGCCGGACACGACAGTCAGGACGGCTGTGTCGCCGGGCTCCACGCAGCAAAGGCTACTCGGCGCGATGCCTTCGGCGGCGAGGCGCTAGCCGACGCCGGCCAGGAGGAACGCGCGCGACTCGCGGAGCATCTCGCGGGCGATCACGAGGCGCTGGATCTCCTGCGTCCCTTCATAGATCTGCGTGATCTTCGCGTCGCGCATGAAGCGCTCGACCGGGTATTCCCTGATGTAGCCGTAGCCGCCGAGGATCTGCACCGCCTCGGTCGTGACGGCCATCGCGACGTCGCCGCACTTGAGCTTCGCCATCGCCGAGGCCTTCGTCAGCTCGGGGCCCTCGACACCCTCGTCGGCCATGCGCCCGAAGCGGTACAGGAGGCCGCGCGCCGCCTCGCACTCGGTCTCCATGTCGGCGAGCTTCGCCTGGATCAGCTGGTGCTGGCCGATCGGCTTCCCCATCGTCTCGCGCGTCTTCGCATACTCGAGCGCGTAGTCGGTCGCACCCTGCGCGATTCCGAGCGCCTGCGCCGCGATGCCGGGACGGGAACGGTCCAGGATCCGCATCGCGATGCGGAAGCCCTCGCCCTCCTCGCCGAGGAGGTTCTCGGCCGGCACGCGGCAGCCGTCGAACGTCAGCTCGCCGGTGGTCGAGCCCGAGATGCCCATCTTCGGCTCGAGTCGCGCGACCGCGAACCCGGGCGCGTCGGCCTCGACGACGAAAGCGGAGATGCCGGAGTGGCCCGCCTCGGGGTCGGTCTTCGCGAACACGGTGTAGAGGCTCGCGACGCCGGCGTTCGTGATGAAGCGCTTCGAGCCGTCGAGGAGGTACTCGTCGCCCTCACGACGCGCCGTCGTCCGCATCGCCGCCGAGTCGGAGCCGGAACCCGACTCGGTCAAGGCGTATGCAGGCAGCCACTCACCGGAAGCGAGCCTCGGCAGGTAGCGCTCCTTCTGCTCCTCGCTGCCTGCGAGCTTGAGCCCGAGCGAGCCGAGCTCCTGCACGGCGAGGATGAGGGCCGAGGTCGCGCAGACCTTCGCGACCTCCTCGATCGCGATCAGCGATAGGAGCGCTCCGGTGCCGAGGCCGCCGTACTCCTCGGCGAAGAAGAGACCGAAGATGTCGTTCTCGCGGAAGAGCTCCACCACGTCCCACGGGAACTCGTGGGAGGCGTCGATGTCGGCCGCGCGCGGCGCGATCCGCTCCCGGGCGAGCTGCCGGACGAGGTCGCGGAGCTCGCGCTGCTCGTCGCTCAGGACGTCCCACGGCATGGCGGAAGGATCGTACGGGAAGCGTCGACTACGCTCGGCGCCGTGATCCTTCGCAACGGGACGATCCGGACGCTCGACCCGTCCCTCCCGACGGTCTCGTCGCTCTGGATCGCGGGCGAGCGGATTGCCGGCGGCGTCGGCGTGCACGAGACCGAGCTCCCGACGCCGGAGACCGTCGACCTCGGCGGCCGCTGCGTGCTGCCCGGGTTCACCGACTCGCACGTCCACTTCGCGACCTGGGCCCTCGCGCGGCGCGACGTCGGGCTCCACGACTGCGCCTCTCTCGCGGAAGCGCTCGATCGCGTACGCGCAGCGCCGCGCGAGGGGTCCTGGCTCCGCGGCCAGGGCTGGCGCGACGCCGAGTGGCCCGACGGGCTCCCGACGCGCCAGGCGCTCGACGCGATCGAGCGGGAGCGGCCGGCGATGCTGATCTCGAAGGACTACCACGCGCTCTGGCTCAACTCCGCAGCGCTAGCTCTCGCCGGCGGCGACCTCGAGGTCGAGGGCGGCGTGGTCGTCCGGGACGAGGCGGGCGAGCCCACCGGCCTCCTCTACGAGCGCGCGGCCTGGCAGTTCAAGGAGCGCTACGCGCAGGCTCCGGACGACGAGTACGTCGAGGCGATGCGCGAAGGCGTGCGCGTCGCGGCGGCACGCGGCGTCACCGCCGTCCACGACAAGGACGGCTGGCTCGGCGCAATCGGGCTCTGGCAGCGGCTCGAGCAGCAAGGCGCCCTCCCGCTCCGCGTCTGGCAGTCCACGCCCGCCGACCGGCTCGCCGATCTGCGGGAGATCGGCGTCCGCAGCGGGGTCGGCTCGCCGCTCCTGCGGCTCGGCTACCTGAAGACGTTCATGGACGGCACGCTCGGCTCGCAGACCGCCTGGATGGACGACGGCAGCGGCGTGGTGATCACGACGAGCGAGGAACTGGAGGAGATCGTGCGCGAGGGAGCCGAGGCCGGCTGGCCGGTCGGCGTGCACGCGATCGGCGACGCGGCGAACGCGGCCGCCCTCGACGCGTTCGAGCGCTCGCGGGACGTTTGGCAGCCGCGCGGCCTCCGCCAGCGGATCGAGCACGCCCAGTGCCTCGCTCCGGAAGATGTCGGCCGCTTCGCGGAGCTCGGCATCAGCGCCTCGGTCCAGTTCTCGCACGCCCCCTCCGACGAGGAGCTCGCGCGGCGCTTCTGGGCCGACCGCCTCGGCCGCGCCTACTCGTTTCGCTCGCTCCTCGACTCTGGTGCCCTGCTCGCGAACGGCTCCGACGCACCGGTCGAGGAGCTCGAGCCGTGGGCGGGCGTCGTGGCGGCCGTGCTCGACCACTGGCGCGACGACCAGCGGCTCACGCTCGCCCAGGCATTGCACGCCGTCTGCGTCGCCCCGCCCTGGCTGTCGCACGACGAGCGCCTTCGCGGCACCCTCGTCCCGGGGCGCTACGCCGACCTCGTCGTGCTCGACCGCGACCCGTTCGAGTGCGAGCCGGAGGAACTGCGCGCGGTGCAGGTCGTGGCGACGATGCTCGCGGGCCGCTGGACGCACAACCCGCCGCCCTGGGATTGATCAGACCGGTCGCGGTAGGAGAAGATCGGCCTACCGAACTCGACCAGGGAGGAACGATGGAAGCCGCAACTGCGAGCGGCGGCCGCTTCGAGCACCTACGCGAGCACTCGATCGGGTTGCCGCAGGTCCTGTTCCAGTCGATCACGCACATGGCGCCCGGCGCTGCCGTTGCGTACTCGATCTACATCTCGGTGCCGTTCTCGCACCAGGCGCTTGCACTGTCGGTCCTGCTCGCGCTCGTGGCGTGCCTCTGCGCCGCGACCGCGATCGGCCAGCTCGCGAAGAAGTACCCGTCGGCCGGCGGCATGTACACGTACGCCGCACGCTCGCTCGGACCGTGGGCGGGCTTCTTCGTCGCCTGGCTCTTCATCCTGTTCGAGCCGCTCGTCGCGCCGTTCCTCTACCTGGAGTTCGGCTGGGCGATGCACGAGGTGATGAGCAGCGAGGCGGGCTGGAACTACACCGGGCAGTGGTGGATCTGGGTGGCGCTGATGACGGTCATCGTCTTCCTGCTCACCTATCGCGACATCCGCCTCTCCACCACGGCCGGCGTGATTCTCGGCGCGTTCGAGATCGCCGTCTTCGCCACGCTCGCGCTCTGGATGCTGTTCTCGAACACGAGCAAGCTCAACGTCCAGCCGTTCGAGCCGCACAACGCCCTCGGTGGCTGGAGCGGTGTCTTCCGCGGGATGGTGTTCGCGATCCTCGCCTTCATCGGCTTCGAAGCCGCCGCGCCTCTCGGCGAGGAGGCGAAGCATCCCCGACGCACCGTGCCGTTCGCGGTCGTCGGCTCGGCCCTCGCGATCGGCCTCTTCTACGTGTTGACGGCGTACGCCTGGGTCTTCGGCGCCGGCTTCAGCAACTTCGTCGCGCAGGCCACCGGCGCCGACCCGTGGCGGAATCTCGGCAAGGTCTTCTGGGGGACCGGGTGGGTGCTCGTCTTCGTCGCGATCTGCAACTCGATCGCAGCGAACTCGAACGCGGCGGTGAACGCCGCCACGCGAGTCTTCTACGCCCTCGCCCGGAACGGGCTGGCGCCGCGGCCGCTCGGCCACGTGCACCCGAGGTTCAGGACGCCGACGAACGCGATCATCGGCATGAGCATCTTCGCCTTCGTGCTGTCTCTGCTGCTCGGTTGGAAGTGGGGCCCGCTCGTCGGTTTCTCCCTGATCGCCACGCTCGCGGTGATCGTCGTGGTCGTCGTGTACATGCTGATCTGCGCGGGCGCGATCTGGGAGTACTGGGTCAGGCGGCGAGCCGAGTTCAACCCCCTCCTCCACCTCGTGCTTCCGATCGGCGGGATCGTGCTCTTCTTCTTCCCGCTCTATTACCAGTACTACAAGTTCGTCCCGACCTATCCGATCAAGTACGCGAACTGGATCGCGATCGCGTGGGTCGGGATCGGCATCGCGCTGACGATCTGGCTGTCGATGACGAGACCGGAGAAGCTGCGCGACATGGAGCGCGTCTACGTCGAAGACGAAACGGTGGCACCGGAGAGTGGCGCAGCACCATCGCCTGCCTCGTAGCGAGGTGATCTGGTCGTTCGGGCCCGACCTCCGGCCTGTGCTGGAGGTCGAGCCCGGCGACGTCGTCACCTTCGAGACGAACGACTGCTTCACGGGCCAGATCCGCAGCGAGGACGACCTCGTGACCGAGATCGACCTCTCGCGGATCAACAGCGCCACCGGCCCCGTCGCCGTCAAGGGCGCCGAGCCCGGCGACTCGCTCGTGGCCGAGATCCTCGACGTGCGCCCGATCGAGTGGGGAGTCGCCACGCTCATCCCCGGCTTCGGGCAGCTGATCGAGCACGTCCGATCCCCGGTCACGCGGCTCTTCGAGGTGCGGGACGGCATGGTGAAGATGAACGACCGCGTCTCGTTTCCCGCCATGCCGATGGTGGGCGTGGTCGGGGTCGCGACCGACGGCGACGAGCTCTCGAACGGCCTCGCCGGGCAACACGGCGGCAACCTCGACGACCACTTCCACGGCGCCGGCGCACGAATCTTCTTCCCCGTTCGCCAGCCCGGCGGCATGTTCGCGGTCGGGGACATGCACGCGGCGATGGGCGACGGCGAGATCTGCTTCACGGGGGTCGAGATCGCCGGAGAGATCGACATCCGCTTCGACGTCCTGAAGGGGAGGCAGGCGACGTGGCCGGTGACGGAGCTCGCCGACCGCTGGCTGCCGCACGCAACCGCCTACGAGTACGACGAGGCGCTCGCGCTCGCGGCCGAGGAGGCGGCGCGCCTGCTCGTCGACCAGCACGGCTTCTCGATGGAGGACGCCTTCATCTTTCTCTCGGTGGCCTGCGACGCCGGGGTGGCACAGGCCTGCAAGCCGGCGGAGGGCTTCGGCACGATCGCGCGCTTCTCGATCCCGAAGATCGCCGCCTGTCCCCGCCCGTTCGGCGCCTAGACGCACGCGGCGTACAATCGAGAGCATGGCCGTCCGCACGATGAACCCGGTGCACGAGGCCGGCACCTGCGCCGTCGCCGCGACGGCGGAGATCATCGGCGCCAAGTGGACGGCACTGCTCGTGCATGACCTCTCCGAAGGGCCGCGCCGCTTCTCGGAGCTCGAGCGCTCGTGCCAGGGCATCAGCCCCCGCACCCTCGCCGAGCGGCTCCGCGCCCTCGAGGCCGATGGGATTCTCGAGCGCCAGAGCTATCCCGAGACGCCGCCGCGAGTCGAGTACTCGCTGACGTCGAAGGGCGAGTCGCTTCTGCCGATCATCGACGCGATGCGCGAGTTCGGACACGAGTGGCTGCCGTGCGCGCGGACGCACCCGCACTCGCTCTAGCCCGAAGGCGCCGCGGGAACCCTGAAGAGAAGGTGCGCGCGGCCACCCGTCGCCGGGACCGCGACGATCGTTCCGGGCGGCGCCGGGATCGCAGTGCTTTGCCTGAGCAGGGCGATCTCCCGTCCGTCGGGCGACCATGCGAGCGGGTCGCCCTTTGCCACGAGGTGCCGGGCGCCGGTCGCGGTGTCCACCACGGCCGTCCAGCGGCCCCGACCGCGGAGGAAGCTGTACGCCATCGACCTGCTGTCCGGTGCCCAGACGGCGTCGATTACGCGCGGGAACAGCTCACGCAGCTGGCGTCCCTCGGCATCGGACACGAGGAGATGCGTGGCGTTGCCGCCGGGCGAGACGAACCAAGCAATCTGCCTTCCGTCGGGGCTCCACTCCGCCGAGAGCCCCGTCTCGCAGCTGTTGAAGCCCCTGAGCCTCGCGCTCGCCCTGCGCGTGATCCGATAGACGGCGGCCGCGCACGGCTGATCGCCGACCTTCCCCTTCGCGGCCACCGCCAGGAAGACGAACGGGTCGCGTGGCGAGACCACGAGCGAGCCGATCGTCCAGCCGCGCGGCAGCCCGACCACCGAGAACTCGGGCCCGTCGGCGTAGCGGATCTTCGTCCCGCCGAAGAAGACGATCCTGCCGCTCGGAGCGACGAGCCCGTTCGCGAGGCCTGAAAGCGAGTTCCAGTTCACAGGATTGGCGAAGCGAACGTGACCGAGCACGATCGTCTTCCGGTCTCTCGCCTTCGGCGCGAGGACCGTGAGAAGCGCCGTCGACGACCGCGACGCGGTGTGCGTGTTCGGATAGTGGATGACAACGGGCGGCCGACACGGCCAGAGCAGCCCCCACGGCGGGATCGCAGGGCCGCGCGTCGAGAGCACCACGTCGGGCGGATCTCCGCTGGCGCTCGCGTAGTAGACGAGCGGCCGGGAACCGCCGGCGAGCCAGAGCAGACCGTTGGAGTTGGAGCTCGTGAGATCCCGTGTGCAGTGATGCGAGATGACCACCGCCGCCTGCCGCAACGAGGGATAGCGCACGTCGACGGACTTCCGGCCCGAGCCGCCGCAGCCGGACACGGAAAGCACGGCCGTCACCACGAGAGCGCACACCGCAGCGGTCCGCGTCATGAGCCAAGTCTGACCGCGGCGGCTAATCCGCGACCAACGGCGCCCGAGATGGCTAGTTCAGCCGACCGAGGGCGGTGAACAGCGCGGCGGCCGTGTCGATCCCCGCTGCGAAGTACGCCACGAGGAAGCGCTCGTTCGGCGAGTGCACGTTCGACTCCGGCAGCGCGAAGCCGCTGAGGATCGTGTCGATGCCCTTCTCCGTCAGCGCGGGCATGAGCGGGATCGAGCCGCCGACACGCGTGAGCAGCGGCCGCGTCCCGAGCGCCCGCTCGAAGGCATCGACCGCGAGCTGGACAGCGGGCGCGTCGGCCCGGACGAGACCGGGGTTCGAGCCCATCACCACGATCTCGAGCTCAGCGCCTTCCGGCGCCGCCTCGCGCAGCAGCTTCTCGGCGGCGGCGCCGACGGTGTCGGCGTCCTGGCCCGGTGCCAGACGAATCGAGAGCTCGGCGGACGCTTCGACGCTGAGCGTCGTGTTGCGGACGCCGGGCTTGCCGCCCACGATCCCGTTCACGTCCGCCGAGGGCTCCGCCCAGGTGCGGATGTAGAAGTCCTCTCCGGCCTTCGGATCGAGCGGCCGCGCGCCCGCCTCCGAGATCGCCTCGGCACCCGGCGGCAGCTGCGCCCACGCGCCGAGCTCGTCTTGCGTGGGCGGGACGATTCCGACGCGGAGCGGCTCCGGCAGCCGGCCGTCCGGCCCGGCGAGCACCGCCTCGAGGCAGTGCGTGAGGACATGGATCGCGTTCAGCGCGGCGCCGCCGTACATCCCGGAGTGCAGGTCTCGCTCGCCGGTACGCACCTTGACCTCGACGCCGACCAGGCCGCGCGTCGCGAGCTCGATCGTCGGCACGTCGCGCCGGAGCATCCCGCCGTCGAAGATCACGCAGGCATCGGCGCCGCGCTCGTCTGCCATGACCCAGTCGGCGATCGTGTGGCCGCCGATCTCCTCCTCGCCGTCGTACGCGATGCGGAGGTTGACCGGCAGCGCGCCGGCCTCCACCAGCCGTTGGGCCGCCTTGAGAACGAGCCAGAGCTGGCCCTTGTCGTCCGCGACACCACGCGCGTACGCCCATTCGCCGCGGATATCGAGCTCGAACGGATCCGACTCCCAGAGCTCGAGCGGCGCCGGCGGCTGCACGTCGAAATGGTTGTAGACGAGCACGGTCGGCGCGTTGCCGTTCCCGTTCGAGGCGGGGATCTCGCCGAGCGCGAGCTCGCGCTCGCCGAAGGGCGTCAGCTCGGCACTGCCGCCGATGCGGCGAATGAAGTCGCAGACCCACTCGCCGGCGCGCTTCACGTCCTCCCGGTGAGCCGGGTCGGCACTCACGCTCGGGATCGCGATCAGCTCCGCCAGCTCGGCGCGCCAGGCCTCATCCACGCGGCGATCCTATGCTCCGGTCCATGCGCTTCGCGGAGGTCACCCTCTCTGCTCCCTCCGACCTGCGGGACTTCTACGGCGAGACGCTCGGCTTACCGCTCGACGGCGAGGCGATCGTGGTCGGCGAGACGCGCCTGTGCTTCCGCACCGACGACGGCGGCGCCTTCTACCACTTCGCCCTCCTCGTCCCGGGGGACCGCTTCGAAGCGGCGGTCGCGTGGGCCCGCGAGCGCGTCGAGCTGCTCGGCGACGTCTTCGACTTCGAGGCGTGGGACGCGCGCGCCGTCTACTTCCACGACCCCGCGGGAAGCATCGTCGAGCTCATCGCACACCATGAGCTCGAGCAGAACGGCCGCTCGGACGTCTTCGCCGCGGAGGAGCTCGTCGGTTTCTCGGAGCTCGGTGTCGTGGGCGCCCCGACCGAGGTGCTGCGGCGGCTCGAGGACGTGGGGCTGGAGCTCTGGGACGGAACGGTCGACGAGCCCGGCCGGCTCGCCTTCGTCGGCGAGCAGGGCCGGACGCTGATCCTCGCTCCGCCCGGCCGCGGCTGGCTGCCGACCGGACGACCCGCCGAGCCGTATCCGGTCGACGTGCTGCTCGAGGCGCCCCGGCCGGCGCGATTCGCGCTCTAGCTCTCTGCCGACAAGTCGTCCGCGAAATCCCAGCCGCGGAGCTCACCCGGCTCGAGGCGGACGAGCACGCTGTCCCCGGTGGCGGCGGCGGCGTACGCGCGACCGTCCTCCGGGCCGAGGTAGCGAACCGCCATGGACCCGAGGGCGTCTGCCGCGCCGTCCGTGCCGAGACGTACCTCACCTCGTACCTCCAGGCCGCGATAGGGAGGCTCGTGCTCGTAGACGACGATGCTCGCCCGCGGATCGCGGCGCAGATGCCGCAGCTTCACGTCCGATGCACCGACCACGACGTCGAAGCCCCCGTCCCGCCAGCGATGCCAGACCGGGGAGAGGAGGACACCGCCGTTCGCGCGGTACGTGGCCAGGACGGCCACGAGCGGCAGCTCGAGCAGGTCGCCTAGCTCGGCGGGGCCGAGGTTCTTGTGCACCGGCCGAGTCTACGCCGACGCCGGCGCGACCTACGCGACGTCTCTGAGCGAGTCCGTCGCGGCGAGCGCGCGCAGCTTCTTCAGGCTCTGGTTCTCGATCTGCCGTATGCGCTCGCGCGTCACGTTGAAGGCGCGACCCACCTCGTCGAGCGTGCGCGGCTGCTCGCCGGCGAGCCCGTAGCGAAGCTCGAGCACCCGGCGCTCGCGGTGCGACAGCGTGCCGAGGATGTTGCGCAGCAGCTCCTGGCGCAGCGTCGTGTCGGCGGCCTCGTCGGGCAGCGGGGCGTTCTCGTCGGTGAGGAAGTGGCCGAACTCCGACTCCTCCTCGTCTCCGACCGGCTTCTCGAGCGAGACCGGTGCCTGCGAAGTGCGAAGGATCTGCTCGACCTCGTCGAGCGGGAGATCGACGTCGCTCGCGATCTCGATCGGCGAGGGCTCGCGGCAGAGCTCACCGCGCAGCTTGCGCTCGGAGCGGACGATCTTGTTCAGCTTCTCGACGACGTGGACGGGCATCCGGATCGTGCGGCCCTTGTCCGCGAGCGCGCGGGCGACGGCCTGGCGGATCCACCACGTCGCGTAGGTGGAGAACTTGTAGCCCTTGCGCCAGTCGAACTTCTCGGCTGCGCGCACGAGCCCGATCGTCCCCTCCTGGATCAGGTCGAGGAACGGGAGGCCCTGGTTGCGGTAGCGCTTCGCGATCGATACGACGAGGCGAAGGTTCGCCTCGACCATCTCCTGCTTCGCGCGATGGTCGCCGCGCTCGATCCGCTTCGCGAGCTCGACCTCCTCGGCGGCGGTCAGGAGTTCGACCTTGCCGATGTCCTTGAGGAAGAGCTGGAGCGCGTCGGTCGAGACCTCGCGGACGCTCTCGTCGAGCCGCGGCTCCTCTTTCCTGTCTACCTCGGCCGCCTCGGCGTCGACGATCTCGACCTGCAACTCCTCGAGCGCCCGGTATACGTCCTCGACCTGCGCGGGCTCGAGCTCGAGCTCGTCGAGGGCGAGTGCGATTTCCTCGGCGCTGACCCGCCCGGCAGCCTGCGCCGACTCGAGCAGACTTCGTGCTTCCTCCGTCTCGAGAACGTCGCTTGTCGACGTCACCTCAGTAGCTGTTGCGGCCATGTCCCCCTCCCCTGGGCGATGCCGGAGGATGCCATGCGCATAGCGGCCACCGCTATAGGCCGTTCGGCTCATATTTTCTTTACTTAGACCTAGTACGCGCCAGGCTCGCGAGCAGTGTTCGCGCATCTTTCGCGTAAGGAGACCGCGGCGCGTCGGCCACGGCGGCTCGAAGCTGCTTCGCGGCCTTCTTGTACTCGCCGACGTAGACGAGCAGCGCGCCGAGGTGGAACTCGACCACCGCCGAGTGCGGGAAGACCGCGGTGAGCGGCCCGAGATGCGCGAAGGCGGGCGTCGGGTTCCCTTTCGAGAAGCGCGCGACGGCTGCCGCCGTCCGCACGACCGCGTCGTGCGGCGCCAGTCGCGCAGCGGCGGCGAGCACCCGCTCTGCCGAGACCGGCATCCGGAGGTAGTTCCAGAGAATCGCGCCGTAGACGAGCTTCGCGCGCACGTTCGGGCCCGCAGCGGCGCGCTTCAGCACCGCGACCTGCCGGGCGGCCGGGAGGTTCGCGATCGACTGCGGCGGCTCGACGGCGGTCACGAGCGGCGGCAGGCCCGGCGGGCCGCCGTGCAGCGCCCACTCGGCGTCCACCCCGTACGGAGAGTCGGCAAAGCGCGCCGCCGTCCGCTGCCACGCCGCCGCAGCCTCGGCGTTCCGCCCGGCCTGGTACTCGGCCCAGCCGAGGTTGAGGAGCGCGGCCGGGTCGTTCGGGTGCGCGGCGGAGATCCTCTTCACCGCTGCGAGGCTCGACGGTCCGCGCCAGCTCGTGAACGCCGAGCCGAGCTGTGCGTCCACCGAGTGGTAGCGCCGGAAGATCGCCGCAGCCTGTGCTGCCTGGTGTTCCCTGTCGAGAAGCGCCTCGGCCCGCGCAAGCGCCCGCGCTTCGGGATCGCTCCGGGTTCCGAACTCGAGCTGGAGGAGCGGCCGCCCGGGACGCGGGCGAGTGACCGCATTCGGAACCGTCGTCCGCTCACCTCGCGTCTGCAGGAGCGTGGCTCCCACGACGGCCGCGGCCGCTGCGAACGCAGCCAGCCCCACGACAAGGACGACGCGCCGGCTTCGCGCCGCCGAGAGCGGGCGTGCTGCTGTGGCCACGATTCGAGCGTAGCCGCGAAGCGGGTCGCTACATTTACGAAAGCGATGCCGAACTACAGGGAACTTCTGCAGCAGCTCCGCTCGGAGATCGACGAGGTGGACGTCACGCAGGCGCGCGAGACGCTCGGCGGCCCCGACCGGCCGCTCGTCGTCGACGTGCGCGAGCTCGACGAATGGACCGAAGGGCGGATTCCGGGCGCGATCCACATCCCACGCGGCTTTCTCGAGTCGCGCATCGAGCAGGCGGCTCCCGATCGCGCCCAACCGATTCTCCTCTACTGCGCCGCAGGCAACCGCTCGGTCTTCGCCGCGAAGTCGCTCGAGGAGCTCGGCTACGAGAACGTGGTCTCCCTCGCGGGTGGTTACACCGACTGGAAGCGAAGCGGGCTCCCGACCGAGCTGCCGCGCACGCTCGACGGCGAGAAGCGGCAGCGCTACAGCCGTCACGTCCTCATCCCAGAGGTCGGCGAGGAAGGGCAGCTCAAGCTGCTCGACTCCCGCGTCCTGCTGCTGGGCGCGGGCGGGCTCGGCTCTCCCTCGGCCCTCTATCTCGCGGCGGCCGGCGTCGGGCGCATCGGCATCGTCGACGACGATCGCGTCGACGCCTCGAACCTGCAGCGCCAGGTGCTGCACTCGACGGGGCGACTCGGCGAATGGAAGGCCGAGTCGGCGAAGCGCACGCTCGAGGAGCTCAACCCCGACGTCGAGATCGTCCCGTACATCGAACGGCTCACCTCGGAGAACGTCGAGCGGATCCTCGCCGACGGCTGGGACGTGATCGTCGACGGCGCCGACAACTTCCCCACGCGCTACCTGATCAACGACGCCGCGGTCTGGCACGGCACTCCGCTCGTGCACGGCTCGATCTACCGCTTCGAGGGCCAGGCGACGGTCTTCAAGCCCGGCGATGGGCCCTGTTACCGCTGCCTCTTCCCGCAGCCCCCGCCGCCGGAGCTCGCACCGAGCTGTGCGGAGGGCGGCGTGCTCGGGGTCTTGCCCGGCATCGTCGGCTCGCTCCAGGCGAGCGAGGCGCTCAAGCTCTGCCTCGGCATCGGCGAGCCGCTCGTCGGCCGACTGCTCCTCTTCGACGCTCTCGCGACCGAGTTCAGCGAGGTCAAGCTCCGGCGCGACCCGACCTGCCCGGTCTGCGGCGACTCGCCGACGATCACCGAGTACGTCGACTACATCGAATTCTGCTCAGGAAGGCCAACCCACGCATGAGTCGCGTTCGGATCCCACCACAGCTCCGCGGCGAGGTCGGCGGCGCGCGCGAGGTGCCGGCCCAGGGCGGCACGGTTCGCGAGCTGCTCGACGACCTGATGGACCGGTTCCCGTCTCTGCGCCCGCAGTTGGTCGAGGACGACGAGATCGCTCCCTTCGTGAACGTCTACGTCGAGGGTGAGGACGTGCGGACGCTCGAGGGGCTCGACACCTCGGTCGAGCACGGATCGACCGTCATCCTCCTCCCCGCCATGGCCGGTGGGCTCTAGCGTCCGCACGGCCGGCTCCCTTCTCGAGCTCGTCGGCAACACCCCGCTCGTCGAGCTGCGGCAGCTCGCGCCGAAGCCGACGGTGCGGCTGTATGCGAAGCTGGAGGGACAGAACCCGACCGGATCGATCAAGGATCGCGTCGCGGTCGCGATGATCGAGGCGGCGGAGGCGGGAGGCGATCTCGAGCCCGCTCTCGATGGGCATGGTCGCGAGCTGCTCGAGCCGACCTCGGGAAACACCGGAATCTCGCTCGCGCTCGTCGCGAAGCTGAAGGGCTACCCGCTCACATGCGTCCTGCCGGAGAACGCGACGGAGGAGCGACGAAGGCTCCTTCGCCTCTACGGCGCGACGATCGTCGACTCGCCGGGCGAGCAGGGCTCGAACGGCGCCGTCCGCCTCGCGCTCGAGCTCGCCGAGCGGGAGCCGCGCTACTTCATGCCTTTCCAGTACGCGAACGAGTCGAACCCGCGCGCCCATTACGAAGGCACCGGTGCGGAGATCGCGGCTGCGCTCGACCGCGTCGACGTCTTCGTCGCGGGCCTCGGCACCGGCGGCACGTTGATGGGCGCCGGCGCACGACTGCGCGAGAGCTTCCCCGAGGTCGTCGTGGCCGCCGCCGAGCCGCTGCCCGGCGATCCGGTGATGGGCCTCCGTTCGCTCGACGAGGGCTACGTCCCGCCGATCCTCGACGTGGCGAAGCTCGACCGGAAGCTGCTCGTCTCGAACGAGGAGGCGGTCGCCGGCGTGCGCGCGCTCCTCGAGCGCGAGGGGATCTTCGCCGGAGTCTCGAGCGGCGCCGTCCTCCACATCGCCCGTCGGCTCGCGGGCGAGCTCGCGGAGGGCGTGGTGGTGTGCGTCCTCGCCGACGGCGGCTGGAAGTACCTCTCCGCGGGCTTCTGGCAGGGACAGGAGATCGACGAGAGCAAGCTGTGGTGGTAGTGCCGCCGCCCGTGCGCGAGGCGCTCGCGGAGCATGCGCGAGAGGAGCTGCCGAACGAGAGCTGCGGCCTGCTCGTGCTGCGCGACCGCGTGGCCGACCGCTACGAGCCGGGACGCAACGCCGCCGAGTCGCCGTACCGCTTCGAGCTGGAGGTCGATCCGGAGCTGTGGTTCCTCGAGGACGAGGGCTACGAGCTCGCCGTCGTCCACTCGCACGTCTCGGCGCCGCCTCGTCCTTCGCGCACGGACGTGGAGAACGTCGGGCTCTGGCAAGGGCGCCCGTACCTCATCTACTCGGTGGCCCTCGACGAGCTCGCAGCGTGGACGATCGCCGACGGTGCGATCGAGCCGCTCGAGCTCGGCTGAGGGCGGCTTACTCGAGCTCGTCTTCGTCGACGAGCTCGAGGTCTGCCGGGTCGCGACGGGGCTGGGGCCGCTCCTCGAACGTGACCGCGATCCGCTCGATCCGGTTTCCCTCCACCTCGAGCACGTCGAACCGCATCCCGTCGTAGGAGACGTCGTCGCCCGGCTCCGGCGCCCGCCCGAGCTGGCCGAACACGAAGCCGGCGACCGTGTGGAAGTTCTCGTCCGGCAGGTCGGTGCCGAAGCGGTCGTTGAACTCGTCGATCGCGAACATCCCGTCCACCCGGTACGAGTCTTCGCCGATCTGCTCGACGGGCTCCTCGGGCACGTCGAACTCGTCCTCGATCTCGCCCACGATCTCCTCGAGCAGGTCCTCGAGCGTCGCGATGCCGACCATCGCGCCGTACTCGTCGACGACCACGGCGAAGTGGTTGTTCGTGCGCCGGAACTCCTGCAGCAGCGAGGCGAGGTCTTTGGTCTCTGGAACGACGTACGCCGGCCGGAGGAGACCGTCGAGGCCGACGTCGGCGAGCCCACGGTCGTGGATTGCGCTGAACAGGTCGCGCACGTGCAAGACGCCTGCGATGTCGTCGAGCGACTCGCGGAAGACCGGGAAGCGGGTGTACGGCGAGTCGAGGACGACGGCCAGCACCTCCTCGGGCGGCAGGTCGATCGAGATCGCGGCGACGTCGGGCTTCGCGACCATCACGTCGGCCACGTCCTTGTCACCGAAGACGAAGACCTTGTCGATCATCTCGCGCTCGCCTTCCTCGATCTGCCCCTGCTGCGTGGAGCGGGAGACGAGCATCCGGAGCTCGGCCTCGGAGTGCACCTCGCGCTCGGCGCCGGGCGGCTCGAGGCCGAACGAGTGGAGGATCGCGTCGGTCGCCGCCCGCAAGAGCCAGATCGCCGGCCTGAAGACGGTCAGGAACGTACGCACCGGTATCGAGACCCAGAGCGCGGTCCCCTCCGCATGGCCGAGCGCCGCGCCCTTCGGTACGAGCTCGCCGAGCACGACGTGGACGAAGCTGAGGATCGCGTACGCGATCACGATCGCGAGGATCGCCGCCATCCAGTGCTTGAACTCGCGCGACAGGGTCTCCTCGCCGAGCGCGCCGATGCCCAGGGAAGTGAGCGTGACGCCGAGCTGCATCGCAGCGATGAACCGTCCCGGGTCCCCGGTGATGCGCAGGACGTCGCGAGCCCGGCGGTTCCCCTGGTGCTGGAGCTCGATGATCCGGGTGCGGCGCGCCGTGACGAGGCCGTACTCCGCGGCCACGAAGAAGGCGTTGAGCAGGATCAGGACCGCGACCCCGATCAGCTCGTAGAGGAGTTTCACGCCCTCACCGGGAGGGCGTGGGTACTAGGAGGGTTCTCGTCCAACTCTCCGGCCGCAGTATAGGGACGCGCCCGGTCGCCTCCGGCTTGCACGAACATGTGTTCGCTACCCTTCCAGGATGCGGGCCGAATACCGCGAAGAGCCCTGCCGCAGCGCCCTCAACCGCGTGCGCGGCATGCCGTTCGCCTGGTCGCTCAACCCATACATGGGCTGCGCCCACCGCTGCACCTTCTGCTACGTCCGCGCCTTCGAGGCGCGAGCGGACCGCCCGTGGGACGAGCGCTACGGCGCGAGCATCCGGGTCAAGACGAACGTCGCGGAGGTGCTGCGCCGCGAGCTGGCGCGCGCGTCTTGGCAGCGCGAGCCGGTCGCCATCGGGGCGGCGACCGATCCATACCAGCCGGCCGAGGGCCGCTACCGGCTCACTCGGGCCTGCATCGAGGCCTTCGCAGACGCAGGGAGCCCGTTCTCGATCATCACCCGTGGCCCGCTGATCGTGCGAGATGTCGACGTGCTCGCCGAGGCGGCCCGGCGCGCGACCGTGTCCGTCACTTTCTCGGTGCCCACGCTCGACCGGGAGATCTGGCGCCGGACCGAGCCGGGGACGTCGCCGCCGCACCAACGGCTCCGCGCCCTCTCGCGGCTCGTCGAGGCCGGAATCGACGCGCGGGTCGGCATGGCGCCGATCCTGCCGGGGCTGAGCGACCGTCCCGACCTGCTCGCCGATGTCGTGCGCGAGGCCAGGGCTGCGGGAGCAACCGGGATCTGGGCCAACCTCCTCTACCTCCGCCCCGGAACGCGCGAGCACTTCCTCTCGGCGCTGGAGCACGACTGGCCCGAGCTCCTCCCGCGGTACGAGCGGCTCTACAGCCGCGGGGCCTACTTGCCGCGCAGCGAGACCGATCCCGTGCGGGAACGCGTGCGCAAGCTCGCGCGCAGCCACGCCATCCGTGACCGGCGGCGGGTCCGCCTCGAGCCGCCCGAAACGGCCGAACAGCTGCAAATTGCGGCTATGTGACAGCTGAGCCCCGGTCTATGATCTGCCGGCCATTGGCCGCCTCTGAGATCACGTGCCTGATCGTCGACGACCACGAGGTCGTGCGCGAGGGGCTTCGCCTGTCGCTGAGCCGAGCTCCGCACATTCGCGTCATCGGCGAGGCGGCTGACGGCGAGGCCGCGGTCGCGCTCGCCGAGCGCCGCCGCCCCAACGTCGTGATCATGGACGTCCGCATGCCCGGCATGGACGGGCTCGAGGCGACGAAGGAGCTGATGGACAGGGTGCCCGAGAGTGCCGTGCTCATCTTCACCGCCTACAGCGAGCGCAGTCTCCTCAGCCGCGGCCTCGAGTCGGGCGCCAAGGGCTACGTCCTGAAGGAGGCGCCGCACGAGACGCTCCTGCGCGCGATCGAGAAGGTGGCGGGCGGCGAGGGCTATGTCGACCCGGCGCTCATGCCGGCCTTCCTGACCGGCCGTGACAAGGACGACATGCTCACGACGCGGGAGCGGGAGATCCTCCAGCTCCTCGCCGACGGGATGTCGAACGCCGACGTCGCAACGCAGCTCTTCATCAGCCAGGAGACCGTGAAGAGCCACGTGCGGCACATCCTCGCCAAGCTCGAAGCAGACACGCGCACGCACGCCGTCGCGATCGCCCTTCGCGAAGCGATCATCGACTAGCGAAGCGATCATCGACTAGTGAAGCCATCGACCGAGAGCCCGAGCATCGCCGACGCCGACCGCGAGCTGGCCGAGCAGGTCCTCGCTGCGGAGCAGGACGAGCGCAGGCGTATCGCCCTCTTCCTCCACGACGGCCCGGTGCAGTCGCTCTCCGGCGTCGCCCTCATGCTGGACGCTTCGCTCGATCTGATCCGGCGCGGCGAGGAGGAGCAGGCGCGCGAGATCCTCGATCGGGCGCTCAGCCGGACGCGAACGACGGTGGGCGAGCTCCGAGATCTCTCGTTCAACCTCGAGCCGGTGGCGCTGCGCGACCACGGCTTCACGGCGGCCGTCGACGCGCTCGCCCAGTCGCGCGGTCGCGAGCACCGGATCGAAGTCTCCCTCGACGTCGCGCTGATCGACGCGCTTGGCGAGCGGACGCAGGCTGCGCTGTACCAGATCGTCCGCGAGGCGCTCGAGGAGGCCATCCGGCGCGGCCCGCCCTCGCGATTCGAGGTCGCCGCCACCGCGGAGGTGCCGGGGACCCTGCGGCTCGTGATCAGGGACGACGCGCCGACCGAGCGCCGCCGGCGGGCACTCGAGGTGCTGGGCGAGCGGGCGCGCACCCTCGGCGCGACGCTGACGCTCGATCACGAGGTCGGCGGGACGACGATGAACCTCGAGCTGCGCGGCCAGGCCACCGGCGACGACTAACCTTCCGCCGGTGGACGGCGACGGCGTGCAGCAGGAACAGGAGCAGCAGCAGCAGCAGCGGCAGCAGCAGCATCTTCTCTTCGTGTGGAAGCCCTCGGGCTACGAGCTCGTCGAGCAGGAGGGCGATCCGCCGTCGGTCGGCACGCAGGTCGAGGTCGAGGGGAAGCAGCTGCGGGTGACGAAGCTCGGCCCGTCGCCTCTGCCCGGCGATCGCCGGATGTGCGCCTACCTCGGGGGCTAGGCGGTCCCGGCGATCGACTCCGCTGCCGCGAGACCGAGCACGAGCGCCTGCGCGAGGCCGCTCGAGTAGCCACCCGTCGCGACGCCGCCCGCGTCCACGCCCGCAGCCCAGAGGCCGTCGGTACCGGTCACCCGTGCCTCGGTGTCCACCAGGAGCCCCCCGATCGTGTGGGTCACGGCGGCCGCGACGTGCACCGCTAGCCCGTTCTCCTGCTCGACGACAGTGCCGCCCGCGGCGCGCGCAGCTTCGATGCGCTCGTTCGTCTCGCGCACGACGTACCACGCCCGCGGGCCGATGAGCTGGGCGAGGTCGTTCTCGTGCCACGCGACGTGCGGCGGCGTGATCTCTTCCCAGTCGTCGGAGAAGACCCGCGCCTCCCGGCCGTAGAGCTGTGCGAGCGGGACGAAGTACTCCTCGCGGATGCGGGCCGGCGGAGCCGGCATGACGCGGCCGTAGAACTCGTCCATGCCCGCCGTCGTCGACGCGCCGCGGGCGACCGCAAGGTCGAGGCCGTCTCCCTCGCTCCAGGGGTTCGAGCGTAGGAGCAGGCGGCGCTCGCGCGCGAGGCGGCCCGGGAAGCCGCCGGTCGCGAGCAGTAACGGCGGCTCGGCGTCGCCCGGCAACGGCGTCTCGAGCGCGACCTCGCCCGCCTTCGCCGCGAACAGGGCGGTGAGCGCTCCCGGGTCATACCGACGGCCGGTCGTGAGCGGGTTCTCGGTGTCGTGCCACACGGCCTCCGCCCCGAGCGACTCGAGCCAGCCGAGCCCGTCGTCGAGCCGTTCCCAGATCAGCCGCTGGAGCTGCTCGTCGCCGCCCGGGCATTCCGCGCGGAACCGCTCCCACTCGAGATGTCGCCAGACGACGCAGGAAGACAGGAGCATCGAGCCGCCGACCCGCGTTCCCTTCTCAAGCACCCGGGGCTCGTGCCCTAGCTCGCGGAGGCGCGCCGCGGCGACGAGGCCCGCCATCCCCGCGCCGGCGACCGTGACGCGCAAGTCAGGTCAGCGAGAACGTCGGCTTGTGCTCGACGTACTCGATCCGCACGCGCTCCGGCCCCCAGACGAAGACGGCCAGGGTGTTCGCGGCATCGACGACGTTGTCGATCTCGACGCCGAGGTCGCGCGCGGCGGCGATGTGGTCCTCGGCCGAATCGACGAGGACGGCGAGGTGGTTGAGCAGGGGCTGTTCCGGCGCTCCCGGCTCGCCGGGCTGGAACTCGATCCACGCTCCCCCGACTTCGACCCGCGGGCAACCGGAGGGGCCGGGCGCGGCCGCGCCGAAGCCCAGGGAGCCGTACTCGGCCGCCGTCGCCTGCGGATCGGCCGAGCGCAGCGCGACGTGGTCGAGGTCGTAGTCGAGGTCGGTGTCGGCTTCGACGAGGCCGAGGGCGAGACCTTCGCCCAGCTCGAGGTACGCCTCGCCCTCCCGCCGGCGCTCGATCTCGAGGCCGTCCGGCAGCTCGCCGAGCGCCCGCTGGAGGTCGGTCACACGGAGAGCGACATGCTCGAGCGCCCCACGGTCTCGCGGGCCCTCGGCCGCGAAGAGCGTCAGCTTCCCGCGCCGTGCGTCGGCGCCGACCAGGGTGAACGCGTCGGTGCGATCGATCACATGCATGCCGAGATGCGCGACGGCGAAGTCGGCCACCGCGTCTCGGTCGGCGAGCCAGAAGGCGACATGGTCGAGCGTTTTCGGGTTCATGACGAGCGCTCTTTCCCCCGCGCGCGGCGGTTAGTCGATCGGCTCGTTGTGGACGTCGTTCTCGTCCGCGTACTTCTGCGTGAGCTGGTTGACGACGTCCATCCCCTTGCCGTAGGCGTAGTTGATCTCCACGAACGCGTTCCACTTGTCCGGCAGGGCGTCCTCGGGGAAGATCGCCTCCACCGGGCACTCGGGCTCGCAGGCGCCGCAGTCGATGCACTCCTCGGGATCGATGACGAGGATCCGATCGGCCTGATGGATGCAGTCGACCGGGCAGACGTCGACGCAGGAGAGGTCTTTGATGTCGATACAGGGCTCGGCGATGATGTACGTCACAGCGCCCTACTGTAGATAGCGGCTCCGGGCGGACGCGCCGCCAACCGTCAGGCTTGCGCCGGTCCGACCAGCTCCGTCACGAGCTCCCCGAGGCGCTCCCCGAGCGCGGACTTCGCGAGCACCTGGTCGAAGCCGGCGCCGTGCGCCGCGCGGAGGCCGGACGTGTCGGTGTGATTGGTGAAGCCGACGATCGGGATGTCCGGATACGCGTCCGCGACCTCCTCCGGATCGACGCGGGAGACGTCCGCGAGAACGAGCTCCGGATCCTCCGTGTGGTCGACCGTGATGAGACGATGGCCGGGCAGGAGCGCCTCGAGCTTCCCCCGCATGAAGAGATCGACCCCACACAGCAGGATCGTCGCCACCCGGGAAGGTTAGAACGTGGTGGAGGCGGCATTCAAGCGCGGACTGGCGGCGATTCACGACGGCCGGTACTTCGAGGCGCACGAGGAGCTCGAGGAAGCGTGGCGCGCGGCGGCCGCAGAGGAGCGGGACTTCTTCCAGGGGCTCGTCCACGTCGCCGTCGCGTGGTACCAGGCCGGCCGCGGCCGTCCCGTCGCGACCGGGCGACAGCTGGAGAAGGCGGTGCGCCGGCTCACACCCTTCGCTCCGGCTCATCGCGGTGTCGATGTCGCGGGAGTGCTGGCGCAGCTGGAGGCGGCGCAGGCCCGCGTCGCCGACGGCTCGCTCGACCTCGTCCCGCCGCAGCTCACTACGGCTTCGTGAGGCCGAGATCGATCAGAGCGCGGTTGACCGCGACCTGGAGCCACCACTCGCGGTGGAAGAAGAGCAGAAGGCCGAGCGCGACGAGCACGATTCCACTCGCCACCTGGATCAGCGTGTACCGGTCGCGGAGCCAGCGAAAGGCTCCCATCGCGCGGGCGAAGGCGAGACCGGCGGCGAGGAACGCCGCTCCCAGCCCGAGGGCGTACGCCGCGAGCAGGACGGTTCCCTTCAGCACCGTTCCGCTCGTGCTCGCGAGGACGAGCACGGCACCGAGCACACTGCCGATGCACGGCGCGGCGCAGACCGCGAACGCGCCGCCGAGGAGCGCGCCCGATCCCCGCCGCCGCGCCCCCGTCAGCAGGCCGGGCGCCATGACGCGCTCAGGCACGGGCAGCAGGCCGACGAACGCCAGGCCGAGCACGACGAGGATGAAGCCGGCGACCTGGGTGCGGGCGGTTCCCGAGAGAACGCTTCCGATCGCGGCCGCACCGGCTCCGAGCACAACGAAGACGACGGTGAAGCCCAGGATGAACGGCAGGCTCGAGACGACGACCCGCCGCGCCGTGCCCCGCTCGCCCAGCCGGCCGGCCTCGACACTCGAGAGCGCTGCCAGGTAGCCCGGGACGAGCGGCAGCACGCACGGCAACACCACCGAGACGAATCCCGCGGCAAATGAGATGCCGAGCCGCCCGCCCATCACTCGAAGCGTGCCAACACGTCGTCGAGGCGGCGCTCGGTCTCCTCGTCGAGCCCGGACCCGGCGGGCGCCTCCGGCTCCCCGGGCTCGCCGCGCCGGCTCCAGCGCCAGACGGCGAAGGCGAGCGCGAGCGCGCCTCCCAGGACGCCCGCGATCGGCAGCCACCACGCGAGCAGGTCGAAGCCCTTGTGCGAGGGCGCCGCGAGGATTCCCTGGCCGTAGTTGGCGACGAGGGCCGATTCGATCCGCTGCGCCGTCCAGCAAGCGGCGATCTTCTGCGAGATGAACCCCTCGATCTGCCGCGCGGCCTGCGAGTCGGACTGGTCGAGCGTCGTGTGGCAGGTTGGGCACATGACCTGGCCCTCGAGAAACGCGAGCGACGTGCGCGGATGAGCGCAGGCCGCGGCCGGCGCCGCGAAGACGAGGGCGACCCCCACCACCGCCGCGAACCGCACGATCAGCTTCACGCGACGGCCCTCGCAAGCGCGCTCCGGAACTCGCCGGCGAACTGGGGATCGGTGATCGGGCCAGCGAGGTGCGCGACGACCCGGCCTTGCCGGTTGAGGACGTACGTCTCCGGGACCTGCGAGATCCCGTAGCTGCCGGTCACCCTCCCCGAGCCGTCCTCGAGCATGGTGAACGTCAGCGCGTGCGCCCGCACGAAGCGCCGCGCGTCGGAGCTGAGGTCGTGGTAGTCGACGCCGAGGAAGACGATGCCGCGGCCGCGATAGGTCGTCCAGTCGCGCTCGAGCACCTTCGCTTCGCTCTTGCAGGGTTCGCACCACGATGCCCAGAAGTTCAGCACGATCGGCTTTCCCCGGTAGGAGGCGAGCGAGACCTTGCCGGGGCCGTCGAGCCTGTGCAGGGTGAAAGCGGGAGCCATGGCGCCGACGGGCGGCGCGTGCTGCTGGTGCCCGAGCTGCCAGACGAGGAGCGCGAGCAAACCCGCTACGCAGCCGATGGCGACCAGCTGCACGGTCGCTTTCAGGCGCCTCGTCATGCCTGCCGCGCCGCCTTCAGCTCACGCACGAACTGCCCGCTGTAGGCCTTGTCGCTGACCGGCCCGAGCACCGGGGTGCCGACGATTCGCCCCGCCGGATCGATCACGTAGGTCACCGGCAGGCCGGGCAGGGCGTAGGGCCCCTGGGCGAGCCTCTCCCCCGGATCGAAGACGATCGGGTACGTGACTCCGTGCGCTGCGAGAAAGCGCCGGGCGTCGCCGCGCGCATCTCCGCTGTCGACTCCGAGGACGACGACGCCGTCGGCGCGGTACTGCCGCCACAGGGACTCGAGGTCGGGCGCTTCCCGCTTGCACGGGGCACACCACGACGCGAAGAAGTTGAGCACGACCGTCTTGCCGCGGAACGATGCAAGCGAGAGGCTGCCCTTGCCCTCGAGACGGGGGAGCGAGAAGGCGGGTGCGCGCGCGCCGACTCTCGGCGGCGGCGTGGGATGCGTCAGCTTCCAGACGAGCAAGCTCGCGAGCACCCCCACTCCCGCCACGGCGAGCGCCTGCGTACCGAGCTTGATTGGCCCCGCCACCGGCGCCGCTAGGACGAGATGATGAACACCGGCGTCCCGATCCGCACGTGGTTGAACAACCACTCGGCGGCGAGCACCTGCATCCGGATGCACCCGTGCGACTCCGAGTGGCCGATCGACCACGGCTCGTCGGTGCCGTGGATGCCCACGCCCGGCGCGCTCAGCCCCATCCACCGCGTGCCCAGTGGGTTGCCGGGCCCGGGCGGGACGGGCTTGAGACCGCGCGCCCAGGCGTCCTGGGTCGGTGGATACCACCACGGGTTCTTCCACATGACGACGATCTGGAAGCGGCCCAGGGGCGTCGGGTAGATCGCCTGGCCGGTGGCCACCGGGAACACCCGCACGAGCCGCACCCCGTCGTAGAGGTAGAGCCGGTTCGAGCCGCGGTGGATGACGATGATCGGCTCTGCCTTGGCGGCCGACGCCTTGAGCACGCGCAGCGGGACGGCGATCACCGAGCGCGTGCCGGCCAGGATGGCGTCGCGGATCAGCATGCGGGTCGGGAACGCCCGGAGCGCCCGGCCCGGGTGAGCGTGCGTGAAGAAGGGGCGGCTGTGGCGCAGCAGCACCGTGCCGGCGACGGGCGCGCGATACGTCTGCGCGGCCAGGCTCTGCACCCACTTGGCCACGAGCTTCGCGTCGAGGGTCGGCTTGAGCGGAACGATCGTGTCCGCGGGAGCGGCGAGCGCTGCCTGAATCGCCGGCTCGAGAGGAAGCGTCGTGTGGAAGTGGTGCGGCGAGACGGAGACGCCTCGGTGCCCGACGTGGAGGACGACGGGCGCGAAGTACGCCTGCTGCACGGCCGCCCTCGCCTGGACGGCGTTCATCCCGCCGACGTCGACGACTCCGACCTGGACGCCGGTGGCGATCACCGGCACCGGAGTCGTATCCGCCCGCGCGCCGCCGACTGCTACGCCGAGGGCGCAGACGACGAGGCAGAGGATGAAGCCGGCGCGCTTGGCCACGGAACGCCTCGATTCTAGCTTTCGGGCCGAAAGCCTCCGTTCAGGGAGCGCTCACGTCCGGCGGATGACGACGACGGCGAGGTCGTCGGAAAGGTCGCCGCCGGCGAACTCGCGCGCGTCCTCCGCGACGGCGGCGGCAAGTGCGCGCGCCGGCAGCTCCCTTCGCTCCGCGAGCAGCGCGTCGAGCCGGTCGTCCCCGTAGAGCTCGCCGTCGCGTCGCGCCTCCACGACGCCGTCGGTGTAGAGGACGAGCGACGCGCCGGGCGGCAGATCCGCGCGCGACTCCGCGTATTCCTGGTCGCCGTCGATCCCGAGCACGAGACCATGTGCCTCGAGCGGCTTCGTCGATCCGTCGGGCAGGACGATGCGCGGGGCGGGATGCCCCGCGCTCGCGCCCGCCACTCTCCCGCGAACGCCGTCGACCACGACGTAGCTCATGCTGATGAACTTGCCGGGATCGATCTCGCTGCAGATCACCTCGTTCGCGGAGGCGAGGAAGTCGGCGGGCTCCGGGTGCTCCCGCGCCAGCGAGCGGAAGACGAACTTCGCCATCGCCATGTCCGCGGTCGCGTCGACGCCGTGCCCCGTCACGTCCCCCAGCACGACGGCGAGCCGCCCGTCGTCGAGCGCCAGGAAGTCGTAGACGTCGCCTCCGACATCCACCCGCGCCGAGGGCTCGTACACCTCGCCCACCTCGAGCCCCTCGATCGACGGCCGAGAGCGCGGCAGCAGCGACCGCTGCATCGTGTCGGCGAACTGCTTCTGCTGCTGGTAGAGGCGAGCGTTGTCGATCGCGAGCGCGGCCTGGGCCGCGAGACCGGTGGCCGCCTCGACCGTCTCCTGCGAGAGCGGGTTACCGGGCCGGAAGGAGAAGATCCCGAGCGAGGCGACGACCTCGGTCGGGAGAGCGACGGGGACGACGGCCGCCGTCCAGCCCTTCTCGAGGAACGGGACGAGGGCCGGCAGGAACTGCTCTCCGCGCGGGCGGCCGGGGCCCAGCCGAAACGTGCGCCGGTCGCGGAAGAGCCGTTGCACGTTCCGCTGGCCGAACGGCACGGACTGGCCCAGGATCGTGCGCACCGGCGCCGCAAACGGTGCGTCTCGGATGTGTATGGCGCGCGGCAGGAGCTGCTCCCGGCGCTCGTCGGGCATCCGCACGACCGCGGCGTCGAGATCCAGCACCTCGACGACGGTGCGCGCGAGCGCGTCGAGGGTCTCGTCGAGCCGGAGGCTCTGCGCGAAGGAGCGCGAGACCTCGTAGAGCGCGCGGATCTGCCGCGCCGCGGCCCGCTCGGCGGCGAGAGCCGCCTCCCGCTCCTCCCCGAGGCGCGTCGCCTGCTCGTGGAGCTGTGCGTTCTGAACCGCGACGGCCAGCTGCCCGGCGAGCGCGGCGAGCAGCGCCGTCTCGTGCTCACCCGCTGCCGGCGGTCCCTCCGGGTAGGCGGCCAGCAGGCCGACGACCTCGCCGCGGGCCATGAGCGGGACGGCGAGCGCCGACACGATCCCGGTCTCGCGAGCGGCCGGCTCCGCCACGGCGAGCCGCGGATCTCGCACGAGGTCCGCAACCTCGAGCACGGCCCGCTCACGAGCGGGACCGAGCGCGACGTCGAGCAGCCTGTCTGCGACCCGTTCGTGCGGACCTGCGAGACCGCGGCTCGCCGCTTCCTCGAGCTCGCCCTCCGCTCCCCCGCGCAGATAGACGGCGACCCGGTCGACTCCGAGGAGCTCGGCGACGCGCTCGACTGCAGTCTCGAGCGTGTGCGAGACGGACAGCTCGGCCGTCGCCTGCACGATCACCTCGAGCAAGGCCTGCGTTCGCCGCAGCTCGAGCGCGAGGAGTCGTGCCCGCTCACCGGTTCGGAGCGCATGGGCAGCACGAACGCCGAAGGTCGCCAGCCGTGCCAGCTGGGCGGCGTCGGGCTCGTCGTCCTCGGCGTGAAAGAGCTGCAGCACGCCGAGCGGAGGCCTCCCGAGCGCGAGCGCCGTCGAGCGCTCGCATCCCTGCGGCAGCCCGGTTGCCTGCGAATGAACGGGTCCTGGCTCGGTGAGGGCGCGCTCCGCGAGCTCGCGCCCCGCCGCGAGACCGGCGGCCGCGTCGAGCCCCCACGAGGCGGCGACGCCGAACCCGTCCTCCCGGCTCTCCCACAGGACCGCCGCCGACGCGCCGGCGACGCCGGCGGCCAGGCGAACGACCTCCACCGCGGCATCCTCCTCCAGTGCCACCGCGAGGGCCTCGCCGGCGAGCTCGAGCGCGGGGCGCGCAAGCGACGAAGCGTCGCCTCCGGCGCCGAAGGCGCGGAGGAGGAGAACGGCCTGCGCCGCGCACAGCTCGGCGGCGATTCGCTGCTCGGCGCCGAACGCGTCGCCTGCACGGAGCAGCTCGACCGAGACCGCGCAGCCTTCCGCACGCCCCGGCACGAGGAGCAGCCGCGTGGCGCCGGTGTGCTCGGCAAGCCGGCGCACCGCAGCCGGCGCTCGAGCGAGATCGTCTACCGGGACCTCGGGGAGCTCCGCTACCGGGAGGACCGTCCCGTAGAGCTCGGCCGCAAGCGTCCGCGGCGCTGCGATCGCCACCGCCTCGAGCCGCTCGCCGCTGTCGTCGAGAGCGCGAATGAGCGCGATCTGGGCGCCCGACACCGCCTGCGCCGCTTCGGCCAGCGCCCGCAACGCGTCGGGAGCGTTGGTCGCGCCGGCCGCAGCGGTGACGGCGCGCACGAGCGCGGCGAGCGAGGAGGCGCCCACGCGCACGTCTCTCGACTCGAGGTCCACGAGACCGGTCACAGCCGGAAGTATTCCGGCAGGACGACGTCGGTTGAAGCCGCGGGACCCTCAGTCAGCGAGCCGTGGCACGAGGGGGCCCAGCCTCTCCCACACGGTGCCGCCGCACATCGGGCACTGCGGCAGCGCGCGCTGGACGACCGCCCCGTAGCCGCAGTCCGTGCAGCGGAACTCGCCCGAGACCTGGGTGCCCGCTACCGCGAAGTCCACGAAGCCCGAGTCGTCGAAGACCAGATCGTCGGAGGGAACCACGGCCGGCGCGCTCGGCACGTCGGTGGACTTCTCGGCCTGCACCCCTACGTTCTGCACCGCCTCTTCGTCCTCGGAGAAGGCGTGCCCCGTGCACGCCGGTGCGATTTTGTGCCCATACTGCTCCTGTGCAAACGCCCGAGCCAGCGCGCCCATTCCGGATGCGGCCCGAGCGGAGACCGTCGCGGCCGGAGCGCGCGACGCCGCTCGCAGGAAGCTGGGGGGTGCGGCTCGCATGGGTCTCCGGCCTGGTCCTCAGCATCTCCGCGTTCACCGACTGGTACGCGGGGACGCTGCCGAACGGCTTGACGCTCTCGGTTACCGGCTGGCATACCGGAGCTTTGGGCAAGCTCGTCTTCTTCGTCGGGCTCGCCACGCTGATCCTCGAAGCCTCGCGGGAGGCCGGGATCATGCTGCCGGCGGCCGTCCCCGACCGCCTGCCGCTCATCGCGCTCGGAGCCCTCGCCGTGATCTTCGTCCTCGTGCGGCTGATCTCCGTCCCGGACACGTACTTCGTCTCGACGGCCCGCGGGATCGGGCTCTATCTCAGCCTGCTCGCCGCGCTCGGCCTGCTCGGCGCAGGCCTCTTGCGAACCGCTGAAGACTTGCCCTAGAGCTAGACCGGGACGATCGCCTTGGCCTGCTCGACGAGCTCGTCGAGGTCGAACCCCTTGCCGACGAACCCCCGCGCTCCGCTCGAGGCGGCCTGCCGCCTGCCCGCCTCGTCGACCTGGCCGCTGAACATCAGCACGGGGATCGCGCCCGCCCCGTGGCGTTCCTGGATCCGGCGCAGCATCTCCCAACCGTCGACGTGGGGCATCATCACGTCGAGGAGGACGAGCTCCGGCTTCCGGTTCTCGATCGAGGCGAGGCCCTCGTCCGCGCTCGCGGCCTCCTGCACGTCGTAGCCCTCACGCTCGAGCTCGAGCCGGACGAGGTCGCGCATCCGCTCGTCGTCGTCGACGAGCAGGACCGTCGGGCCCGACTGCTGGCGCCCCGGCCCCGAGCGCGCAAGGAACGACTCGAGGTCTCCGCGCCGAAAGCGCCGGTGACCGCCCGGCGTGTAGAAGGCGGAGACGCGGCCCTGGTCCGACCACTTGCGGATCGTGCTCTGGGCGACACCGAGGAAGCGTGCGGCCTGCCCGAGGGTCAGCCACTCGGGCTCGCGGCGCGCATTGTCGTCCCGGTAGGCCATGAGCGTGAATTTGACCAAAACTCACACTTATTACACCTGGATGTGCGTTTACGCACACATACTCATGGTTCGTAATCGATAGCCCCGCGCTGGTACGCGTCGAACGCTGCCGCGAGGACAACGGTCAGGTCGCGCGGCCAGCCCGGGAACGGCGCACGCTCCTCGAGCAGCTCGCGCGCCCAGCGCTCGGACTCCCCGTACGCCGCGACGAGCTGGCCGAGCGTGTACGTCTGCCCGATCCGCTTGCGGAGCTCGTCGACGACGAGGTCGAGCAGCTCGAGCAGCTGGCGATATCGGCGCCCGTCGTCGCGGAAGCCTTCGAGACGGCGGCTCCCCTCCTCCCACTCCTGGCGAGCGACCTCGGTCTGACTCATTGCGAGCAGCACCGTTCCGGCCACCGCGGCTCGACCTCGGCCAGGATCCGCTCGCCCAGCTCGTAGCCCGGGCGCGCTAGCGCGAAGGCGACGTGCGCATGGAGGCACTTGAGGCTGCCGCCCCGCCGCGAGCCGCCGATGCCGTAGTCGATGGAGGCGCCGTCGTCGCTGCCGGTCGCGTCGCCGGCGAGCTCACGCCGCACGCGCCGCTGCTCGTCGTCGCCGGCCGCGAGGCTTGCGGTGAGCCCGGGCTCGACGCGGGCGGCTTCGCTCCAGCGCTCGACCCCTCCGGCGGCCTCGAGCCGCGAGACGGCGGCGACGAGATGCCGGCAGGTGAGGTAGTACGTGGTGGGGAACGGCTCGCCGTCCACCCCGTAGGGGCTCTGCTCGGTGACGGCCGGAGCGCCGAAGGGGCAGCGGACCGCGACTCGCCGGAGCGTGCGCGGCTCGCGTCCCAGCTGACGCGCTACGAGCTCTCGGTCGGCGTCAGTGACCACCGGAGGCAGCATGACGCCCTCCATGCTGCCTGCGCCGCCACTGCGGAATGTCCTTGACGATGAAGAGGTGCTCGCCCGGCCGGATGTAGCCGAGCGATCGCGCCTCCGCCGCGAGCGCAGCCAGCGACGACGCGTGGGCGAGCCGCCGTTCGAGCGCCGCCTGCTGCTTCTGCAGCTTCCGCACCGCCTCCCCCTGGACCGCGCGCTGCGCGCGAGCATCGAAGTAGTCGTGCAGCGGCCGGTAGTAGAGGAGCCCGACGAGCAGAAGCGCGCCGACAGCCAGCCATCTGCGGGCGATACGTCCTCCGGGGCGGCGGCGGCGCTTCTTCCTCGTGGCCATCCGGTCCGAGTTCTGCGGCCGGCCCGCCGGTCCTGCGCTTACTGGACGACGTCCACCTTGATCACGTTCGTCGTACCGGGGATGTTGACCGCCGTGCCCGCGGTGATCACCACGCTGTCGCCGGTCTCGACGATGCCTGCGTCCCGCGCCGCCTCGACAGCGAGGCGCCAGAGCTCCTCCACGTCGCCGGTCTCGGAGATCAGCAGCGGCGTCACTCCCCACTCGAGGGCAAGCTGGCGCATCGCCCAGTCGACGTGCGTGAGCGCCACGACCGGCCGGCGCGGCCGCAGGCGCGCCACGGCGTTCGCCGTCCGGCCCGTGAAGGTCGGCACGAGGATCGCCCTCGCGTGGAGCGCCTCGGCGAGATCGCACGCGGCGTTCGACATCGCCTGGCCGATCGTGGGGTTCTCGTGCGCTTCCGGGAGCTCGTGCCGGTAGTCGAGGCTCGGCTCGACCGCGCGCGCGATCCTGTCCATGTAGGCGACCGCCTCGACCGGATACTCACCGACGGCCGTCTCGCCGGAGAGCATCACGGCGGAGGTGCCGTCGAGGATGGCGTTCGCGACGTCGCTCGCCTCGGCCCGCGTCGGCTCGGGCGAGTGCACCATCGTCTCGAGCATCTGGGTCGCCGTGATCACGGGCTTCCCGCGCTCGAGGGACTTGTGGATGATCCGCTTCTGGACGAGCGGCACGAGCGCGGGCCCGATCTCGACGCCGAGATCGCCGCGCGCGACCATCACGGCGTCCGTCTCGGCCAGGACGTCGTCGAGGACGTCGATCGCCTCCGACTTCTCGATCTTCGCGATTACGTGCGCGTGCGAGCCGGCCTGCTCCAGGAGTGCTCGCAGGTCGCGGACGTCCGCGGGCGAGCGGATGAAGGAGAGCGCAACGAAGTCCACGCCGGTCTCGACCGCCCATTCGAGATCTGCGACGTCCTTGCGCGTGAGCGAGGGAATCGGCACCGGCACGCCGGGAAGGTTCACGCCCTTGTGCGAGCTCACGAGGCCGCCCACGACCACCGCGCAGGTCGCGCGGCCGCCCTCGACGTCGTCGACGCGCAGCCGGACGAGCCCGTCGTCGATCAGCACCTCGTGGCCGGGCTCGAGCACGTCTCCGATCACGGCCGGGGCAATGGGGAGCTCGCCGTCCGATGCCGCCTCCTCTGCGCACACCTTCACGTGGTCGCCGGTGCGGAGGACGACCGGCTCGGCGAGCTCGCCGATGCGGAGCTTGGGTCCTTGCAGATCGCCGATGAGCGCGATCGGCCTGCCGACCTCGGCGGCGATCTCGCGCACGAGCCAGGCCCGCTGCGAGTGCTCGGCGTGCGTGCCGTGCGAGAGGTTGAAGCGGACGGCGTCGACCCCTGCCTCGATCAGCGCCTTCAGGCGCTCGCGCGAGTCCGAGGCCGGCCCGAGCGTCGCCACGATCTTCGTGCGGCGGTCGATCGCCATACGGCTCAGAGTACTAGCGGCGCAGGCGAGGGAAAGCTCCCCAGCCCGGGTACACCGCCTTCTCACCGAGCTCTTCCTCGATGCGCAGGAGCTGGTTGTACTTCGCGACGCGATCGCTGCGCGCCGGCGCGCCGGTCTTGATCTGCCCGGTGCCGAGTGCGACGGCGAGATCGGCGATGGTCGCGTCCTCCGTCTCGCCCGACCGGTGGGACATCACCGCGGTGTAGCCGTTCTCCTGCGCGAGCCGCACCGCCTCGATCGTCTCCGTCAGCGTGCCGATCTGGTTCACCTTGACGAGGATCGAGTTGGCGACGCCGCGGTCGATTCCCTCCTGCAGGCGAACGGGATTCGTGACGAAGAGATCGTCGCCGACGAGCTGCACGCGCTGGCCGAGCTCGCGCGTCAACGTCTCCCAGGAGCCCCAGTCGTCCTCCGCCGCACCGTCCTCGATCGAGACGACCGGATACCGGTCGACGATCTCCGCCCAGAACCCCGGCATCTCGCCGCTCGAGCGCTCGCGGCCCTCGAACCGGTAGACGCCGTCGGAGAAGACCTCGCTCGTCGCGGGATCGAGGGCGATCGCGACCCGGTCGCGATGACCGGCGCGCTCCGCCGCCTCGAGGATCAGGTCGATCGCGGTCTCGCTGGACTCGAGATTCGGCGCGAAGCCGCCCTCGTCGCCGACGAGCGTCGTGAGCCCGCGTTCCGTGAGCAGCTTCTTCAGCGCGTGATAGACCTCGACGCCCACCTGCAGCGCCTCTGCGAACGAGTCCGCCCCGGCCGGAACGAGCATGAACTCCTGCAGGTCGATCGAGTTGTCCGCGTGCGCGCCGCCGTTGATCACGTTGAGCATGGGAACAGGCAGGGTCGTCGCCTCCTCGCCGCCGAGGTAGCTGAACAGCGAGACGGCCGCGTTGGCGGCCCCTGCCTTCGCCGCGGCCAGCGAGACCCCGAGGACGGCGTTCGCACCGAGGCGGCCCTTGTTCGGCGTCCCGTCGAGCTCGATCAGCACGCGGTCGAGGTTCTCCTGGTTCGCCACGTCGAGCCCGCGGACCGCGTCCGCGATCTCACCGTTGACGTTCGCGACGGCCGTCGAGACGCCCTTGCCGCTCCATCCGCTTCCGCCGTCGCGCAGCTCGACCGCCTCGTGGATGCCGGTGGACGCGCCCGAAGGGACGATCGCCCGCCCGCTCTGCCCGGCGACGACCTCGACCTCGACGGTCGGGTTCCCGCGGGAGTCGAGCACCTGGCGCGCGCGAACCTCCGTGATGCGGCTCATTCGACCCGCTCCTTCGCCCGGTCGAACCACTCGTCCTGCCGGTCGAGCGGCAGCTCGCTCCAGTTCTCCCCCGCGTCGGCGGCGAGCGACTCGGCCACCTCGACCCGTCGGCGGAAGCGCTGCGTCGCCCGCCGCAGCTCGAGCTCGGGATCCACCTCGAGCCTGCGTGCGACGTTGACGGCCGCGAACAGAACGTCCCCCAGCTCCTCGCCCGACGGCTCCTCCTCGAGCTCGCGCAGCTCGTCCGCCAGGTCCGAAAGCGCACCGGCGAGATCGGGATACTCGAAGCCGACCGCCTTCGCGCGCTGCTGGGTCTTGCGCGCGTAGAGGAGCCCGGGGAGCCCCTCGGCGACGTCGTGGAAGATGCCTTCGCGACCCTCCTGCTCACGCTTGATCCGCTCCCAGTTCGAGCGAACGCGGTCGGCGGTCTTCGCCTCGACGTCGCCGAAGACGTGCGGATGCCGGCGCACGAGCTTCTCGTGCACCCCGCGGGCGACGCGGGCGAGATCCCCCGCGCCGCGCTCCTCGAGCAGGAGCGCGAGGAAGTAGACCTGGAAGAGGAGGTCGCCGAGCTCGTCGAGCAGCTTCTCGTCGTCGCCCGCGAGGGCGGCGTCGGCGACCTCGTACGACTCCTCGACCGTGTGCGGAACGATGGTGGCCGCGGTCTGCTCTCGATCCCACGGGCAGTCGCGGCGCAGCCGCTCCGTCAGATCCTGCAGCTCGACGAGGGCCTCTTTCAGGCCCTCCACGTCAGCCCGTCGTCGAGACCGTCGGCGTGGAGACCGTCGGCGTCGTGGTGGTCGACGGCGCGTAGCCCGTCTGGTAGCTGACCTTGCCCTTGAAGTCGTCCGTCACCTTCGCGAGCCAGTTCTGCCAGGCCGTCTGCCGCTGCTGCGAAGACAGGTTCTGCTCGATCTGGGTCTTGACCTCGTTGAAGGTCTGTGTGTGTGCTGGCTTGACGGGGGTCAGCGCCTGGATGATGTGCCAGCCGTACTGGCTCTTCACCGGCGCCGAGATCCCGTTCGTCTTGAGCGAGAACGCCACCTTGTCGAACGGGGTGACGGTCGGCTGGCAGTTACCGCTCGTGCCGTTGTGCGCCACGCAGAGCTTGCCGCCGTGAGCAGCGGACGCGGTGTCCTTCGAGTACCGCTTCGCGAGCTGCGCGAAGTTCGAGCCGTTGTCGTGCTTCAGCTGCTGATAGAGCCTGTCGGCAAGGCTCTTGCTGTTGACGAGGATGTGGCGCACCTCGCGCGTCTCGGGCTGGGTGAAGGCCGACTTGTTCTGGTCGTAGTACTTCATGGCCGCGGAGTTCGACACCTTGATGCTCGACGTCACCTTGGCCTCGAGCTTCGAGTTGAGGAGGTTCGGCCGGATGTTGAACTGCTCGAGCTGGGCGAGTGTGATCTGGTCCTTCTTCAGGGCCTCGTTGAACGCCTTCGTGTTGCCCTTGTAGTAGGTCTTCTTGATCGTCGCGACCTGCTTGTCGACTTCCTGCTGGGTCACCGTGACGCCCATCTTCTGGGCCTCCTGCTGAAGCTCGTTCGTCTGCACGAGGAAGCTGATGGCCTGGTCGCGAAGCTGCCCGTACGTCACGGTGCCGGGCTTCGGGCACGGCTGGCCCTGCGCCTTGAAGTGCGCGCAGCCGACGCTCATCAGCTGGTTGAAGGTCGCCTTCGAGATCGTGGCGGAGCCGACCGTGGCGACTGCGTTGGGCGGCACGGAGCTGGAACCACCGCCTCCCCCGCATGCGGCGAGAACGGCGACGAGCGCAACGGATACGGACAGGAAGGGCAGCAGGCGAGTCTTCATTTCCATCCAGTGAGGTCGATGTCGCGGGATGCCGGCGCGGCGAAAGCGATCTCAGGCCGCCCGGCGCGCGTCCAAGATAGCATCGACCAGCTCGACCGCGTGCGCAATTTGCTCCTGCCCGCGCATGCTTACCTCCTGCTTAGCTGAGACGTATACCGCCGTTTTCGCCCGGTCGCGGAGCTCGCGCAGCTCGCCGGAACCCAGGACGAGCCGGCCGACGGTGGCCTTGCCCCCCTGGAAGACGAGATAGTCGGCGCCGAGCAGCGCGACCTTGATCTTCGCCTCCTGGATCCGGAAGAGATTCTCGACGGGCTCCGGCAGCGGGCCGTACCGGTCCTCGAGCGCCGCCTGCAGCTCGCGTAGCTCGTCCTCGGTCTCCGCGAGCGCGAGCCGGCGATGGACGTCGATGCGCAGCGCCTCCGAGTCGACGTACGCGGTGGGGACGTAGGCATCGATGCGCGCGTCCACGCGCACCGGCCTCGCGGCGATCCGCTTGGAGCCCTGTAGCTCGGCGACCGCCTCGTTGAGGAGCTCGACGTAGAGCTCGAAGCCGACTGCTGCGACGTGGCCCGACTGCTCGGCGCCGAGCAGCTCGCCCGCCCCGCGGATCTCGAGGTCGCGCATCGCGATCGCGAAGCCCGCGCCGAGCTCGGTGTGGTCGGCCAGCGTCGCCAACCGAGCCCGCGCCTCGGGGGTCAGCTCCCGCGCGTCCGGATAGAAGAGGTACGCGAACGCGGTAGCGTCGGAGCGGCCGACGCGGCCGCGGATCTGGTAGAGCTGCGCCAGGCCGAGCGTGTCGGCGCGCTCGACGACGAGCGTGTTCGCCTGCGGGATGTCGATCCCCGACTCGATGATCGTCGTCGAGACGAGCACGTCCGCATCGCCCCGCAGGAAGGAGTGCATCCGCTCCTCGAGCTCCTTCTCGCGCATCTGGCCGTGCGCGACGAGAAAGCGGAGCCCCGGGCAGAGCTGCTGCAGCTGCGCCGCCCGCTCCTCGATCGTCTCCACCCTGTTGTGGAGGAAGAAGGCCTGGCCCTCTCGTTCGGCCTCTCGCTCGAGCGCGAGCTTCACGAGCTCCTCGTCGTACTCGCCCACGGTCGTCCGGATCGGACGGCGCCCTTCCGGCGGCGTCTCGATGATCGAGATGTCGCGCATGCCGGCGAGTGAGAGGTGGAGGGTGCGCGGGATGGGCGTCGCGCTGAGCGTGAGCACGTCGACCTCGAGCCGCAGCGACTTGAGCAGCTCCTTCTGCGCGACGCCGAACCGCTGCTCCTCGTCGAGGATCACGAGCCCGAGCTCCTTCGGGATCACGTCGCGGCTGAGGATCCGGTGCGTCCCCACGAGGACGTCGACCTTGCCTGCGCTGAAGTCGGCGAGGATCTGCTTCGTCTGCTTCGGCGGAACGAAGCGCGAGACCATCTCGACACGCACGGGGAAGTCCCGGAAGCGCTCCCGGAACGTGTTGAAGTGCTGCTCGGCGAGGATCGTGGTCGGAGCGAGGAGCAGTACCTGCCGTCCGTTCACGGCGACCCCGAACGCCGCCCGCACCGCGACCTCGGTCTTGCCGAAGCCGACGTCGCCGCAGACGAGACGGTCCATCGGCCGCGGCGCCTCGAGGTCTTCCTTCACGGCCTCGATGGCGGCTTCCTGATCGGGCGTCTCGCGGTAGGGGAAGCTCGCCTCGAGCTGCGGGAGCCACTCGTTCGAGAGGTCGAACGCGACTCCCTCGCGTGTCTGCCGCTGCGCGTAGAGCTCGATCAGGTCGCCCGCCAGGTCGCGGACGGACTCCCGGGCCCGCGACTTGAGCGTCTGCCACGCCTTGCCGCCGAGCTTCGAGAGCGCCGGAACCGAGCCGTCGGCGCCGACGTAGCGCGAGACCTTGCCGAGCTGCTCGTGCGGGACGTAGAGCCGGTCCTCGCCGCGGAAGGCGAGCAGCAGGTAGTCGCGCGTGATACCGGCGACCGTGTTCGTCTCGAAGCCGAGCAGCCTGCCGACGCCGTGATCCTCGTGCACGACGTAGTCGCCGGTGCGCAGGTCGGCGAATGACTGCAGCGCGCGACCGCCGAGCCGCCGCTCGCGGGGGACGCGTCGGCGAAAGACCTGGTGGTCGGGCAGGAGGACGAGACCCAGCTCGCGCCAGACGAAACCGCGACGGGCCGGTGCCACGGCGAAGAGCAGCTCCGGCTCCTCCGGCAGGTCCTCCCCGGGCTCGAGCACCCGCGCCTCGACCCGGCGCAGGAGGTTCTGAGTGCGCAGCGCCTCGCCGCGATGCGGGAAGGCGACGACGACGCGCTGGCCCGAGCGAAGCAGCGCCGCGAGCTCGTTCTCGGCCTCGGCGAGCCCACGGGCGGCGACCGCGGGCCGCTGCGCCTCGAACGCGAACGGCTGCGCCTGCGGGAACGGATCGAGCTCCGACGAGCCGTGTAGCGACGGCGCATCGTGCACGGCGTCCTCCTCCCAGACGCGCCGCACGTCGTCCGGCTGGAAGACGAGGTCCGGCGGGTCTGAGAGCGGAAAAACGAGGTCCTGCGGGACCTCGACGGTCGCCTCGCCCTCTTCGTCGTCCACGAGCCCCGGCTCGGCCAGATCCAGGCGACGCTCCGCCGCCGGGTACAGCGTCGCCTCGGTCACGGGGTGAAGGGCGCGCTGCGTGAAGGGCGAGAAAGCGCGGACGGATTCGATCTCGTCGCCGAAGAATTCGACCCGCAGCGGCTCGCGGCCGGTGGTGGGAAAGACGTCGACGATGCCGCCGCGCACCGCGAGCTGGCCACGGTCGTCCACGCGCTCCACCCGCTCGTAGCCCGCGAGCGCGAGCGACTCGGACAGGCCGTCGACGCCCAGCTCGAGGCCCGCGCGCAGCTCGACGGGCTCGGGCCGCGCGTCCGGCGGGGGGAGACCCTCGGCGGGCGCCCGGGCCGACGCGCAGACGAGCCCACCGCGCGAGAGCACGTGGAGCGCTCTCGCGCGCTCGCCCACGAGATGCGGCGGCGGCGCAAGCCCGGACTCCCACGTCACGCCGCGACTCGGGAGCAGGCCGACTACCTCGTCGCCGAGGAACCACGCTGCCGCATCGGCGGCGTCGCGCGCGTCAGCGTCCTCCGGCAGGAGCACGACGAGGCCCCGGCCGAGGCGCTCGTGCAGCGCGGCGAGCAGCAGCGGGAGCGCGGATTCCGACACGCGCGCACGAGTCGGCAGCGCGTCCGCGAATTCGGCGAGTCGCTCGTCCTCGACGAGCTCGGTGACGAAGGCGTGGAGTACCGGACGGTCCATGACGAAAGGCGGAACCGGAGGGTTCCGCGGACTCCGATGGTAATGGCACGACTCAAGACGTACGCTTCGAAGCCGTGCGTGGGGTCGGTCGCTTCGGACCGCTGAAAGAGCGCCCGTTCAGGCTGCTCTGGCTCGGGCGTACCGGCTCGGCGATCGGGAGCTCGCTCATTCCCGTCGCGATCATCTGGACCGTCCTCCACGACCTGCACGGCAGCCCTACGGCAGTCGGCGTGGTGCTCGCCTGCAACCTGTTCGGAGGGTCGGCGGTCTCGCTCGCCGGCGGCGTCTGGGCCGATCGCCTGCCGCGACGGGCGGTGATGATCACCACGGATCTCGTCCGGCTCGCCACCCAGAGCGCGACCGCCGTCCTCCTCTTCCAGGGCGCCGCGCACGTCTGGGAGCTCGCCGTGCTACAGGGGATCGCGGGAGCGTCGGGGGGCCTGTTCAACCCGGCCTCGACGGCGCTCATCCCGCAGACCGTCAGCGCCGAGCGCCTGCAGCAGGCGAACGCGCTCGTCTCGCTCTCGCGGAGCGCGTCGAACATCTTCGGTCCCGCGGTTTCGGGGGCGATCGTCGCCGCGGCCGGCCCCGGCTGGGTCTTCGCCATCGACGCCGCGAGCTTCCTCGCCAGCGGGCTCTTCGTCGCAGCGATGAGCGTCGAGGAACACGTACGGCCCGTGGCGCAGCGCTTCTGGCGTGACCTGGGCGACGGCTGGCGCGAGGTACTGCGCCTCCGCTGGCTCACGGCCGGCTTCCTCGGCTATGCCGTCGGCAACATCGGGGTCGGCGTCTACATCGTCGTGGGATCGTTCGTCGCGATCAAGCACCTCGGCGGCGCACCCGCGTGGGGCTTCATCTCCGGCTCAGCGGCAGTCGGGAGCGTGCTCGGAGGCTTCCTCTCCTACCGCATCCGGCCTCGCCATCCGGTGGCCATGGCCTTTGCGATCTGGACGCTGTGCGCGCTGCCGCCGTTCATGCTCGTCCGGCCGCTTCCGCTGGCGGCTGTGATGGCCGGCGCCGTCGTCTTCGGCGGCTCCGTCCTCGTCGGCAACGTTCTCTTCGAGACCGCGATGCAGCAGGAGGTACGGCCCGACCGCCTGGCGCGCGTCGCCTCGATCGACCTGTTGTTCACGTACTGCCTCATGCCCGCAGGCGAAGTCCTGGCAGGGCCGCTCTCGGCCGCGCTCGGTGTTGACGCCACGCTCCTCCTGGCGGGGACCCTGATGTGCGTGCCGAACCTGCTCGTCGTCGCGTTCGTCCGCGAAGTGCGGCGCGTCAGTCGCCGCGACGAACCGGAGCCCGAGCGGGCTCTGGCGCCTATCGCCGGTTGATCTGGATCTGGGCGCGCTCGACGCCCTCGGCGACGAGGGTCTCGACGGCGTCCGCCGCACGGGAGACGAGGCCGTCCGGATCCTCGTGCGGCTCGAAGTTCGCGAGCAGCCAGTCGGCGAGTGGACGCGGGTCGCCGCGCTCGGGACGTCCGACGCCGATCCGCAGGCGGAGGAAGTCCTGCGTGCCGAGCTCGCGGGCTATCGAGCGCAGGCCGTTGTGCCCGGCGAGACCGCCGCCCACCTTCAGCTCGAGGCGGCCTAGATCGAAGTCGCCCTCGTCGTGGACGATCAGCACCTCGTCCGGTTCCAGCTTGAAGAACGCCGCCGCAGGCCCGACCGAGCGCCCGGAGTCGTTCATGTACGTCTCCGGTTTCAGCAGCGCGAGCCGTCCGTTCTCGACGCGCACCTCCGCCATCTGACCTGCGAACTTCGCGCGCCACGACCCGCCGTGACGGCGGGCGAGCTCGTCCATGACCAGCCAGCCCGCGTTGTGGCGGTTCCGGGCGTGCTCGCGGCCCGGATTCCCCAGACCCGCGACGAGCAGCAAGGAGAACTACCCCTCGACGGTGCCCTGGTCGCCGGCGGCGTCCGCCTCGGGCTCGGCCGGCGCGCCGGCTGCTCCCTCGGCAGCGTCGCCCTCGGGCGTCTCCTCGCCCTCGGCGCCTTCCTCCGCCTCCATCGCGGCGAGCTCCTCCTCGGTGGGCTCGGGCTCGACGACCTTGGTCGGCGCGGTGACCGTGGCGACGACCATCTCTGGATCGTCGAGCAGCGTGACGCCTTCGGGCGTGGTGAGGTCGGAGATGCGCAGCGTGCCGCCGATCTCCATGCCGGAGACATCGAGATCGAGGTGCTCCGGCACTTCGAGCGGCAGCGCTTCGACCCTCACCTCGCGCAGCGGCTGCGAGAGGACTCCGCCCTCGCGCACGCCCGGCGCATCGTCGCCGCCGTGCAGCTGGACCGAGACCGAGGCCTGGATCGTCTGGTCGAGGCGCACCTCCTGCAGGTCGACGTGCGTGACTCCGCCGCGCACGGGATCGACCTGGTACTCCTTGAGAATCGAGGCGTGCGTCTTTCCCTTGCCGTCGATCTCGACGTCGAGGATCGAGTGCAGGCCGGCGGCACCGGTCAGCGCGCGGCGGAGCTCACGCTCCGCGATGCAGATCGCCACCGGCTCGCCGTTGCCGTAGAGGACGCCCGGCACGAGCCCCTCCCTGCGCAGACGGCGCGACTCGGCAGAGCCGAGGCTCTCGCGCTGAGCAACCACGAGCTTCGTCCGTTCTCCGGCCATTCCGGCGCCGGAGTGTAGCCGAGAGGCGCTCCGGTACCGTCCGCTGCATGGACTTCGAGGGCCTCCTCGAGCGGTGGGAGGGCGAGCATGCCGTGGTCCGCTACGACGAGGAGTGCGGCGCCTGGATGTTCGTCTGCGTCCACTCCACGGCGCTCGGGCCGGCCGGAGGCGGGACGCGCATGCGGGTGTATCCGGCGCCCGCGGAGGGGCTCGCCGACGCGATGCGCCTCTCGGGAGCGATGACGTGGAAGATGGCCGCCGCCGGGTTGCCGCGCGGCGGCGGCAAGGCGGTGCTCGCCGTCGCGGAGCTGCCGGCGGGCGAGCCGCGCCGGCGGCTGTTGCGCCGCTACGGCGAGCTCGTCGCCTCGCTCGGCGGCACCTATCGGACGGCCGGCGACATGAACATCTCGCCGGAGGACCTCGACGTCGTCGCCGAGACGTGCCCGTGGGTCTACGGGTCGAGCGGCCGCGGTGGGAACAGCGGTCGCGGGACGGCCCGCGGCGCGCTGTACGCGATTCGGGCGACCGTCGAGCACGTCTTCGGCTCGCCGGACCTCTCGGGCCGCAGCGTCCTCGTGCAGGGTGCGGGCGCGGTGGGCGCAGTGCTCGCACGCGAGCTGACGGATGCCGGTGCGAGGGTCGTCGTGAGCGACGTCGACGAAGCGCGGGCTGCCGCGACGGGCTGCGAGACGGTGCCGCCGGATCGCGTGCTCACGACGGAGGTCGACGTCTACTCGCCCTGCGCAGTCGGCGGCACGCTCAACGCCGAGTCGATTCCCCGCCTGGCCTGCCGCGCGATCGCCGGCTGCGCGAACAATCAGCTCGCCGAGCCGGAGGACGCCGAGCGGCTGCAGGAGCGAGGCATCCTCTACGCGCCCGACTACGTCGTCAACGCGGGCGGGATCATCCAGCTCGTCGGCCTCGTGGACGAAGGTTGGGACGAAGCGCAGCTCGAGGAGCGGCTCGCCGGAATCGGCCGGACGCTCCGCACGCTCTTTGCCGAAGCCGCCGCGGAGGGCGTCACGCCTGCCGAGGCCGCCGACCGCTTCGTGCGCCGGCGTTTGTCCGCCTCTGGATAGGGAGTGAAGAGCTGCCTGCTGGAGTTTGAGGCCGTGGCTGCGTCGACCCGAGCACTGGCCCGCCCGTCGGTCCATGCCGACAAGGGAGTCCGCCCCCGCCTCCGACCTGAGCGGCCGGAGAGCTAGAAGAGCTGGTTCTCGCCGCCGAAGATCGCCGACACGGAGTCGTCGGCGAAGACGTTCATGATCGCCTCGGCAAGCAGGCCCGAGACGCTGAGGACGGTCATGTTGTCGGGCCGGTTGCGGAAGTCGACCGGGACCGTGTCGGTCACGACGATGCGGTCGATGTCCGAGTTCCCGATCGCCTCGAGCGCCTCGCCGGAGAAGAGCGCGTGCGTGACGAAGACGTTCACCTCGGTCGCACCCTGCTCCTTCAGCGCCCGGGCGCCGGCGACGAGCGTGCCCCCGGTGATCGCCACGTCGTCGCCGACGATCGCGACCTTGTCCCGCACCCTGCCGGTCACCTCGGTGATCTCGGCCCGCTCGTGCTCGGGCCGCATCTTGTGCATGATCGCGAAGCTCGCCTCGATCATCTCCGCGAAGCGCACCGCGTGCTTCGCGCGCCCGGCGTCGGGCGCCACCGCGACGACGCCTTCGCCGGTCAGCCCGAGATCGCGGAAGTGGGTCGCGAACAGCTGCAACGCCGTCATGTGGTCGACCGGGATCGTGAAGAAGCCCTGGATCTGGCCGGCGTGCAAGTCCATCGTCAGGACGCGGTCGACGCCGGCGAGCTGGAGCATGTCGGCGACCAGGCGGGCGGAGATCGGCTCGCGCGGCTTCGCCTTCCGGTCCTGCCGGGCGTACGGAAACCACGGGATGACCGCGGTGATGCGCTTCGCCGACGCGAGCTTCGCCGCCTGGATCATCAGCACGAGCTCCATCAGGTTCTGGTCGACGGGCGGGCAGCCCGTCTGGACGAGGAAGACGTCGGCACCGCGGATCGACTCGAGATAGCGGCAGTACGTCTCGTCGTTCGCGAACGTCTTCAGCTCGACGTCCCCGAGCTCGACGCCGAGCTTCTCCGAGATCGAAGCCGCGAGATCCGGGTGCGACCGCCCGGCGAAGACCATCAGCCGCTTCTGCGGACCGCGCACGATGTAGTGCTGCGGCTGCGGGTCGCCGATCACGACGCCGCCCTCCAGGCCCGGCAGGGCCAGTTCAGTCGCCGTCGGGCTTTCCATGCTTGTCGTAGACCCAGCCTTCCTTCGTCGTCTGCCTCGGGGGAAAACCGGCCAGCGAACCCGGAGGGACATCATCCGTGATGACGGACCCTGCCGCAATCCAAACGTCGTCGCCAATCTCGACCGGGGCATCGAAGACAGTGTCCACGCCGGTCCTGACGTTGCGGCCGATCTTCGTTCGGCCCTTGGGCTCGCCCGGCTCGTGCGGGAAGTTCGCGGTGATGTTGCCGGCCGCGACGTTCGTGCCCTCGCCCACCTCGGCGTCGCCGACGTAGGAGAGGTGAGGGATCTTCGCGCCGGCACCAACGGCCGCGTTCTTGATCTCGACGAAGGTGCCGATCTTCGCGCCTTCGCCGACCACGGTCACGGGTCGGACGTACGCGAACGGCCCGATCTCGGCGCCTCCCTCGATGCGGACGCCGCCCCGGATGACCGAGAACGGATGCACGACGACGTCCGGCTCGATCTCGACACCTGCTTCGATCCACGTCGTGGCCGGGTCGACGATCGTCACGCCGGCGAGCATGTGCTCCTCGTTGATCCGCTCGCGCAGAGACGCGGCCGCGAGGGCGAGCTCGGCGCGTGTGTTCACTCCCTCCGCTTCGAGTGGGTCGTCCGCGAGCTGCACCGCGCAGGGCTCGCCGTCGGCCACGAGCAGGCCGATCGTGTCCGTCACGTACAGCTCGCCCTGGGCGTTGTGCGCGTCGAGGCGCTCGAGCGCGGGCCAGAGCTTCTCGGCCCGGAAGACGTAGATGCCGGAATTGACCTCGCCCAGGGCGAGCTCCTCGGGCGTGGCGTCGGCCGCCTCGACGATCCGCGCGAGCCGGCAATCGCCGTCGCGAACGATCCGCCCGTACGCGCCGGCGTCCCGCGGCTCGAAGGAGAGGACGGTCGCAGCTGCGCCCGCCGTGCGATGTGCGTCGACCAGCGCGCGGATCGTCTCGGGCCTGAGCGCCGGTACGTCGCCGTTGAGGACGAGCACGTCGCCGCGCAGGTCCTCGAGGGCGGCGCGTGCGCGGCGCACGGCGTCGCCGGTCCCGAGCGGCTCCTCCTGCACGACCACCTCGACCCCTTCGAGAACGTCGCTCGTCTGCGGCGATGCGACCACGACGAGCCGCTCCACGCCGGCCGCGCGTGCCGCGCCGATGACCCAGTCGACCATCCGCCGGCCGAGCAGCGGGTGCAGGTGCTTCGGCTTCGCGCTCTTCATGCGCGTGCCGATCCCGGCGGCCATCACGACTGCTGCGAGCTCGTCCGCCATGTCCTAGAAGGAGGGGGCTCGTGGGGGAACCATGGGTTCCCCCACGGTGATTCGCGTGCCGATCCCGGCGGCCATCACGACTGCTGCGAGCTCGTCTGCCATGTCAGGAATAAGTGGCTGGGGCGCCAGGATTCGAACCTGGGATCACGGGACCAAAACCCGTTGCCTTACCACTTGGCTACGCCCCAGGGGCACGGAAGTCTACCGGCGGTCGAGTAAGAGCAGGCCCAGGGCAACGAGCGCGAAGATCACAAGCAGGACGATCAGCGCACCGATCACGATGTACCCCGCGGCGACGAGGATCGTGGCGCCGAGCTGCGAGGCGGCGAGCAGCCAGGTGGCCTGATGCAGCAACGAAGACCGCGTCCGCTGGGTCGTGAAGCGGTACAGCATCAGGCAGGCGACCGCGATCGCGCCGAGGACGATGATCGTCGTGACGTGGAGGCCGTGCGTCGCCCACACCGCGATCCCCTCGATCACTGCGACCCAGAGGACGATGCGGAACCGATGGCGGTGGAACCACCCGGCCGGTTCGCGCGAGCCCTCGACCGCGTGCGACGAACCGCTCAGCACCGGTCAACCGTACCACGCTGGTGCCGCGAGCCAGGTCCGCCCAAGGCCCCTCAGCTTGCGTCTCGCAGCCTCCGCATCGCGCCGCTGGAGGAAGAGGCCGTAGAGCGCCGGGCCGGCGCCTGAGACGTCCCATCTGAAGGCGCCGGCCGCCCGAATTTCCTCCGCGAGCGGGGAGCTCGCGAGGTCGTTTGGCGGCAGAGCGGCGAGATCCCGCGGCCGCTCGAGCCGGGCGAGGCCGTCGAGAAGAGACTGGCGGCGCTCGGCGAAGCCGGCGACGTCGTGCCGGGCGTCGAACGCGGCATACACGTCGGCCGTCGAGGTCTTTGCCACGCCACGCGGCAGCAGGACGACGACCCAGAAGTCCTGGGGCAGGTCGAGCGGGTCGAGCTCGCTTCCGTCGCCCGAGCCGAGCTGCGGGCCGTCCGCGAGAAAGAACGGGACGTCGGAGCCGATCCGTGCCGCGATCGTGTGCAGCTCTTCGGCGGTAAGCGGCTCGCTCAGCGTGGCGTTCGCGAGCCGGAGGGCCGTCGCGGCGTCGGAGCTGCCGCCGCCCAGCCCGGCGGCGACCGGGATCCGCTTCTCGATCCGAACGCGCCAGCGCGGCTCGACGCCCGCGCTCCGAGCGAGCTCGCCGAGCGCCGCGGCGACGAGCGTGTCGCCGGCGAAGCCGTCCACACGGAGCTCCGGCGCCTCCTCGAGCTCGATGCGGTCGACGAGGTCGATGCGCTGGAGGACCGTCAGGACCTCGTGCTTGCCGTCGTCGCGCGGCGGCCCCACGACGAGGGCGAGGTTGACCTTGGCGGGGGCGGGCGCTCTCACAGCAGACCCACCACTCGCTCGAAGAACTCTCGCTTGCGCGACTGGTAGTCGTCGCTCGTCTCCTTGAGGGCGCGGTATTCGCCGAGCAGATCGGGTCTCTGGGCAAGCAGCTCCCAGGCGCGCCGGTGATGCTTGTCGCCCAGCGTGCCCCGACGGGTCACGACCACGTCCACCTGAGGAGGACCGGGATCCCGAAACGCGGCCCAATCCTCGCGCCACTCGTCGGGATAGAGCACCGGATATTCGGCCCGAAGGATCTCGCCCGACGCCGCAACGTCCTCGACGAGGACCACGAGGTCGATGTCCCTCGGCTCGAGCCCAGCGAGGCTGGAGCTGCCCGCGAGCAGCACCTCGGCCGCGGGCAGCAGCTCACGCAGGCGCCGCTCCTGCTCGATCACCCGAGCGCCTTCACGAGCGAGTCGAACTCTTCCGGGGCAAGTGCCTCGGCGCGGGTTTCGGCGGGATGCCCGATCGCGGCGAGGGCTCGGGCCGCCTCCTCCCGACTCGCGATCCCCGCGAGCGCGAGCGAGTTCGGCAGGGTCTTCCGCCGGTGGGAGAAGCCGGCCGTGACGACTTCCTTGACGCGGCCGTAGTTCGCCGGTAGCTCCGTGCGCCGAAAGGCAACGAGTGCCGAGTCGACGTTCGGCGGCGGCCGGAACACGGTGCGCGACACGGCGTGGAACCCGGTTCGCTGGGCGGCGAGCTGGACGAGCACCGAAACGGCGCCGTACTCCTTCGTCCCGGGGTCCGCGAAGAAGCGGTCGGCGACCTCACGCTGCACCATCACGCACCAGAGCCTCAGGTTCGGGAGCCTGTCGAGGCTCTCCACGACCAGCGGCGTCGCGACGTTGTAGGGAAGGTTCGCGACCAGCTTCGTCGCAGCCTGGGGAAGCTCGACCTGCAGCGCGTCGCCGAAGACGACCTCCACGTTCTCGGCCAGGCCCGTGAGCGCCGGCTCGAGCGCACGATCGATCTCGACCGCATGGACGCGGCGGACGCGCTCGGCGAGGTACCGCGTGAGCACACCCTCGCCCGGGCCGATCTCGAGCACGACATCGTCCGGCCCGAGCTCGGCGAGACGGTCGATGACCCCGAGGATGTTCGGGTCGCGCAGGAAATGCTGGCCCAGCGACTTCTTCACAGGCCGAAGCATGCAGCGGCGTTGCGTTCGATCAAGGCCTCAAGCTCGGCCGGCTCCTCCCCGCGCGCCTGCGCGAGCGCCTGCAGCGTGTGGACGACGTTCGCGGGCTCGTTCCGCTTGCCACGGACGGGCTGGGGCGCGAGATAGGGCGAGTCGGTCTCGGCGAGGATCCGGTCCGGGGGCACCTGGGTCGCTGCGAGGCGGAGGTCGACGGCCTTGGGGAAGGTCGCGTTCCCGGCGAACGAGACGTACCAGCCGCGCTCGAGGGCGGTCGGCAGCATGTGCGGCGAAGAGAAGCAGTGCAGGACGACCGTCCCCGCGAAGTCCGCCAGCCCGGCGAGTGTGTCCTCGTCGGCGGCGCGCGTGTGGATCACGACCGGTTTGCCGATGTCGGCCGCCATCGAGAGCTGTGCCTCGAACAGCCGCAGCTGATCATCACGCGGCGCGTAGTTCCGGAACCAGTCGAGGCCGATCTCCCCTACGGCAACTGCCTTGGGGTGGTTCTGCATGCGACACACCTCTCGGACCGCGTCCGACCCGACTCTCGCCGCCTCGTGCGGGTGAATACCGAGAATCGCGTAGACGCCGTCGTGGCGGTCGGCGAGTGCGAGCGCGCGGCGGCAGTCGTCGAGATCCGTGCCGACCGTGAGGATGCGCGTGACGCCCGCAGCGGCGGCACGCTCGACCGCCTCGTCTGCGTCGCCGAGCGCGCCGAGGTGCGCGTGCGTGTCGATCACGCAGGCGCGGGAAGCTCGATCTTCGGGAAGAGCGGCTCCGCGGCGGCGATTCCGTCCACCTCGTCGGCGACGCCGGTGC
>DASRBY010000033.1:0-30675 GCA_035653435.1 Gaiellaceae bacterium
ACGCGGCGTCGCTGCGTCAGGCTTTCGCCCATTGCGCAAGATTCCCTACTGCTGCCTCCCGTAGGAGTCTGGGCCGTGTCTCAGTCCCAGTGTGGCTGATCGTCCTCTCAGACCAGCTACGGATCGTCGCCTTGGTGAGCCGTTACCTCACCAACAAGCTAATCCGCCGCGGGCTCGTCCCCGACCGGAGGCCGAAGCTACCCTTTTCCAGCCGGCTCGAAAGCCAGATGGGGCATCCGGTATTAATCCGGGTTTCCCCGGGCTATCCCGGTGTCGGGGGTTGATTACCCACGTGTTACTCACCCGTTCGCCGCTGTCCCCATGGCCGAAGCCATGGTTCTCGCTCGACTTGCATGTATTAAGCGCGCCGCCAGCGTTCGTCCTGAGCCAGGATCAAACTCTCCGTGAAGAATGTTGGCCGGGATAAATCCCGACCGGTCTTTTCACCTTGAGCTTGAGCTCAAAGTCTCTCCCCGAAGGGAGAAGACAGGGTTGATCCGCCGGTCTGGCGTGAGCCGGACCAGCGTCTCGACGTAAACGCACGCTGTTGAGTTTTCAAGGACCGAGCCGTCGGGACGGCATGAAAAAGGCCTCGACTCGCGCCAGAGGCCTCGGGACTTGCGGGTTTCCTCTTGCGGGGAATCCTCCTGAGGCTCTCCGTTTTCGCTCGTTTGCAGGGACTTTTCCACGCCGCCCTCTCGGGCAGCCGGGGAAGTGTAGCAGGGTCGTACCGTGCGTCAAGCTGCTTCGTTGAGCCGAACGAAGCGCCGCTTGCTCGCCTTCGGAGCGGGGTCAAGCTGGCTCTTCGCCGTCCGGCTGTGTCAGCCGTTGGATGACGGCGCGATCGAGCAAAGCGCGCACGGCCGCCTCTGTGCCCGCATGAGTGATCCTGGAGGCGAACACCGTCGGCCCGAGTTCGGCTACCAGTTTGCCAACAGCCTCGTCAGCAAAGCTGCTCGTTACGAGCTTGACATCTGTCCAGTCCATGACAAGGCGCCGTTCGGGCGCTGCATTGAGAAGGTTGAGGCACTTCTGCCTGAGGGCGCGCCCTGCTTGGCGAGTGCCGTAGCCAATCCCTCCCTCCGCTACGCGCACCAGGAGTTCCCCGCGAGCTGTGACGTGTTCGAGGTCTACGACATCGAGCGTCGGTCCCGGTACCGCGCTCATGAGATTCAGGGCTTGGTCGAAGTCGAACTCGACATCCGTGGACAGCTCCAGCAATACGACCGTGCCTGGGAAGTCTTCGACCTCTCGCGCGAGCTGGCGGTAGCGGCCCCTTCTCGGGTCGATGAAGGCCGAGAACTGTCCTTTGCCGGACGTGATCCTAAAGGTCCCTTGGGAGCATCGGGCGACCTCAAGCGTCCCCCAGAGCCCGTTCCCCTGGCCCGCCTCCGGTATCGACGTTACCCCAGCCTTCACCGCCTCAGACACCGCTGTGCGGTCGCTGCCGATCCGGGGGAAGCGCTCCCGCATTGCCGTAGGGACGCCGCGCCCGGCGTCCGCAACTACGAACTGCACCCTGCATTGCTCGCGGAACGTGCTCACCTGGACGAGGCCTCCGGCGGGAGCTTCAGCGTGATTGAGCACGTTGTCCGTGATCTCGTTGACGCACCAGTCAAGCGCCTTGATGACGTCCCCGTGAAGCTCCATGCTGCCCAAGGTGATGCCGAGGAGCGAGCTCACAGCCCTTTGCTGCTCTGGGTGAGTCGTGTAGCGCCTGGCGGCAAGGTGGTGTTGGCCCTCAGAGTCGAGCGCTGGATGATTGGGATCCATGTGGTGGGCCCAGTTGGCGTTGAGAAAAAGGTGCCGCAGATGGGTCGTCTCCGGGAGCAGAACCCGGAATCGGTCTCCTCGGGCCCGACGATGATCGACCATGCAGATGATCGGGAGCATGGCGTCGGCGTACGCCAAGGAGCTGCGTCGGAAGTCAAGATCGATGTTTCGGTGACCCGCGTTCACGACGCTTTGAAGGGCTGGAATGAAGTCTCGTCGCGCCTTATCGTTGACTCGGTCGGTGAACTTGATCGTGTTGCCGGCTGAAGTGACGGTACGGAGGAAGACCTGCGGCATAGCGATTAGGTACCAGAAACGATGACGCGTAAGAACTGGCGCCTGCCTGCAAAGAGCGTTCGTCCGTCGAGCTGGTCGCTCGGAACGTTGAACTCCGTTAGGGCGATCTCACCGTCGAGCCGAACGGCTCCCTGCGCCATCAGCCTTCGCCAGTAACTCACCGAGTTCCCGAACACATCGGCAAGTAGCTTGGGGACGTAGACAAGACCCGGCTTGACTTCGACAGCTGGTACATCGTCCGGAGCTTCGCCTCGCCGCACGACGCGGGTGAAGTGCTCCTCGGCAGCGCGGGCCGCCTCCTCCCCCCAGGCCCGCCGGACGATGAAGCGGGCGAGCTCGAGCTTCGCCTCCATGGGATCGCCCTCGGGCACGCCGTCACGCTCCATGACCAGCCGGTACCACTGGTCGAGCAGCGAGTCGGGAATGCGCATCGCCTTGCCGAACTGCTCCTCCGGCGGCTCCTTGAGCCCGATGTAGTTTCCTCGCGAGGCGCTCATTCCGGTCCCGTCCCAGCTGTCGAGGTAGGCGACGGTGAGCGCGACCTGGGGCTCGAGCCCGTACGCCTGCATGACCTCCCTGCCCATGAGGAGGTTGTAGGTCTGGTCGGTGCCCCCGAGCTCGATGTCCGCCTCCACGGCGACGGAGTCGTACGCCTGCATCATCGGATAGAGGAGCTCCGAGAGCGAGATCGGCTCGCTCGCGCCGAAGCGCCTGTGGAAGTCGTCGCGCTCGAGGATCCGGGCCACCGTAGTCGTGCGGGTGAGCTTCAGCACCTCGGCGAAGTCGAGCTTCGAAAGCCACTCGCCGTTGAAGCGGACCTCCGTTCGCTCCGGGTCGATGATCGTGGATGCATGCTCGAAGTAGCGCTGGGCGTTCGCGTCGATCACTTCCGGCGCGATGATCGGCCGCTCGCTCTTGCGGCCGGACGGGTCGCCGATCCGCGTGGTGTAGTCGCCGACGATGAGCACCCCGAGGTGACCCTCGTCCTGGAAGGCACGCATGCGCTGGAGCGGGATCCCGTTCCCGAGCGTGACGTCCGGCGCGGTGACGTCGATGCCGAGCTTGACGCGGAGCGGCCGGCCGAGCTTCAGCTTCGCCTCGAGCCCCCCTTCGGGCAGGACACTCGCGGCGTTGCGTGTGAGCTCGGCGATTCCCATGCGGGCGAGTCTAGAAGCGCCGGCTGAGGAAGCGCGAGCCGGCGAGGCCGTAGCGCCACGGCTGCTCGACCGCGCGCGTGATCCCCACCCTCGGACCGACGGCGAGCGGCGGCTCCGACTCCCGTGCGTGGAGCTCGAACGGCGGCTCGTCGAGCGGCAGCCCGTCGTGGAGGCGCGTGATGCCGAGCGCCTGGCAGAGCTTGCCCGGCCCTGAGCACAGCGCGCGCTCCGCCTCGAGCCCGCGCCGCTCTCGCATCGTCTCGAGCCCGTGAATCGGCTCGAGCGCTCGCACGAGGGCCGCCTCCGCGCGCCCGGCTTCGCCGCAGACGAGGTTGAGGCACCAGTGGACGCCGTACGAGCGGTACACGTACGCATGCCCCGCGGGCCCGAACATCGACGCCGTCCGCGCGGTGCGGCCGCGGAAGGAGTGGCTCGCGGGATCGTCCTGGTCGTAGGCCTCGACCTCGACGATCGTTCCTCCGACGCCGTCGAAGAGCAGCATCGCCCCGATCAGCTCGGGCGCAACCTCGTGTACCGGGCGCGCGAAGAACGCGCGCGTCAGCCGCTCCCCCGCCACGCGCCGCTTAGAACAGCTGCTCGGGCTCGGCCGGCCGGGCGGTCTTCTCGAGCACCCGCCGCGCGCGCCGCCCCAGGTCACGGAGGTCGAGCGGCCCCTCGTCGACCGCCTTCGCCACGCGCTCCGCGAGGTCGAGCGCATCGTCGAGCACGACCGTCGCCGTGGCCGCGTCCTGCCCCATGTCGTGGAGGATCGTGCGCTCGGTGCGGCCCGCGAGGATCGGCTCCGCGATGCCGTCGATCCACACGCGCGTACGCCGGCCGCCGCCTCGCTCGTCACCCGTGATCGGCTCGAGCGCGTAGATCCGGTCGGCGCGCGCCCACTTGCCGAAGCCCAGGAAGACCATCCGCGCCGAGCCGTCCGTCATGGCCGGATCATGTCACCGCAGGGCGGCGGCGAGAACCTCGGCGACCCGCTCCTGGGCGGCCACCTCGATCCCGGTGAAGAACGGCAGCGCGAGTGAGCGCGAGCTGACGTCCTCGGCGACGGGACACAGCCCCTCCTCGAAGCCGAAGCGCTCGCGCATGTACGGCTGGAGGTGGATCGAGGGGAGGTAGCGGTTGTAGCCGATCCCCTCGCGCTCGAAGGCCGCGATCGCGCGCTCGCGGGTCGCGGAGTCACGGAAGAGCACGACGTAGACGAACCACGAGCGGCGGTGATCGTCGTCGTCTGCGCACGGCAGCTCCAGCCCGTCGATCCTTCCGAGGAGCTCGTGGTAGCGCGTCGCTGCGGAGGAGCGGAGCCCGAGTATCTCGTCGAGGCGCTCCAGCTGGCCGATCCCGAGCGCGGCCGCGATGTCGCTGAGCCGGTAGTTGAAGCCGAGCCGGACGTGCTCGAGCCAGCCGCCCGGCTCCGGCCGGCCCTGGTTGCGAAGCGAGCGGATGAGGTGCCACTCCTCCTCCGAGTGCGTCGTCACCATGCCGCCCTCGCCCGTCGTGACCTGCTTGTTGGGGTAGAAGGCGAAGACGCACGAAGTGCCGTGCGAGCCGAGCGGCGCACCGTGATACTCGGCTCCGAGCGCCTCGCAGGAGTCGTCGATCAGCGCGAGCCCGTGGCGGGCGGCGATCGCGCGGAGCTCGTCGAGCTCGCACGGGTAGCCGTAGATGTCGACTGCGACGATCGCCTTCGTCCGGTCGGTGATCGCGGCCTCGACCGCGGAGGGATCGAGGTTGAGCGTCCGCGGGTCGATGTCGGCAAAGACGGGGATCCCACCCTCGTAGAGGAAGCAGTTCGCGGTTGCGGCGAAGGAGTACGGCGACGTGATCACCTCGTCCCCCGGCCCGATCCCCGCAGCGACGCACAAGAGATGGAGCCCCGTGGTGCCGGAGGAGACGGCGGCCGCGTAGGGCGCGCCGACGCGCTCCGCCACGAGCTCCTCGAACCGATCGACCGTAGGCCCGAGCGAGAGCCGGCCGGAGCGGAGGACCTCGAGGACGAGCTCCTCTTCCCGCTCGCCGAGATACGGCCCCGAGAGCGGGACCGACTCCACTTCCTGTCTCACGCCTGCTCGGCAGCTCTCGCGGTTGGGGCGAACTCGAGCCACTGGCTCCAGCGCTCGCTGCGCCCGTGCACCGTGTCGAGGTACGCCTCCTGGATCTCGAGCGTGACGGGGCCGGGCGGGCCGACCACCTGGTCGTCGATCTCGCGGATCGGCGTCACTTCGGCGGCAGTCCCGACCATGAACACCTCGTCGGCGAGGTAGAGGTCGGTGCGGATGATCGGCTTCTCGACCACGCGATGGCCGAGATCCTGCGCGATCTGGATCACCGAATCGCGCGTGATGCCCACGAGGATCGAAGCGGCGAGGTCGGGCGTGTAGATGACGCCGTCGCGGACGACGAAGATGCTCTCACCGGAGCCGTCGGCGACGTAGCCCTCCGCGGTCAGGAGGATCGCCTCGTCGTAGCCGGCGCGGTTCGCCTCCCCCACCGCCAGCATGGAGTTGACGTAGACGCCGGTCGCCTTGGCCACATGAGGGATCACGTTGGGCCCGACGCGCTGCCAGCTCGAGACCTTGGCGCGGATCCCGTTCTGCTGGCCCTCCTCGCCGAGGTAGGCGCCCCACGGCCAGGACATGATCGCGACGTCGATCGGGTTCCCCACCGCCGACACGCCGAGCTCTCCGTAGCCGACGAAGGCGATCGGACGGAGGTAGCAGGACGGAAGCTCGTTCGCGGCGACCACGTCCCACGTCGCGCTCCGCAGCTCCTCGACCGAGTACGGGAGGTCGATGTAGAGGAGCTGCGCCGAACGGTGCAGCCGCTCGAGATGGTCGGTGAGGCGGAAGACGGAGGTGCCGCGCTCGGTCTCGTACGCGCGGATCCCCTCGAACACACCCGAGCCGTAATGGAGGCCGTGCGTGCCGATGTGGACGGTCGCGTCGGCCCAGTCGACCAGCTCGCCGTTCATCCAGATCTTCTTCGTCTCGCGCATCGCGGCTCGTCCCTTCGGTCGGGTGCTGGCTTCGCGAATCGTACCGGCGCGGCTAGCTGAGATCGGCCGTCCGGGCTCTCGTGAGCCTCGCGAGATCGACCGGGGAGAGCCCGGCCATGTGGCGCTCGGAGCCGGCGCCGATCCAGACGCGATCGTGAACCAGCAGCTCTCCCGCCATCACCACTTGCGAGATCCCGGGCGCGGGAAACGGCGCGACGCCCCCCGGCTCGAAGCCGGTGGCGGCGACGACCTCGTCCGGACGCGCAACCCGTGCGTACCGCGTGCCTGCTGCCGCCGCGACCTTGTTCTCGTCGGCGCGCCGGTCGCCGGGGACGAGCGCTAGCGTCGGGCGCCCGTCGCAGACGAAGACCAGCGACTTGACGATCTGCGCGCGCGAGGCGCCGACGGCCTTGGCGGCCGCGCTCGCGGTCGGCGTGCCCTCCGGAAACTCCTCCACTCGCGCGTCGACACCGGCCTCCTTCAGCACCTCGGCGACGCGCGCAACGGGCTCCGGCCAGCGTTCCACGGCGGCACCGTAGCCCTCGCGAAACCTGACTGGACGTTCAATCGTTTTCCAGCTGGGAGACGACACAGTCGAAGGGAGACGACGTGAGCGACCACGAACGCCGTGCCATGACGGAAGCGCTCTTCCGTGACGTGAACGAGCGAATAGCCGAGAGTGCAGAGCGTTTCGACGCGACCGGGACGGAATTCGTCTGCGAATGCGCCGATCCGAGCTGCACGCACCGCATCGAGGCGAGCCTCGAGGAATACGAGGAGGTGCGCGCAGAGCCGACGACGTTCCTCCTCGTTCCGGGACACGAGCAGGGCGACATCGAGCGAGTCGTCTCGGACCGCGGCCGCTTTCACATCGTCGAGAAGGTGCAGGCCGCGGTGCGGCGGACGGTCGTCAGGCTCGACCCACGGCAAGGCCCCGCCCCGAGCGAGGGCTAGCCAACCGAGGGCTTAGACTCGGGCCCATGCCGGCCTGCCCTGTCTGCGGGCACGACACCCCAGAGACCGCGAAGTTCTGCCCGGAGTGCGGGGCCGCGCTCGTCGCCCCCGCGGAACGGCGCGAGGAGCGCAAGGTGGTCACGGTGCTCTTCGCCGACCTCGTCGGGTTCACGTCGCGGTCCGAACAGCTCGATCCCGAAGATGTGCGCGGGTTTCTCGCGCCGTACTGGGAGCGGCTGCGCAGCGAGCTCGAGCGCTACGGCGGGACCGTGGAGAAGTTCATCGGCGATGCGGTGATGGCGCTCTTCGGGGCACCGCTCGCGCACGAAGACGACCCGGAGCGCGCAGTGCGAGCGGCGCTTGCGATCCGCGACTGGGCGCGTGGAGAAGAGGACTTGCAGGTGCGGATCGCCGTCACCACCGGGGAGGCGCTCGTGCTGCTCGGCGCGCGGCCCGCGGAAGGCGAGGGCATGGCCGCGGGGGATGTCGTCAACACCGCCGCACGGCTGCAGACCGCCGCACCGGTGAACGGCGTCCTCGTCGGGGAGACGACCTACCGCGCGACGCGGGACGTGATCGAGTACGCCGAGCGGGACGCGGTCCAGGCCAAAGGCAAGGCGGACCCGATCCCGGTCTGGGAAGCGCTCGAGGCGCGCTCGCGCTTCGGCACCGACGTCGAGGAGCAGACCCTCCTCCCACTCGTGGGACGACGCCGGGAGCTCGACACGATGCTCGGCGCCCTCGATCGGGCTCGCCGCGAGCGCGAGCCGCAGCTCGTCACGCTCGTCGGCGTCCCCGGCATCGGCAAGTCCCGGCTCGTCGCCGAGCTCTTCCAGTCGCTCGAGGAGTTGACGTACTGGCGACAGGGGCGCTGTCTCCCTTACGGCGACGGAGTCAGCTTCTGGGCGCTCGTGGAGATGGTGAAGGCCCAGGCGGGAATCCGCGAGAACGACTCGGAAGCCGACGCGCAGGCGAAGCTGATCGCGAGCATCGAGTCTCTCGTGCCGGAGGACGAGCGTGCATGGGTGGCCGAGCATCTCCTGCCGCTGCTCGGGCTCGGCGGCGAAACCGCGCGGTACGGACAGAGCTTTCCCGCCTGGCGGCGGTACTTCGAGCGGCTCGCCGAGCAGCGGCCGTTGATCCTCGTGTTCGAGGACCTGCACTGGGCGGACGACGGGCTGCTCGACTTCGTCGACCACCTCGTCGAGTGGTCGGCGGGCGTGCCCCTGCTCGTCCTCGCCACGGCGCGGCCGGAGCTGCTCGACCGGCGCCCCGGCTGGAGCGGCGGGAAGCTGAACGCCGCAACGCTCGCATTGACGCCGCTCGCCGACGACGAGGCGGCGCAGATCATCCAGGCGGTCCTCGAGCAGAGCATGCTTCCGGCCGAAACACAGCGGGCCCTGCTCGAGCGCGCGGGGGGAAATCCGCTCTACGCGGAGCAGTTCGCCCGGCTCTACCTCGAGCGGGGGAGTGCCGAGGACCTGCCGCTCCCCGAGACCGTGCAGGGGATCGTGGCCGCGCGCCTCGACGGCCTCGCGCCGGAGGAGAAGCAGCTCGTCCAGGACGCGGCCGTTTTCGGGAAGGTCTTCTGGGCGGGGTCCGCGCAGGCGCTCTCCGGGGCCGACCGTACGGACGCGGATCGCACGCTCCACACGCTCGAGCGCAAGGGCCTCGTCCGCCGCGAGCTGCGCTCGTCGGTGACGGGCGAGGATGAGTACGCCTTCCGTCACGTCCTCATCCGCGACGTCGCGTACGGCCAGATCCCGCGCGCCTCGAGAGCAGAGCGACACCTGCGCGCCGCCGACTGGATCGAGGCGCTCGGCCGTCCGGACGACCACGCCGAGCTGCTTGCGCACCACCTAGGCTCGGCGCTCGAGCTCCAGGCCGAAGACCCTGCGCTGGCCGAGCGCGCCCGGGAAGCGTTCTGGCGCGCTGCGCGGCGCTCGCTCGAGCTGAACGCCTACGGCGCCGCGCTGCGCTTCGCCACGTCGGCACTCGATCTCTGGCCGCACGACGATTCCGGGCGGGCCTACGTCCTTGCGGCTCGCGCACGTGCGGCCAACCTAAGCGAAGGCGACCTGGCCGGCCTCGCGCCTGCGATCGACGCGCTCGAGGGCTCGGGCGACTTCGAGGCTGCAGCCGAGCTCGCGGCTTTCGCCGCGAACGCGGCCTGGAATGCCAACGAGCGCGACGAGGCCGATCGCCTGATCGCGCGCGGCGAAGCGCTGCTCGCCGGCCGCGAGCCCTCGCCGGCCCTCTGTGCCGTACTCGCCGAGAAGGCGCGGCTGACCGGTTACGTGCAGCCGGCGGACGTCACCGAGCCGATTGCGAAGGAGGCGCTCGCCCTCGCGGAGCGATTCGATCTTCCCGAGCTCCGGGCGTCGATCCTCAACACGCTTGCCACCGCGGCACTGTTCAGCGGCCGCTTCGGGGAGGCAGTGACACTGAACGAGGACGCAATCGCGGCGGCGCCGGCGGGATCGCGCCAGATGCTGCGCGCATTCAACAACCGGTCGCTTGCGGCCCACTGTTCCGCGGACGGCGCCGAGACGCGCGCTTGGCTCGAGCGGGCGCTCGACGCCGCGACGCGTGCCGGAGACCTGCCGATGGTCATCTGGATCCAGGCCGGCGCCGTCGTCGAGCTCTTCTACAAGCTCGGGCGCTGGGACGAGGCGCTGCAGCGCGTGGGTGCGGTACTTGCGGAGAGCGAGCGGACCGGCGGCAACTACATGGACTCCAATCTTCGCTCGACTCGCGCGTGGATCCTCGCCTCGCGCGGCCAGGAAACCGTGGCGCGGTCGGAGATCGAGGCGGCGCTCGCGACGCTGGAGTCCAACCGGGACCTGCAGTTCCAGGCCAACCTCCTAGTAGGCGCCACTTCGGCCTACGCCCTCCTGGACGAGTTCGGCCGCGCCTCGGAGATGCTCGAGCGGCTGGTGGAAGTGATGGACGCCAGCATCGGCCGTCAAGTCGATTTCGCGCCGCCGTGGCAGGCCGACTTCGCGGCCGCGGTCGTTCGCTGCGGCTTCGGCGACCGATTCCTGCGCAGGTTCGCCGAGGCAAGCCCGCACGCGCGGTTGGAGGCGTCGCGACTGCTGTGGTCGGGGCGAGCGGTCGAGGCTGCCGAGATCTACGCAGCGGCATCGCCCGAGGAGGAGGCTGTGGCACGCCTGCTCGCGGCCGAGCAGCTCGCCGAGCAGGGCCGCGAGGCCGAGGCGGCCGCGCAGCTCGAGCGCGGTCTCGCCTTCTTCCGCGCCGTCGGCGCGCACCGGATCGTGCGGAACGCAGAGCAGTTGCTGCTCGCGGCGGGTTAGTCCACGACCGGGCCGAGCTCGAGCACGCGCGCCTCGTCGAAGCCCTCGCCCCGGAGCCGCTCGACGAGCTCCGGCGGCGGCGGGGCGTCGACCGTGAGCGCCATGAGAGCCTTCCCTCCACGCCGGCTGCGCGAGACGGTCATGCCGGCGATGTTGATGCCTGCCTCACCGAAGAGCGTCCCCACACGGCCGATCACACCGGGCACGTCGTCGTAGCGGCAGAGAACGAAGAGTGGTGCGAGCTCGAGCTCGATCTCGAAGCCCAGCACGTTCACGAGCCACGGGCGGTGATCGCTCCCGATCGTCGTGCCCGCGACCCGCACGCGCGAGCCGCCGGTGCGCAGCTCCACGCGGACGAGATTCGTGTAGTCGCGAGCCGACCGCGACCGCTCCTCCCGCACCTCGATGCCGCGCTCGGCCGCGATGAGCGGCGCGTTGACGTAGTTCACCGGGCGGTCGGCCCGACCCTGGAAGGCGCCGTTGAGCGCCGCGACGGTGAGGAGGCGCGCGTCGTAATCCGCAAGTGCGCCGTACGCCGTGATCACGATCTCGTCGGCGGCGCCGTCCGAGAGCTCCATCGCGATCCGCCCGAGCCGCGATGCGAGCGGCACGTACGGGCCGAGGACCTCGAGGTCGTCGGCGCCGATCACGGGGATGTTGACGGCGTTGGACACGAGGCCGCCCTCGAGCGCAGCCGCGACCTGCTCCGCCACGATGACGCCGGCGCGGTCCTGGGCCTCCCCGGTCGACGCTGCGAGGTGCGGTGTGACGACGACGTTGTCGAGCTCGAGCAGCGGCCCGGAGTAGGGCTCGTCGCCGAAGACGTCGAGCGCGGCTCCTGCAACCTGCCCGGAGCGGAGAGCCGCCAGCAGCGCGTCCTCGTCGAGGAGCGGGCCGCGGGCGGCATTGACGATTCGCACGCCCGGCCTCATTGCCTCGAACGCAGCGGCATTGACGGAACCACGCGTCTCTGCCGTCAGCGGGAGATGGAGGGTGAGGAAGTCGGCGGCTGCGTACACGTCCTCCAGCGACTCGACGCGCTCTGCGCCTTGCTCCCGGAACCGCTCGGCCGCGATGTACGGGTCGTAGGCCACGACGCGCATGCCGAGCCCGAGCGCGCGACGGGCCACCTGCTGCCCGATGCGGCCGAAGCCGAGCACGCCGAGCGTCTTGCCCGCGAGCTCGATTCCCCCGTAGGCGCCGCGCTCCCAGCGGCCCTGCTTGAGGGCGGCGTGCGCTTGGGGGATGTTGCGGGCGAGCGCGACGAGCAGGCCGATCGTGTGCTCGGCCGCGGAGACGACCGTCGACTCCGGCGCGTTCGCGACGATGATCCCGCGCCGAGTCGCGGCGTCGACGTCGACGTTGTCGACGCCCACGCCCGCCCGCCCGATCACCTTGAGCCGATCGGCGCGGTCGATCAGGTCGGCGGTCAGCTTGGTGGCCGAGCGCACGACGATCGCGTCGTAGCCGGCGATGATCTCCTCGAGCGCGCTCTCCGCGTCGACGTCGACGTCGAAGCGGGAGCGCAAAAGATCGACGCCGGCTTCCGCGATCTCCTCGCGAACGAGGACGCGCGGGCTCACGTGCGGGACGGTTCGGCCCCACCGCCGCCGACGGCGGCGGGGTCTCTCGGCCGCGCGTCGGCGGCTTCGCCGGCGACGCTTGCAGCCTCGAACGCTTCGATCGCCGCCGTGACGGCCACCCCTCGTTCGATGTCCGCACCGAGATCGGCGAGCACGAGCTCGACCGCCGCGATCTGCGTCGTGATGTCGAAGACGTCGAACCAGCCGATGTGGCCGAGGCGGAAGATCTTCCCCTTCAGCTCGCCCTGGCCGTTCGCGATCGTGATCCCGAAGCGGTCGGAGACGCCACGGATGACGTCGCCGGAGTCGATGCCTCCGGGAGCCCGGACGGCGGTCACGACGGCGCTGCGGTCCTCGTCCGGCGAGAAGAGCTCGAGCCCGAGGGCCTTCACGCCTGCGCGCGCCGCCCGCCCGAGCCGGACGTGGCGCTCGAACGCCGGCTCGAGCCCCTCCTCGAGCAGGAGCGTGAGCGCGACGTCGAGCCCCAGCACGAGTGAGACCGGCAGCGTGACCGGCGCATCGAGCGTCTCCTGGCCCTTCCGCGTACGAGCCCAGTCGAAGTAGAAGCGCGGCGAGGATCCCGTCGCGGCCAGGGCGGCCTCCGAGACGGCGGCGAGGCCGAGCCCGGGTGGCGTCATGAGCGCCTTTTGCGAGCCGGAGACGACGACGTCGAGCCCCCAGGCGTCGGTCTCGCACGGGACCGCGGCGAGGCTCGAGACTGCATCGACGACGACGAGAGCTCCCGCCTCTTTCGCCGCTGCCGCCAGCGCTTGCACGTCGGAGACGACTCCGGTCGAGGTCTCGGACTGCACGAACCAGACGGCCTTCGCCTCCTTCTCGCGCAGGCGAGCGCGGAGATCGTCCGGATCGGGCGTCTCGCCCCAGGCGTACCGGAGGGCGTCCACCTCGGCGCCGTACGCGGTGGTCATCGAGATCCAGCGCTCGCCGAAGCTGCCGGCCGAGACCACGAGATGCCGCTCGCCGGGCGAGACGAGGTTCGCCACGGCCGACTCGAAGGCGCCGGTTCCCGAGGAGCCGAAGAGGAGCACGTCGTGCTGCGTCCGGCAGACGTCGCGCAGCCGGGTGAGGACGCGCTCGTAGACCGGCAGGAAGTCGGGACTGCGGTGGTGGACGACCGGCGCGCCGACCGCCGCCAGCACCTCGGGCGGCACCGGCGTCGGCCCGGGAGTGAACAGGTACCGCTTGGTCGCCACGCTCGAACCGTAGCGTTCTACTCTGCTGGCATGGACGCGCTCGTGGCCTTCGCCGCCGCCCTCCTGACGCTGCGCCTGGCCGGGATGCTCGCCGCCCGGTACCGGAGCAGCCGGCGGCCCGAGCTTCTCGCGTGGTCGGCAGGCCTCGCCGCGTATGCGGTCGCCGCCGCCGCGATCGCGTGGGGCGAAGCCGCGGGCTGGGACGGGCGCGCGTTCCGGGTCTACTACGCAGCAGGCGCACTGCTGACGGCGCCGCTCCTCGGCGCCGGTTCTCTCCTCCTCGCCGGCCGCAGCCGAGCCGCACCGGTCGCGCTCCTCTATGTGGGACTCGCGGTCGGCATCTCCGTCGCCGTGCCGGTGCACGGCGCCTTCGCCGCGCACGGGATCCCGGCGGCGCAGGATCACCTTGCCTTTCTTCCCGCCCGCCTGCTCGCGATCTTCGCCAACGCGCTCGGGACGCTCGCGGTCATCGGCGTCGCCCTGCGCTCGTTCCGCCGGCGCCCGCTGGGGAACGGCCTGATCGTGGCCGGCATCGTCGCCGCGGCGACGGGGAGCGGCCTCGCGGGGCTCGGCGCCGCAGGCAGCGCGGTGGGCATCGCGACCGGCGCGGTGCTGCTTTACGCAGGATTCGTCGCTCCTGCGCACATTCCGGGGCTTTTTCCGCCGAAAATGGCCTCTCGCTGAGTTACAAGCGTTGCCTTGTCAGCGCACAAACGTGGCGCGTGTAGCTACCCTCGTGCGAACGATCGCCTAAGCCGCGCCGAGCGGTTCCTCGCCTGAAAGGGGCGCCTCCCGCCCGCTCGGCCTCCGACTTGCAAGCGACCCAGGAGGTAAGCATTGCGGCGCTCCATCCTGGCCTGCGGGCTCCTGCTCGCGTTCGCAGGCATGGCCACTGCGGCTGCTGCGGCCGCCGCCGGCTCCGGCACCAGCCAAACGAGCACGAGCACGATCCCGGGCGCGACCACGGACGTTACGACGACCGAAGCCGGGAAAACGCCTGCACGGTGGGAGCTGCGGGCGGCCAGGCGCTGGCAGCGCCACATCCGGCGCTTCCGCGCCGACACGCGGCACTGGCTGACGGTGATGCGCGGCCGTCCGCCGGCGAACCTCTCGCGCTCCCTCGCCGCTCGTTCGCTCCCGCGCCTGCGGGAGCTCGCTCGGCGCTGGCGGCGCCGCGCGCACCGGGCGCAGTGGCAGGCGAAGCATCCGCCGGATCTCCGCGGCTGGCTCTGCATCCACCGCTACGAAGGCAGCTGGGCGGATCCGGGCAGCCCGTACTGGGGCGGTCTCCAGATGGACCTCTCGTTCCAGGAGACCTACGGCGGCTGGCTCCTCCTGCACAAGGGCACGGCGGATCACTGGAGCCCCCTCGAGCAGATCTGGGTCGCGGTGCGCGCTTCGCGCCTGCGCGGCTTCTCGCCGTGGCCGAACACTGCGCGTTACTGCGGCCTGATGTAGGTATTTTCCCTGCTATCGAGCCATTTCGACGGCCCGCGATGCGGGCCGTCGTCACCTTGGCGTCAATTGGACTTGACAATGACATCAAAGTGATGTCATAGTGGCGCCATGCAGATCGACGGACTAGTCCAGGCGCTCCGGGAGGACCTCGTCCGCGTTGCGTCGCTCGGCGACGAGACGACGTCCCGCGCGGCGGACCTCCTCTCGGTCGCCATCGAGGCGTCCCTGGGCCGCAGGATCCAGGATGCTCTCGCCGAGGCGGCACTCGAGCTCAACGAGCAGCTCGAGTCCTCCCACGTCGAGTTGCGCGTCGCGGGCCGCGACCTCCAGCTCGTGCTCGTCCGTGAGGACGGCACGGCACCGGAGGCGGCCGACGAGGCGTTCTCGGCCCGGATCACCTTGCGGCTCCCCGAGAGCCTCAAGCAGCGGGTCGAATCCGCCGCCGCACGCGAAGGCGCCTCCGTCAACACGTGGCTCGTCCAAGCGCTCCAGCGCGCCGTCGAGTCTCGCCGCTCATCGTCCGGCAGCAGCCGCAACCGCCTCACCGGCTACGGCCGCAACTGAAAGGAGGAGGCATGTATCCCGACTATCACGACGTCCTCAAGCTCGAGAAGCGCCCGCTCCGCCCCGACCGCCGCCAGCTCCCGCAGGACAGCGAGATCCGGCTGCGCGTCAAACGGCTGACCCGGGTGTACCTCTGATGCTCGAGCGCACCTTCCACACTCCCCTGCCGGTCGAGCTCGAAGTCGGCATTCCCTCCGGCGACATCGAGGTCGAGACGGCCGAGGGCGAGGAGTCGCTCGTCACGATCGACGGCGACGAGCGGCTCCTCGAAGAGGTCGAGATCCGCCAAGACGGAAACCGGGTCGTGGTCGCCTACCGCGGCAAGGGGAAGTTCGGCCTGTCGCTCACCCCGTTCTCGCTCGTCTTCTCGAACGAGCTGCGGGTGCGGGCGACCATGCCGCACGGCGCAGACGTCAAGGTCAAGACCGCTTCGGCGGACCTGCAGCTCGCGGGGCACTTCGGTGCGCTCGCGGTGAACGCCGTCTCCGGCGACGTCCGCCTGCGCGGCGAGATCGCCGGTGGAGCGACCCTCAAGACGGTCAGCGGCGACGCCCAGCTCGAGCGGGTCGGTGGAGACCTGTCCGCGCAAACCGTCTCGGGGGATCTCCGCATCGGCCCCGTCGGCGGCTCGGCAGACGCGAAGACGGTCTCGGGCGACATTCGCCTCGACGCGGTCAGCGCGGGCGACGTTCGCTTCGCGAGCGTCTCGGGCGACATCGAGATCGGAATCGCCCAGGGCTCCGCCGTCGACGTCGACGCGGGCTCGACCTCGGGCGACCTAGCGTCGGAGGTTCCGCTGGGCAGCGAGCCCGTGGTCGGCGACGGAGAGAACGCGCCGACCGTCGTGCTCCGCGGTCGCACGGTCAGCGGAGACGTCAAGGTCTTCCGGGCCGGTTGATGCGGCGCTTCCTCGCGTATCGCGACGCACGTCTGCTGCTCGCCGGCCAGTCGCTGTCTGCGTTCGGCGACTGGGCGATGTGGATCGTCATGGCCGTCTGGGTCAAGAGCCTCACCGGCTCGAGCGCGGCCGCGGGGATGACGTTCTTCGTGCTGGGGCTCGGCAGCCTCGCCGGACCGCTGGGTGGCCTCGTCGCCGACCGTTTCCGGCGCCGGCCGCTCATGATCGCCTGCGACTGCGTGCTCGGCACGTCGGTGCTCGTCCTCCTCTTCGTGCACGGCCGCGAAGGCGTCTGGCTGATCTACCTCGTCGCGCTTCTCTACGGCGCCGTCGGCACGGTCTTCTACCCCGCCCAGGCGGCGCTGCTCCGCGTGATGCTGCCCGAGGAGCTGCTCGGCGACGCAAACGGCGCCGTCTCCTCCATGCGGCAGGGACTGCGAATCGTCGCGCCCCTCGCGGGCGCGGGCCTCTACCGGCCTTCGGCGGCGGTGTCGTGGCAATCGTCGACGCGGCGACCTTTGCCGGCTCCGCGCTCCTCATGTCCCGTATGCGCGTCCGGGAGGAGAAGCCCGAGCCGCCCGAGCACCGCTTCCTCCGCGAGGTCACGGCCGGGATCGAACACCTCTGGAGGACCCTCCCGCTGCGGCAGATGACCGTCGGCGCGACCGTGGCGCTCCTCGTTATCGGTTTCGCGGAGACGCTCATCTTCTCGGTCATCGCGCATCTCGGGAAGCCGCCGTCCTTCTTCGGCGTGCTCGCGACGTTGCAGGGAGTCGGCTCGATTCTCGGCGGCATCACGGCGGGCGCGTTCCTGCGCCGCGTCGGCGAGGTGCGCGGCGTGGGCATCGGCCTGGGGCTCTTCGGCCTCGGCGACCTGTTCCTCGTCGTGCACTCGCTTCCCGTCGTCCTCGTCGGCTTCTTCGTCGCCGGGGTCGGGATCATCTGGGCGATCGTGGCCTTCACTACGGCGCTCCAGACGCGGACGCCGCTCGCGATCCAGGGCCGCGTCTCGGCTGCCGCCGACATCTTCCTCTCGGTCGCCCAGACGGTTTCGATCGCGGCCGGTGCGGCACTCTCCACGGTCGTGGACTACCGGATCCTGCTCGTCGTGTTGGCCGCGGTCGTCGTCGCGAGTGCGGCCTACCTCTTCACGCGGCGCATTGCGCCGCCGGCTTCCTTCGAGCCGACCGCTGCGTGAGCGCGGCCACGGGCCGCGTTCCGCTGCGGAAGAACCGCGACTTCATCCTCCTCTGGAGCGGACAGGTCGTCTCGACCGTCGGCTCGGAGGTGAGCGGACTCGCGTTCCCGCTGCTCGTGCTCGCGCTGACCGGTTCGGCGCGCGACGCGGGCATCGTCGGGTTCGCCCGCAGCCTCCCCTTCCTCTTCGTCTACCTGCCGGCGGGCGTCTACGTCGACCGCTGGAACCGCAAGCGCGTGATGCTCGTCGCCGACGCCGGCCGCGCGCTCGCGATCGGCAGCGTCGCCCTCTGGCTCGCACTCGGCCGGCCGCCGCTCGCCTGGCTCGCGGTCGCCTCCGCGATCGAGGGCACGCTCTTCGTCTTCTTCCAGCTCTCGGAATCGGCGGCGCTGCCCGCGGTGGTGCCGAAGGAGCAGCTGCCCGACGCGATCGCGCAGAACCAGGCGCGCATGCAGGGTGCCAGCCTGGTCGGCAGCCCGCTCGGCGGCGCGCTCTTCGGCGTCATGCGGTTGCTGCCGTTCGCGGTGGACGCGGTCTCGTACGCCGTCTCGTTCGTGTCCCTCCTGTTCGTCCGGCCCGCCTTCCAGGGCGAGCGGCAGCGTGCTGAGCGGAACCTTCGCGCCGAGGTGTCGGAGGGCCTCGTCTGGCTCTGGCGCCAGCGTTTCCTGCGCACTGTGACCGCGCTCGTGACCGGGACGAACTTCGTCCACCAGGCACTCGGGCTCGTCCTGATCGTGCGGATGAAGGACCTCGGTGCCTCCTCGACCCTCATCGGCATCGTCTTCTCGATCCTCGGCGCCGGGTCGATCGCCGGCGCGCTCGCGGCGCCGCGCGTGCAGCGCCGCTTCTCGCCGCAGGTGGTCGTGCTCGGCTCGCTCTGGATCTGGCCGGTGCAGACGGCGGCGCTGTTCCTGATTCCTAGCCCGCTCGCGCTCGGCGTCGTGACGGCCGCCGGCTTCGTCAGCGGGCCGATCTTCAACGTCGTCGTGGGCGCCTACCGCTACGCGCTCGTGCCGGAGCACCTGTACGGCCGCGTCGCGAGCGCGAGCCTGCTCTTCGCCTGGGGCTCGATCCCCCTCGGCGCGCTCTTCGCCGGGTACGGGATCGCCGCTTGGGGTGCGAAGCCGATGCTGCTCGTGCTCGCAGCGATCCTGCTCGTGGTCGCACTCGCTGCGACGGCTTCGCACGACCTTCGGAACGCTCCGCCGCCGGAGCAGATCGAGACGCCTGCGACGATGGAGGAGTGACCGAGCTCCTCCCCCTGCGGCGGAACCGCGACTTCCTTCTCTACCAGTCCGGACAGCTGTTCTCCCTGTTCGGCAGCGGCATCTCGGGAATCGCATATCCGTTGCTCACGCTGGCTCTGACCGGCTCGGCAGCGAAGACCGGGTACGTCGGCGCCGTCGAGTTCACGCCGCTCGTGCTGTTCTCCGTGCCGGCCGGCATCGCCGCCGACCGCTTCGACCGTCGGCGGTTATGCATTGCGTCCGACGTCGTCGCGGCGGGCGCGCTCGCGGTGCTGGCCGCGGCAGTCCTGACCGGCAACGCGCGGTACTGGCTGATCCTCCTCGTCGCGTTCCTCGACACGAGCGCCGCCGTCTTCTTCCGCTCCGGCGCAAGCGGCGCGATCAAGGCGGTCGTCCCGCTGCCGCAGCTCGCCGACGCATCGAGCATCTCGATGGCCCGAGGATCGATCGTCCGCCTCGGCGCCCCGCCCGCGGGCGGCGCGCTCTTCGCCGTCTCCCGCGGCCTGCCCTTCGTCGCCGACGCGGTTTCGTACGCGTTCTCGACGGTGTCGCTCCTCCTCATGCGAACGCCGTTTCAGGAGGAGCGGGAGCCCGGCGTGCGCACGCCGTTCCGCGAGGGGCTCGCCTACTTCTGGAGCATCCCGTTCCTGCGCGCGACGATCGGGATGATCGCGGCGAGCAACCTCGTCGCCGTGGGCGCCCCGATCGCGGTCATCGTCCTCGCGCACCGGCGAGGCCTTTCGAGCACCGAGATCGGAGCCTTCGTCGCGCTGCAGGGCTCGACCCTCCTCGCCGGGTCGATCTTGTCGCCGGTGCTGCGGAGGCTCTTCCCGATGCGCGCGATCCTCCTCTCGGAGTTCTGGATGGCGCTCGTCTACGGCGCCTTCGTCGCCTACCCGAACGTCTACGTGCTCGCAGCCGCCTCCGCTCTGCACGCGTTCTGGTTCCCGAACACCGACTCGGCGATCCAGGCGTACTCGTATGCGCTCATCCCGGACCGCCTGCTCGGGCGAGCGATGGCGGCCTCGAACACGCTGCGCGCGGCCTCGGCCCCGGTCGGCCCGCTCCTGGCCGGGCTGCTGCTCGCCCATACGTCGCCGCGGATCTGCGTGCTCGTACTCGCCGCGCCCGTCGTCGTCGCCGCGTTCCTCGGGACGGCGAGCGCGGCTCTGCGCGACCTGCCTAGCCTTTCAGCTTCTCCCGCAGGAGCTCGCTGACGACCTTCGGGTCGGCCTTCCCCCCCGTCTCGCGCATCACCTGACCGACGAAGAAGCCGAGCACACCCTCCTTGCCGCCGCGGTAGGTCTCGACCTGATCGGGATGCGCCGCGATGACGGCGTCGATGACCGGAGCGAGCGCGTCCGTGTCGCCGAGCGCCGTCCGGCTCAGATATTGCTCGGCGTCGATCGGACCCTCGGCCGCCGCAGCAAACGCCTCGTCGAGCGCCTCGCGCGTGACGTTCGCCTGCACGATCCGCGCGAGCGCAGCGGCGTTCTCGGGCCGGAAGTCGTCGCGGTTCATCGCGATCGCGGCCGCCGCTTTCCATTCGAGGCCCTCCGCCGCAAGCGCCTCGGCCTTCCGCTCGTGACCGGTCGCGACGAGCTCGGTCGCGGACGCCACCCCGAGCTCGTCCGAGAGCCTGCGGATTCGCTCGACCGGCGACTCGGGGACCTCGCCACGCAGCCGGTCGACGAGCTCCGCCGGCGGCTCGACCGGGACGAGGTCGGGCTCGGGGAAGTACCGGTAGTCGTCTGCCTCCTCCTTCGAGCGGTGCACCGTCAGCCGGTCGGTGTCCGGGTCGTAGTCGTACGTCGACTGCACGACCTCCTCGCCCGCCTCGTGGGCCGCGACCTGCTGCCGGAACGCCGCCTCGATCGCGCGGCCGACGAAGCGGAAGGAGTTCATGTTCTTGATCTCCCAACGCGGCCGGAAACCGTCCTCGCCGGCGCGCCGCACCGAGACGTTGACGTCGGCGCGCAGCGTCCCCTTCTCCATGTCCGCGTCCGAGACCCCGAGCTCGCGGATCGTCTGACGGAGCAGGCGGAGGTACGACATCGCCTCGTCGGCCGAGCGCAGGTCCGGAGCGCTCACGATCTCTAGCAGCGGCGTGCCGCCGCGATTGAAGTCGACGAGGCTGTAGTCCGCGCCGACCGAGCGCCCCGTCGCGCCGCCCGCGTGGACGGTCTTCGCCGCGTCCTCCTCGAGGTGGGCGCGGACGATGCCGATCTCGCGGTCGCCGGCGGGCGTCGGCAGGACGAACCGGCCGGGCCCGCACAGCGGAGCCTCGTACTGGCTGATCTGGTAGCCCTTCGGCAGGTCGGGGTAGAAGTAGTTCTTGCGGGCGAAGACGGCTCGCTCGGCGATCTCGCAGTCGAGCGCGAGCCCGAGCAGGATGGTCATCTCGATCGCGCGTGAGTTCGCAACCGGCAGCGCGCCCGGGTGCGCGAGGCAGACGGGGCACGTGTGGGTGTTCTCCGCGGCGCCGTACTCGAGCTCGCAGCGGCAGAACATCTTCGTGCGGGTCTTGAGGTGGGCGTGCACCTCGAGCCCACAGACCAGCTGCCAGTCAGCCGCGGCCACTGAGCTTCTCCTTGGCCTCGCGGAGTGCGTCCTCGACGTCGCCGTACACCTCGACCATCGCGAGGCGGTGCTCGAGCGGTCCGTGCGTCTCGATCAGCCAGAGCTCCCGCTCGCCCGCTTCGAGCTGAAGCTTCACGTCGCCGACGAGGACGGCGCGAGAGCCGTCGAGCACGCGCGGGTGCTCGCCGAAGACGCGCTCGACCGCGAGCACGAACTCGGCGGCCGGATCCTCGAAGTGGTACGTCACGAGCGCAGCCTCTCGGGGACGGTGTCGAAGCCGATCGCCTGCTCGAGCGCGTGGCCGATTCGGAAGAGCGTGTTCTCGGCGAACTGCGGCCCGACGAGCTGCAGCCCGACCGGCAGCCCCTCCGAGAGCCCGCACGGGATGCTGAGGCCCGGCAGGCCGGCCATGCAGGACGGGATCGTGAGCAGGTCGCTGAGGTACATCGCGATCGGGTCGGCGGTGCGGGCGCCGAGCGGGAAGGCGACGGTCGGCGAGGTGGGCGAGACGAGCGCATCGAAGGTCTCGAAGAGCGCGTCGTGCTCGCGCTTGATCACAGTCCGGACCTTCTGCGCCTGCCCGTAGTACGCCTCGTAGTACCCGGCCGAGAGCGCGTACGTCCCGACCATGATCCGCCGCTTCGGCTCGTCGCCGAAGCCCTCGTCGCGCGTGCGCTTGTACATCTCCAGCCGCTCGGCCGCGTCGGCCCGATAGCCGTAGCGGACGCCGTCGTAGCGGGCGAGGTTGGAGGACGCCTCGGCGGGCGCGATGAGGTAGTAGCACGGCATCCCGTACTCGACCGAGAGCGGCAGCGAGCACTCCCCCACCTCGGCGCCGAGCTCCTCGAGCTTCTGGACGGCGGCCTCGACGGCTGCCGCGACTCCGGGCTCGATGCCCTCCGCCTCGTTGAGCTCCTTCGGCACGCCGATCCGCAGGCCGCGGACGTCCTCGGCCTGAGGCAGATCGACGGGCTGGGGGAGCTCGACGGTGGTCGAGTCGCACGGGTCGCGGCCGGCGATGATCGAGTAGAGGTACGCGCAGTCGCGGACGGTGCGGGCGACCGGGCCCACCTGGTCGAGGCTCGACGCGAAGGCGACGATCCCGTAACGCGAGACCGTGCCGTAGGTGGGGCGAAGGCCCACGTTGCCGCAGAGGGCCGACGGCTGCTTGATCGAGCCGCCGGTGTCGGAGCCGAGCGCCCAGGGCGCGAGGCCGGCGCTGACGGCCGCGGCCGAGCCGCCGCCGGAGCCGCCGGGCACGCGCGAGGGATCCCACGGGTTGTGCGAGGGCCCGAACGCGGAGTTCTCGGTCGAGGAGCCCATCGCGAACTCGTCGGTGTTCGTCTTGCCGAGGACGCGGAGACCGTGCGCCCGCAGGCGCGCCACGACGGTCGAGTCGTAGACCGGGATGTAGCCCTCGAGGATCTTCGAGCCGGCCGTGGTGGGGATTCCCTTCGTCCCGATCACGTCCTTGACCGCGATCGGGAGGCCGTCGCCTCCCGGGTCGTCACACACGTGGAGGTAGCAGTGCAGCTCCTCGTCGCGGTCGTCGATCGCGGCGCGGTACGCCGCGAAAAGCTCGGCGCCGGAGATCTCGCGCGCCTCGAGCAGCCGCTTCGCCTCCTCGGCGGTGAGTCGGAGCGTGTCGATCACGCGGCGCCTCCAGGCGGAACCCTGAAGAAGTCGCCTTCGCGCTCGGGCGCGTTCGCGAGCGCCTCCGCGACCGGCAGGCACGGACGCGGCTCGTCGTCCTCCCAGACGTTGACGACCTCCAGCGGATGCGACGTCGGCGGCACGTCGGAGAGGTCGAGCTCCGACACCTTCGAGACCGCCGCGAGGATGTCGTTGACCTGCCCTTCGAGGCGCTCGATCTCGTCGTCGCGCAGCTCGAGCCGCGCCAGGTGCGCGACGTGAAGCAGCTGTTCGCGGTCAATCGCCATCGTCGTTCGATCCTCCCAAAAAGAAAGGGCCCCTTGCCGGGGCCCTCTCAACCTTGGTCCGACAGGTTCTCTAGATCGCCTGGACGTTCGCGGCCTGCGCGCCCTTGTCGCCCTGAACGACTTCGAACGACACGCGCTGACCTTCGGTCAGCGACTTGTAGCCGTCCATCGTGATCGCGGAGAAGTGCACGAAGACGTCATCGCCGCCTTCACGCTCGATGAAGCCGTAGCCCTTCTCGTTCGAGAACCACTTTACGGTGCCCTCAGCCAACCCTTCCTCCTTGCAGAAAAACGACGGCCCGGGCACCGAGCCGCCGACCTTTGCTGAAACAGGCCGGAGTCTAGCTCAGTTTTTCGCTTGTGCAATAGGCCCGGAGGTGCGCAAACGCGCTGCCGTAACGGCGTTCTGGAGCACCATGGCCACCGTCATCGGCCCCACGCCGCCGGGTACCGGAGTCATGTAGGCCGCCCGCTCCATCGCGCCGGGGTCGACGTCCCCGAGGAGCTTCCGGCTGCCCTCGACCCGGTTCATCCCGACGTCGATCACCGTCGCGCCCGCCTTGACCATGTCCGCGGAGATGAGATGGGTGCGGCCGACCGCGGCGACGAGCACGTCGGCGTCGAGCGTGTGCCGCTCGAGCTCCTGCGTGCGCGAGTGGCATACGGTCACGGTGACGTTGCGCTGGAGCAGGAGGTGCGCCATCGGCTTTCCGACGATCGCAGACCGCCCCACGACGACGGCCCGTGCGCCCTCGAGCGGGATCTCGTACTCGTCGAGCATCCGCATCACCCCGAGCGGCGTGCCCGGGACGAGCGTCGGACGGCCGAGGTAGAGCCGGCCGGCATTGACGGGATGGATGCCGTCGACGTCCTTCTCCGGCGCAATCGCCTCGATCACGCGGTTCTCGTCGATGTGGTCGGGAAGCGGGAGCTGGACGAGCAGCCCGTCCACCTCGTCGTCCGCGTTCAGCTCCGCGATCGTCGCGAGCAGCTCCTCCTCCGAGGTGTCGGCGGAGAGCTTCAGGTCGCGCGCGTCGATGCCGGCTTCGCGCGCTGAGCTCTGCTTCAGGTCGATGTAGACGTGCGAGGCGGGGTCGTCGCCGACGAGCACCGTGGCGAGACCGACGTGGTCGAGCTCCGCGACCGCTGCGGCCACCTCCTCGCGCACCTTCGCCGCCAGGGCCTTGCCGTCGATGATCGTTGCCGGCACGAGGCGAGGTTATAGCCTCCGCCCGATGCGCCTTCCCCGCAAGAACGACGCCGCTTCCGTGCGCGCGCGCCAGGAGCTGCTCGGCCTGCCCGAGGCCGACGTCGAGCCGTACGTGCGGGCGGCCGAGTCGGTGACCGGGCTCGTAGCCGTCCCCGTCTCCGTCGCGCAGCTCCAGGTCTCGCTCGGCGAGTACGAGCTGTCGGAGGACGGCGACGTGGTCGAGACCGGCCGCGCCGACGAGGAGGTCGTCGTCCCGCTCGCGCACACGGAGGGAGGTCTGACCGCCTCGGTGCAGCGCGGGGCGAAGGCGATCGCGGAGTCCGGCGGCGCGAGAGCGTACGTGATCGCGGACAGAATCACCAGAGCATCCTGCTTTATCTGCAAGGACGCGGGCGACGCGCTCGCTCTTGCTCGCTGGATCGAGGAGCAGGTGCCGGCGATGCGCCAGTTCCTGCGCGACGCCGACCGGGCGGAGCTGTCGAAGCACGCGGTGCTGCGTGAGGCGAAGACGCACGTCGTCGGCCCCATGTGTCACGTCCTCTGGCGCTTCACGACCGGCGACGCCTTCGGCGCGAACATGATGACGCGCAACGCGTACGCGCTCAACATGGCCTACGTGCTGCCGCAGGCGCCCGTCGCGATCGAGCGCACGATCCTCGAGGCGAACATGGGCGGGGACAAGAAGCCATCCTTCGAGTACTTCCAGCAGGGCCACGGCAAGACGGTGATCGCCGAGACGACGCTTACGGAGGCGGCGATCGAGCGGGTGCTGCGCACGACGCTCGCCGACCTCGAGGAGCTCGCCTGGGCCGGAACGCACGGCGCCGTCGCGTCGGGGATGCAGTCCGTGGCGTTCACGCCGGCTTCGGCGATCGCAGCGGTCTTCGCGGCAACAGGCCAGGATCTCGGGCTCGTCGCCACGAGCTCGATGGCCCACGGCACCGAGCAGCGGGTCGAGGGAGGCCTCCACGTGGCGATCCGCTTCCCGGGCATCGAGGTCGGCACGGTCGGCGGCGGCACGACACTGCCCGACCCGAAGCGCTGGCTCGAGCTGATGGGCTGCGCCGGGCCGGGCAAGGTCTACCGGCTCGCGCAGCTCGTGGCCGCCACGGCGCTGGCGCTCGAGATCAGCGCCTCAGCCGCGATGGCGACCGCGGGCAGCGAGAACTTCTTCCGCGCCCACTTCGAGCGCGGCGGGATGCGCTAGCTGGTTACCGGCGGGCGTACTCCTCGGCCGCCGCATGCGCGAACTCGAAGCCGACGAAGCGCTCGTCGCCGACGACTTCCGCATCGTGGCCGGGCTCGATGACGTACGCGTCGCCGGGCCCCAGCTCGAGCACCGTGCCGTCTTCGTGGTTCACGCGCATCCGCCCCGACTGCACGACGCCCACGTGCCTGTGCTGGCACGTCTCTGTCCCTGCCATCGGCTTCACGCACTCGGACCAGCGCCATCCGGGCTCCATCGCGAAGCGAGCCGCGGTCGTGTCGCCCATGCGCACCACATCCACCTGCGTCTTGTCCGGAGTCCGAGTCTCGTCTGGTGAGCCGAAATCCCGCTTCTCAACGCCGGCCATGTTCTGCCTCCTCTGCATCGAACGCCCCGTACAGCCGGACCATCTCACGGAATGCCCCGGCCATCAAGCAGGCATTGCAGTCCGGCCGGTGTTTCGGGAACGACCCGAAGCGCGCATCTAGGGAGGGCATGTCGCGGCGGCCAGGGCCATTCGAGGAGGGCGATGCGCTACTCGTGATCGACGTGCTCGACGATTTCGATCACGACGACGCCGCGCCGCTGCTCGAGTCGTTTCGCGCCCGCGGGGAGACGATGACGCGCACGATCGCGATGGCTCGGGAAGCCGGTGTGCCGGTGATCTACGTCAACGACGACCGTGACCGATGGGACAGCGACGCACCCGCGCTCGCCCGCGAAGCGGCCGGCGGCCCGGGCGGCGACGTGATCGAACGGCTCCTCCCCCAGGACGGCGACCAGGTCCTGCTCAAGCACCGCTACTCCGCCTTCGACCACACGGCGCTCGAGCTGCTGCTCGAGGCCGAATCCGTCGAGCGCGTGGTGCTCGTGGGGGCCGCGACGGAGGGATGCGTCGTGCAGACGGCTCTCGATGCGCGTGAGCACGGCCTGAAGGCGACGATCCTCGCCGACGCCTGCGCGACGACGGATGCCGACCTGGAAGCGATCGCGCTCCGTTACGCCGAGGCCGTGGGCGGAGTACGCATTCACGGGGTGGCATCTCCGGCCGCCGAGGCCTAAGATCGGCCGCGTGTAAGTCCCCACCCTTCGCACCCACGTTTCCCGTTCCTCTCACGCGAAGGAGCTTCCCTTGCACGCACCGACCACCTGGCACCACGGCCTCGTTGCCGACTACTGGGCAGCCGTCAACCTCGACGCGCCCGAGCTCGATCTCTACGAACAGCATCTGCAGAGTCCGGTCCTGGATGCGGGTTGCGGCACCGGCAGGCTGCTCGCTCCTCTACGGGAGCGGGGCTTCGACGTCGACGGCTGCGACGTCTCCGCCGACATGCTCGAGCGCTGCCGGCAGCGCTTCCCCGAGGCGACCCTCTGGGTCTCGGCGTTGCACGAGCTCGATCCCCCGCGCCGCTACGCCTCGATCGTCTGCAGCGGGGTTCTCGGCCTGGGCAGCACCCGCGAACAGGACACCCAGGCTCTCGAGCGCCTGCACGACGCCCTCCTCCCCGGCGGGACACTCGTCCTCGACAACGAGGAAACGCCGTTCACCTGGCGCGTCCGCGACTGGAACGAGCCGTCCGAAGGCGATATCTCACTGCGCTCGCGCGTCGACGCCGTCGACGAAAGGGATCGCTGCGTCCACCTGACCATCCGAGCCGAGACTCGGGACGGCCGCTCGGAGGAGCACGCACTGACGATGCGGCAGTGGTACCGCGACGAGCTCGTGCCGCTGGTTCACGACGCCGGCTTCTCCGCTGTCGACGTCCTCGACGGAGTGAACGAGGACACGCTCGTCTATGTGGCCACTCGCCACTGACGCCGACGGGCGGCGTACGCGGCTAGGCAGCCGGCATATGGACGTCGGAGACGTCGAGGCCCAACGAGTTCGCGAGCCTCACGCCGTGGTTCAGCTCCTCGCGTAGGCGCTCGCGATCTCGCGCCTCCATCAGCGTCCCGATCACCTCGCGCGCCTTCGGGCGCCACAGGACGTGCTTCGCGAAGATCGGGAGCATCGTGTTCGCCGCGTCGACGAGCCGCGCGCGCACCTTCTTCTCCGCCGACTGCAGCAGCACCCGCTCGTACGCCATTCCCGCGCCGTGATGGATGCCGTCGTCGACGGCGAGCCGGTTGCAGAGATCCTCGAGCACGGTCCCGCGGGACGAGCGCGCGATCAAGCGGAACCGCGGGATGATCAGCCGCTCGAAGAAGACCTGCATCAGGAACACCTTCTCCTCGAGCAGGTCCGCCTCGAGGAACATGTGGGCGAGCTCGTCGAGGTACGGGTCGCGCTCCCCTTCCCCGCCGACCTGGCCGATCAGGCGCAGCCACGCCTCGGTGTGGCGCGACTCGTCCTGCACCATCGTCGAGTAGTAGAGCCGCGCCTCCGGGTCGGGCGCCGCGTTGAGGAGCTGCGACGCCATCGCGCACGCGAAGACGTCCGCCTGCAGCTGCTGCATGATCACCGAGCGCCAGATGTCGCGCCGCCGCGCCTGCCGCTCGGCGGAGCCCTTCCCCTCCGGGACGAACGGAATCTCGCCCCACGGCACGTCGTCCACCTGCCACTCCTGGTGCTTCGCGAGGTGGTAGAAGCGGAGGACGCCGGCGTACTCGGCGCGGTCGTCGGGCGGCGGCGGGACGGCTTCGGCGCTCACGCGCCGGACCTTATCCTCCGGCGGATGATCGCACTCGTCTTCAGCTACGAGGTGCACGACGCGCCGGAGTTCGAGCGCGCCTACGGCCCGCAGGGCGAATGGGCGGAGTTCTTCCGCGGCGGCCGCGGCTTCGTCGGCACCGAGCTGCTGCGAGACGTCGAGGCGCCCGGCCGCTACCTCGTCGTCGACCGCTGGGAGTCGGCGGACGCGTACAACGCGTTCGTCGCCGAGCACCGCGAGGAGTACATGCGCCGCGTCGACGACACCCGCTTCCATTACGACAGCGAGCTCCGCTTCGGGACGTTCCAGAACGTCTGGGACGAGTAGCTGCGCATTTCGACAGCCGCCGGCGTCACCGGCTGCGCAATTCGCGGCGGATCCGGCTTGAATCGGCCGCATCGCGCAGGGATAATCGCGGGCGCCAATGTCGGTGGAGCAACGCGCAGGCGCGGCGGAGCGGGTACTCGCGGCGCGCGAACGGTACGTCCCGCGCGGGGTCTCCACGCCCTCGCTCGTCGTCGGCCGCGCCTCCGGCGCGACCGTCTGGGACGTCGACGGGCGCGAGTTCCTCGACTTCGCCGGCGGGATCGCCTGCCAGAACCTCGGCCACGGACCGTCGGCCGTCGTCGCCGCCGTCCACGAGCAGGTCGACCGCTATCTGCATCAGTGCTTCATGGTCGGGACGTACGAGCCGTACGTCGAGCTCTGCCGGCGGCTCGACGAGCTCTGGCCCGGCGAGGCCGGGACCAAGTCGCTGCTCCTGAACTCCGGCGCGGAGGCGATCGAGAACGCCGTCAAGATCGCGCGCGCCGCCACCGGCAGGCCGGGCGTCGTCGTCTTCGACCGCGCCTTCCACGGGCGCACGAACCTGACGATGGCGATGACCGCCAAGCTCGTCTACAAGGACGGCTTCGGCCCGCTCGCCGCCGACGTCCACCGCGCGCCGGCGCCGTACCCGTACCGCGGCGTCTCGACCGAGGACGCGCTGCACGGCCTCGAGCTGCTGTTCAAGCAGGACGTCGACCCGGGCTCGGTCGCGTGCGTCGTGCTCGAGCCGGTGCAGGGCGAGGGCGGCTTCATCCCGATGCCGCCGGAGTTCGTGCAGGAGCTGCGCCGCATCTGCGACGCGCACGGGATCCTCTACGTCGACGACGAGGTGCAGTCGGGCTGCGGCCGCACGGGGACGATGTGGGCGATCGAGCAGCTCGGCGTGGAGCCCGACCTGCTCGTCTCCGGGAAGACGCTCGGCGGCGGCCTGCCGCTCGCCGCCGTCACCGGACGGGCGGAGCTGATGGACGCACCGCACGTCGGCGGGCTCGGCGGCACCTTCGGCGGCAACCCCGTCGCGTGCGCCGCCGCGCTCGCGGTGCTGGACGAGCTGGCGGCGCCCGGCTGCCGTGAGCGCGCCGACCGCGTCGCGTCGACGCTGCGGAGCCGCCTGGAAGAGATCGCCGCGCGTCAGCCGCTCGTCGGCGAGGTGCGCGGCCTCGGCGCGATGCTGGCGCTCGAGCTGCGCGACCCGACGCCGGACGCGGCGAAGGCGGCGACCTCGTCGGCCTTCGAGAAGGGCCTGCTTCTCCTCTCCTGCGGCCTGTACGGAAACGTGATCCGCCTGCTGCCGCCGTTGACCGCGAGCGACGAGGAGCTCGAGCGCGGGCTCGGCCTGCTGGAGGAGGCACTTGGCGACGCTGGCGCCGAGCGCGGCTGAGACGGAGCCGTCGGTGGCCGCTCCGGCCGTCCGCCTGAGCGGGATCCGGCGCGCGTACGGCGACGTGGTCGCGGTCGGCGGCGTCGATCTCGAGATCGCCGCGGGAGAGTTCTTCACGCTGCTCGGGCCGTCCGGCTCCGGCAAGACGACGACGCTGCGCGTGATCGCCGGCTTCGAGCGGCCGGACGCGGGACGCGTTGAGCTGCAGGGCGTGGACGTCACGAACGTCGCGCCGTCCCAGCGCGGTCAACACCGTCTTCCAGGACTACGCGCTCTTTCCGCACATGACCGTGCTGGAGAACGTCGAGTACGGGCTGCGCGTCAAGGGCGCTTCGCGCGCCGACCGCCGCGCGCGGGCGACGGCGGTGCTGGAGCGCGTGCGGCTGCCCGGGCTCGGCGACCGCAAGCCGGTGCAGCTCTCGGGCGGGCAGCGCCAGCGCGTCGCCCTCGCGCGCGCGATCGTGAACGGGCCGCCGGTGCTCCTCCTCGACGAGCCGCTCGGCGCGCTCGACCTGAAGCTGCGCCAGGAGATGCAGATCTTCCTCAAGGCGCTGCAGCGCGACCTCGGCATCACCTTCGTCTACGTCACGCACGACCAGGAGGAGGCGCTGTCGATGAGCGACCGTCTCGCCGTCTTCAACGCGGGCCGGATCGAGCAGGTCGGGACGCCCGCCGAGGTCTACGAGCGCCCGCAGAGCGAGTTCGTCGCCGA
>DASRBY010000034.1:0-11080 GCA_035653435.1 Gaiellaceae bacterium
TTCGGGCTCTCTGCGCTGCAGCCGGCCGCGACGTTCGCCCGCCGACGCTTCCGGGGCGAGCCGGCCCGCGCGCTCTTCGCCGGGCTCGCCGCCCACTCGATCCTGCCGCTCGAGAGCATCGGCACCACGTCGTTCGGGCTGGTGCTCGGGACGACCGGGCACGCCGTCGGTTGGCCGCTGCCACGCGGCGGCTCGCAGCGAGTTGCGGACGCTCTGGCCTCCTACCTGCGCTCGCTCGGTGGCGAGATCCGGACGAGCTCACCGGTCGAGTCGCTGGACGAGGTGTCCGCCCCGACCGTGCTCTGCGATGTCACGCCCCGACAGTTTCTCCGGCTGGGAGGCGACCGCCTTCCGCCGCGCTACCGCCGGGCGCTCGAGCGCTTCCGCTATGGGCCCGGCGTCTTCAAGCTCGACTGGGCGCTGTCGGGCCCGATTCCCTGGACGGCCTCGGAGTGCGCTCAGGCGGGCACCGTCCACCTCGGCGGCACTCTCGAGGAGATCGTCGCCTCGGAGCGAGCTCCCGCCCGCGGCGAGACGAGCGAGCGCCCCTTCGTGCTGCTCGCCCAGCCGTCGCTCTTCGACGCCTCGCGTGCGCCCGAGGGCCGGCACACGGCCTGGGCCTACTGCCATGTCCCGAACGGCTCCGAGGTCGACATGACAGAGCCGATCGAGCGCCAGATCGAGCGCTTCGCCCCCGGCTTCCGGGAGCGAGTGCTCGCTCGGAGCGTCATGGGGCCGGCCGACCTCGAGCGCCGCAACGCGAACCTCGTCGGCGGAGACATCGGCGGCGGCTCCAACGAGCTGCGCCAGCTCGTGGCGCGGCCTGCCCTCCGCCCCGTCCCCTACGCGACGCCGCTCGACGGCGTCTACTTCTGCTCGGCCTCCACTCCGCCCGGAGGCGGCGTCCACGGGATGTGCGGCTACCTCGCCGCCCGCGCGGCTCTACGAGCCGGGTGAGGCCGCGGTCACCGGCACGGCCGCGGGCGTGCGCGAGAGGCGCCGCCGGAGCGCGAGCAGCACGGCCTCGACGCGCTCGGACGGAACCCAGAGCAGGTACATCGACAGGATCGAGAAGCCGAAGAAACCGACCCGGATCGCGTACTCGATGCCGAGATGGAGCGAGAGGCCCGCGAGCAGGACGAACGGGCGCAGCCGCCGGTTCCAGATGAGCACGGCGAGCGAGAGCTCGATCACGAGCGTGCCGAAGCTGAGCAGGTTGCTGAGCAGCAGCGAGTGGCTGATGAACCCCGGCACCGGGAACCGCTGCAGGTCGGTGATCCGCAAGGCGACCGAGACCGCGGTGCCGTTGTTCCACATGGTTCCGCGCGCCTTGTCCCAGACTGCGAACAGATAGACGGCGCTGAACTGGATCTGCAGCAGGCGCATCGGCCAGGCCGCTCGCGTCGGGAAGCTCCAGAACTCGCCGCGATGGCGGAGGAAGCGGGTCAGCGAGAGCGAGGCGGACGACGGCACGAAGATGAGATAGAAGGCGATGATCCTGATCAGGCCGTCGCCCGAGTTGAAGACCCAGGGATTTCGCTGCTCGAAGGACACGACCGCGATGAAGACGAGCAGCGCCGCGAGCTGCGCGAACACGCCCAGTGTGAGAGCGATCGAGGCGACGAGCAGCACCGCCCAGACGATCAGGACGACGGTCTTGCTCGGGAAGGTCCCGAACAGCCCCCAGCCGCCGGTCGGGAGGTGAGCCTGGTGCGGGAACACGCCGCCCTTCGTGAAGAGCGGCGTGAGCTCGGGCAGCAGCGAGAGCGTCCAGAAGAAGACGATCACGCCGAAGACGATCCGGAAGACGGCGAGGGGAGCCGTCGAGACCGGCCCGAACCAGAAGCGGTTCCAGCCGTCGGCAACGACTGCCAGCTGCTCGCGGGCGCGCGTCATCCGCTCGCCCCACTCAACATCGCCGGTGTGATCCTCGTCGAGTAGAACCGCTGGGGGCCGGACGGAGCCGGAGCCGGAGCCGGAGGCTGTCCGGGCGGAATGATGGCGTGCGACTGGTTGAACAGGGTCACGCGCACCGGACGCCGCGTGGGCGTGGCGAGCCGGCGGGCGACGTAGATCGCGCCCGGCTTGTAGAGGAACGCGTACGAGGGCGAGACGATCCACTCCTCCCACTTCCGCCAGCGATAGTCGACGTACTCGCCGACCACCGGGTCCCGCGTCGGTATCTGCCACGTCTCCTGCGAGCCGTCGGCGAACGTGACCCGCGCGAGCAGGTCAACCGTCTGCGACCGCGGGTCCGGGGCGAAGACGCCCCAGTTCTGCTGCATGTCCACCGCGTTGAGGTACGGGTGGTCGGCCTTCATGAGCAGGTTCTCGAGGTGGGACGCGGGCAGGTTCGCGGTGAGGATGGTCAGGACCGTCAGAACCACGAAGAGCGAGATCAGCACACGGCCTGCGCGGCTGCGCTCGATCCGCTCCTGAAACGACACCCTCTCGACCCCCTGCCGTACAGCTACCACCGCCACAGAGTAAGGCGTTTTCGAGGGATTGTCGATGCGAGAATCTAGAGCTCTCCGGGCCTCGCGAAGCGGTAGAAGAACGGGCCCAGCCCCGCCTGGTTGACGGCGAAGAGCAGCTGGAGGTGGTCCTCGAGCATGCGCGCGCGATCGAGCCCGCCGGCGTCGACGGGCTCGTAGCCCGCGTCCCGGATGAGCTGCTCGGTGACCTCCCGCGCCTCGTCCTCGGCGCAGTAGAGGTTGGAAGGCGCAACGCGCTGCGAGCCGACCTCGTCGTAGACGGCGGCGAAGTTGAGGTTGAACGACTTGGCGGTCGGGCCGCCGACGATCGATTTCACCTCGTGCGCGAGCGACTCGAAGTCCTCGTTGCGGCCGCGCACCGCGTTCGTCGCGTCGATCGTGACCTTACCCTCGATCCCGGTCACCCGGCCGAGCGCATTCGCGATCTCCGCCGCAGGAACCGCGACGAGCAGGACGTCCGCGTCGGAGGCGTCTCCCCCGTCCCTGCCGACCTCCTGCACCTCGTGCCCGGCGTCGCGCCACTTCGCGGCGAGCCCGCCACCGACGTTGCCTCGCCCGATCACAGCAATCTTCATGGCATACCCTTTCGGTCTCTATGGCCCGGGACTACCCGACCATCCTCGAGCTCGTCGGCTCGACGCCGATCGTACGGCTCGACAGGCTCTCTCCGGCGGGCCACGCGCGGATCCTCGCCAAGCTCGAGTACCTCAACCCGGGCGGCTCGGTGAAGGACCGAATCGGCCTCGCGATGATCGAGGAGGCCGAGCGCGAGGGGAAGCTCAAGCCGGGCGGAACGATCGTCGAGCCCACTTCCGGCAACACCGGGGTCGGTCTCGCGATCGCGGCGGCGGGCAAGGGCTACCGCTGCGTCTTCGTCATGCCCGACAAGATGAGCCAGGAGAAGATCTCGATGCTGCGGGCGTACGGCGCCGAGGTCGTGATCACGCCGACCGCGGTCGACCACGACTCGCCGGAGTCCTACTACTCGGTCTCGTCGCGGCTCGCGGAGGAGATTCCGGGCGGCTTCAAGCCCGACCAGTACTCGAACATGGCGAACCCGCAGGCGCACTACGACGTCACCGCGCCGGAGATCTGGGAGCAGACCGGCGGCGAGGTCGACGCGATCGTCATCTCCGTCGGCACGGGCGGCACGATCTCGGGCGTCGGCCGCTGGTTCCACGAGCGCAAGCCCGAGGTGAAGATCGTCGGCGTCGATCCGGAGGGATCGATCTACACCGCCGAAGACGAGTCCGAGCTCCATCCGTACCTCGTCGAGGGGATCGGCAAGGACACGTGGCCCGACACGATCGACCTGAAGGTGGTCGACGAGTGGATCCAGGTCTCAGATCGCGACTCGTTCCTCACGGCCCGGCGGCTCGCGCGTGAGGAGGGCATCCTCGCGGGCGGCTCGGCCGGCTCGACGGTCTGGGCTGCCATTCGGGTCGCCCAGCGCCTGCCTGGCGAGGCGACCGTCCTCGCGATCATCCCCGATTCCGGTCGCTCCTACATGTCGAAGTTCTACGACGACAACTGGATGCTCGAGCACGGCTTCCTCGAGCGGCAGACGACCCTGCCCACCGTCGACGAGCTGCTCGTCGCGAAGCACGGCGGCGAGATGCCCGAGCTCGTCACGATCGCCGCGCACGCGAAGGTCGGCGAGGGCATCGACACGATGCAGCGCTACGGCATCTCTCAGCTCCCGGTCGTGCGCGACGGCCAGTGCGACTCGCTCGCGGACGTGATCGGCTCGCTGCAGGACCGGGCGCTGCTCGAGCGCGTCTTCGGCAACCCCGACGCGGTGCACGAGGACGTCGCGGCCGCGATGCAGCCGCCGCTCGCCGCGGTCGAGGCGTCGGCGACACTCGACGAGGTCTTCGCCACGCTGACCGGCGGCACGAACGCCGTGGTCGTCGCGCGGGAGGGCAAGCCGGTCGGCGTCCTCACCCGCAGCGACCTGCTCGAGTTCCTCGCTCACCGCCGCTCCTGAGACACGCGGGCAGAATGGAACACGTGACCGGCGATCTCGAGCAGCTCCTCCGCGAGGCGTTCCCCGAAGCCAAGGAGGTTCGCGTCACCGACCGCACCGGCGGCGGCGACCACTTCCTGATCGAGGTCACGTCGCCGCGTTTCGACGGTCTCCCGCTCGTCGAGCAGCACAAGCTCGTCAATGAGGCACTCGCAGCCCCCTTCGCGTCAGGCACGATTCACGAGATGCGGATCAAGACGAGGGGGTCGACATGAGCGAGGTCGGGGATCGGATCAAGGACGTAATCGAGAACGAGCCGGTCGCGCTCTTCATGAAGGGCACGCCGCAATTCGTGATGTGCGGCAACTCGGGCCGCGCGCTCGAGGCGCTGCGAGCCGCCGGCGCGCCGGTGACCGCGGTCGACATCCTCCCCGACCCGTCGATCCGGCAGGAGCTCTCGGACCTGTCGGGCTGGCCGACCATCCCGCAGGTGTTCGTCAAGGGCGAGCTCGTCGGCGGCGCCGACATCACGCAGGAGCTCGCGGAGACCGGCGAGCTGAAGCGGATCCTCGAGGAGAAGCTCGGAGCGAACTACGGGGACGACGCCGAGGAGCGCGTCGTCGACGTTGTCAGCGGCACCCGGGCCTAGCTCTCCCAGCGTTCGAGCCGCTCGCGGATCGCCTGCACTGCGGCCTCCCAGAGCCGGCTCTCGTCTTCCGGGGGCCTCTGATAGAGGCCCCCGAACGAGCCGTCGCCGAGCGCTTCCCTCCACGACGTCGGATTCCCATTCTCGGGCCACTCGACGGGCGGCTTGCGCTCTGCGGGGAGCTCGACTCCCGGCAGGCGCGTCCACGGGAAGTTCTCCGACCACGAGGCGTGGTCGTAGTCGGGATCGATCGCGGCCGCGATGTCGTCGGGCCGGCCTTCCCAGAGCTCGTGCCAGAGCACCGAGCCCTCCGGCCGGCTCTCTGTCCACTCCCTGCCCGCGGCGGTGTTCCCGCCGTGACCGTTGACGACGAGGATCCGCCCGAAGCCCTGAGCGCGGAGCGAGCCGGCGACGTCCGAGAGGACGGCGACGAGCGTGGACTCGACGAGCGTCGGGCTGCCCGGGTACGCGGTGAAGCCGGTCACGCCGTAGGGCAGCACCGGCAGCACCGGAACCCCCAGCGGCTCGGCCGCCTCGACGGACGCGCGCTCGGCGAGGATGTTGTCGGTCTCGAGCGAGAGGTAGGAGTGCTGCTCGGTCGAGCCGACGGGAAGCACGATCCGGTCGTCCCGGCTGAGGTAGGCCTCGAGCTGCATCCAGTTGAGGTCCCTGACTCTCATCTCGGCGCGCACGCTATCGTCCTAGGTGCGCCCGATCTCGGCGAAGATCCGCGCGGAGACGTCGACGGCGAGCGCGGCTGGTGGGCCGACTAGCCGCTGGTGCCGGTGCCGGTTTCGATGATCCGCCACCCCTGCGGAGTCTTGGTCATCGAGTACTGGAGCATCTCGCCGTTACTTGCCGTGTACTCGATGCAGCCCGGCGAGATGCGGTAGCCGCCGTTCCAGTTCCCGTGCCCGCACCTGTTCGATTGGATGTGGTGGCTATTGATCGGGAACGTCCCGCTCGGCCTGGCCGGGCAAACAGCCCCCGGGAGGCCGGGAAGCAGGTAGCGACTCCCTGCCCGGCAGTCGTGCTTGTTCCAGGCCACCCTCGTGAACGCGTCGGCAACGGCGAGCGCTTGGCGGTCTAGCGGCGCCGCAGAGGTTCCCGGCGCGCCGTCGACTCCGATCTCGGCGATCCGCCATCCATGCGCGGTCTGCGTCATTGCGTAGCGGATCAGGAATCCGCTCCTGGCCGTGAATTGGATGCAGCCCGCCGTTTCCGCCGGCCCAGGGAGCCCGCGCGGGGAGTCGAGGCGGCACCCCGTGCGTCGGATGCGGTGGCTGGTCAGCGAAAAGCGCGACCAGGAGGGGATCATTCCCCCGGCGCGGCTCGCTGCGCACAACTGGCGATTCGCCAGGTAGCGGTCGGCGGCCGAGCAGTCGTGGTCGTTGAAGGCCAGCCTGGTGAAGTCGTCGGCGACCACCACCGCCGACCGATCGAGCCCGGCCGGGCGACCGCTTCCGCCACAGGCAGCGAGGACACACGCCGCCACCGGCACCAAGAGCAGAACGACGCGCGTGTGCACGACCAGGACTCTACGACGGTCGCCTGACGCGGTCACTAGGCGTCCCCGCCCGCCACCTTCTCGAGGACGGCCACGTACAGCGGTCCCTCCTCCTCGATCGTGCGGGCAAGGCTCCAGCCCGTGCCCTCGACGAGCTCCGCGAGCTCGGGCCGCGAGAGGAGAGGTAGTCGAACCAGGGAGTGGCGAGGTCGCGGTAGCGGATGCGGATCCGGACCTGGCCACTCATCCGCCCACGCTCGCGGTTGCGCCGGTGGTAGGCGAGGTGGATCGGGGCAGCGTCGGGATAAGGATCGAGGATCTCGCCGAGGATGCGCCCCCGCTCGGTCGTGATCCCGTGCAGCCGACGCAGCAGACGGCGCCCCTTCGCGCGGCTGGCGAGCAGGCCGAGGTTGTTGCCGTACATCACGACCGTGTCGAACCGCCCGAGCGTCGTGTCGGCGTCTTCCACCCTGAGCACCCGGGCGTCCCGCACCCCCCGCCGCCGGCACACCTCGACCGCCCCGGGCGAGCAGTCGATCGCGACAACCTCGTGACCTTTCTGCTGCAGATGGAGGGCGACGCGACCGGCTCCGGCCCCCACGTCCAGGACGCGACCTCGCGCCAGTCGCAGCGCGCGGCGCTGATGTGACGGCCACTTCCGGTAGGGCGCGAGGTAGTGGCCGGCGCTGAGATACCTGCCCGCCATGATCAAGCCGTCGTCGCGCTCGACGATCTCGACGATCTCGCGGCCACCCTCATCGAGCGCTGCGAGCAGCATCTCCCCATATCCGTCGCCGATCCGCATCGCCTAGGAAGATAGGAGGAACGACCCCTGAGCGCGGCGGCCCGCGGCGGCCACGCGATGAGGATCGGGCGTGCAGACAGTCGTAGCACGTACAGCCAGGCTGCCCACCAATCCTCAGGGAGGTCACTCCATGATCAGCGTCAAACGGTCCGCCGAACTTGAAGAGTTTGCTCGTGAGGGGCGGCGGCGGTTCGAAGCCGGCGATGAAGCATGGTTCGAACAGACCACGGCACACGGAGAGGTCAGCTCCTTCGGCACGGCAGCGGAGGAGCAATCGCGGGGGCGCGACGCGGTACTTGCACTAACGAGGGACCAGATCCGCGAGATGAACGAGGCCGTCGGTCTAGAGATCGGCGAGACCAGCGACGCCGAGGACGACGTATTCGAGGCGTATCAGGCCGGTGACGCCGGCTGGATCGTCACCCATAGCCGCTTCACCTTCGATGATGGCTCCTGGGTCGCAAACCGGGTCGTCAACCTCGTTGTTCGTGACCCGGACGACGGCGGCTGGAAGTGGGTCATAACCACCTCGCAATTGCTTGTCCCGAACGAGCTCCTAGAGCCAGGTTCCCCGCTACTCACACCGCCTGCGGCCTAGCCAAGCCCCAGCGTGAGGTTCGCTCGGCTGGGCCGGGCGAGTGTTCCGGAATGACCCCTGACGCTCGCCTCAGTGCAGCGCGAACCAGATCGTGCGGCCGGGGTGGGGTCCTCCGGTTCCCGAGTAGAGCTCGAGGGTGCCGGCGTCGTTCGTCGCAATGGTCCAGCAGACGTACCCGCTCTCGGATTGGCCCCGGTGGATGGGGCTGTCGAGGGCGAGCTGCGGTTGGGGGGCAGATGGGCACGAGTTGGGGCCGAGGGTGTACGTCCTGTTGTGGCTACCGATCACCGGCCAGTCCCCGAGGGCGCTGTGTCCGGTCGCGTACGGAGCGCTGCCTTGTCCGTAGGTCAGAGTCACGTTGGCTGCGACGTATTCGGCGCCTGCGGGAGGCGCGGGCGAGAGCTGGACGTTCTGCCGTACGGAGTTGATCCGGAGCCGCAGGCTCCTACCGATGCTCGCCGTGGTGCCGAGCGGGATCGGGTGACCGCGAGTGAAGCCGGCCGCAACCGGGACGTATTTCGCGCCGACGTGAAGGGCGAGCTTGCCGTCGGCGTTCGGACGTATATGCGCGAGGTTGATCACGCATTTCGGCTTCTTGTCGGTGCAGGCGCCCCACCAGCCGGTGAACTTCCATCCCTTGTACGGCGTCTCCGCGAGTACCACCGGCGAGCGGTTCAGCCGGAGGGCGTCGTGGGTCGTGCAGAACACTCCCAGACACTTGAACGGGCCGTGCTCCGCGAGGCCCGCCTTGAGTTCTACCGTGCCCCAGCCCTTGACCCACAGGCCCAGGTGCCCCGAGTAGGCTCGCGATGCCGAGCGCGCACCTGCCGCCCCTCCCAGCAACGCGAGTGAGGAGACGACGACAGCTGCCAGAAGGCGGCGCATCGTGCTAATTGTGGCGTGAGGTCCGCCGAGTCGTCAACCGCGCGGCTCTCGAGCCTCCGGGCGCGTTTGTCTTGCGAGGTCACGCGCTTCCATGAGAAGGTCGGCGGGAGCTTCTTGACCGAGTTGGCCAGTTTTTTCGCCCGTTACGCCGAGCGTTACATGGACTCGGACGCCGACGCGGTTGGCGAACTTTGTGAGGCTCCGTTTCTCGCGGTCCGTGAAGGGCGCGCGATCCACCTCGCCGATAGAGCCGCCGTGCGCGAGCACTTTTCTGAGGTCATGGCGGCGTACGCGCGGTCAGGAGCCGTCCGCGCGGAGATTCACGGGCTTACTGTCGAGCCGCTCGGGAAATCGAGCGCGAACGCGACCGTCCACTGGCAAGTCCGATCCGCCGACGGCGGCCTGTTGAAAGACTTCCGAACCACCTACCACATGTTGCTCGTCGAAAGCCGCTGGTGACTGGTGCTAGCGATACTAGTGCCTATGGTGGTCGATTCGTCACCCCGTCCACCTACTCAGGACGACCCCGAGGCGCTGATCCCCGAGGCGCGTGAGCGCCAGCGGCGCAGGTGGCTGCTCGGTGGAGCGTCGGTCGCGGTTGCCACAGTTCTGGGCTTCCTCATCTCGGCGATCGCCGGGGCGATACGTTGCTTGGATCGCTCGGCGTCCGCTCGGCTTGGCAGGTGCGCCAAGCTGTAGACCGGCCGGGCTGGTTGGCCACTTCGAATTGGAGGCGACCGGATACGCAGGGCAGCTGGCGGGCGGGCTGATGATCAGGAACCGAAGCACGTCGACCTGCTCGTGGCCCGCATGGCCGAAGGTCTCTCTTCAGTGGAACGGCCGAGACCTTCTGACTGGTCAGCCAGAAGCGCGACCCGGCGTCTTCCCCCAGCCGGAGCTCAGCGTCTGGCCCGGACGCTGCGCCCAGGCCGGTGGGCTTTCGCCGCTTTGCGTTGGGAAAACTGGTGCAAGCCGAGGCCCTGGGGCCAAAGGGTTGGCGGCGACCTTCCGCCCCAGGCTTCCGGCAGGGACGAAGGAGATCGAGATGCGACGCCCGAGCCAGACCGGCGCGCCACAGTGTCTCGCAACCAGACATCCATCAATCTTCGCGGTCGGCCGTTTCTACACGCCGCTACCAACCGGCTGGGTCCCGTAACACGCCGGGCGACAGAATGATCCTCTGAGTCAGCGTTCGCGAATGGTCCCTGAAGCTTCGAGGCTAGGCGGTGCTGCCAGCCCCGTTCCGGGCACGCGCGATTGCGGCTATGATGGATGGTGCGCGTAGGCCTTGCGCGGAAGCCGCTGAGGCTCGACCAGATTTTCCTCTCCGTCTGTTACATGTGGCCTGGGTGCGTCAAGGAGACGCGCGGATCGGCGTTTCCGCCGTATGTGGGACACGAAGGAGAGTTATGCAGACCTGGGCATTCGTTAGTGAGCTGCCGATCAGTCGCGAGCAGTACAACAAGCTCAACGAGGAGCTCGGCAGCGACAAACCGGAAGGCCTGATCGTGCACGCAGCCGGCGAGTCCGGCTCAGGCGTTCGGATCATCGACATCTGGGATTCGAAGCAGCAGTTCGAGGTCTTCCAGTCGGAGCGGCTCGGCCCGGCGATGCGCAAGGTCGGCATCGAGGGACCGAGTAACGGTGGCACCCCCGCAGGTATGCAGGAAATGTCGGTGCACACCCTCCGCAAGTAAGACGACGCCGCCGGGGGGCGAGTCACTCTCGCCCCCCAAAGGCGCGGACACCATCAGGATCGCGGGCAGTGGCCTGGGCCGGGTTCCGGAATGACCCTCGGCCCGAACTCGCTCGTGCGTCTTGAACTAGCAAACTCTCGCCTGGGCCAGTGTTCCGGAATGACCCTGAAAGGATGGAGTAGTTTGCTGGAGTGGACGGTGTGGAGGGCGTTCCTCAGGATCTGGTGCCGAGGGTGAATGGTGCTGCCGAGGTTTCGCGTGTCCGCACACAGGTGCGATCGTGATTCGCACGCCGTTCACTGAGCTACTTGGAATCGATCACCCAGTGGCTTCGGCGGGTATGGGCGGCGGCCACACGGGCGGCGACCTGGTCGGTCACGTTTCCGCAGCCGGCGGCCTCGGGGTCATAGGCGCGTCGTTCGTCCCGCCGGAGGAGGCCGCTGCGATGGTCGATCGTGCACGCGAGCTCACAGACAAGCCG
>DASRBY010000035.1:0-2337 GCA_035653435.1 Gaiellaceae bacterium
GACAACCGGCCGGCCGAGTGCCATCGCCTCCACCGCAAGACCGCCGTACCAGCCGACGAGTAGCTGGTCTACAACGAGGTCGGCGCGGGCGCAGCGCGCTTTCAGCTCGCTCTGCGTCAACCCTTCAACGAGTTCGAAGTCGAACTCGACGCCTTCCGCGTGCAGGCGAGAAACGGCATCGAGGACGAAGCGCGTGCCCTTGATCTCGCGGTTGGTAGGGGCGTGCAGGACGAGTGGCCGGCTGTTCGAGGGCGTCGGCTGCTCCTGCCAGACACGCGGGTCGAGATGTGCGTAGGGAAGGAAGCGGGCTCGGTCGGGAAGCACGCGCAGCAGGTCTGGGTTCAGCGCGTAGATCCCGTCCGCGTAGCGGTCGAAACGCGCGATCCGGCGGCGCTTGTCCACGTCCGAAGCGGGCGTGTAATGACCCGGCGCCGCTTCGCTCGCCCCGTTCACGCGCAGGCGGGCCGAGACGTCGCCCTGGCGCGCGTCGTCTCCCTGGAAGGTGACGAAGACCGCCTTCCTGGCACGCTTGAGCAGCGGGAGATCGCGCTGCTCGAGGAACCGGGAGTACGCCCGATACGCACGGTCGCGTCGCGACGTGGCGATCTCGACGCCTGGGGCGTCGGCTGGAATGCGCTGTGGCGCGATCGTGGAGCCGAAGTTGAAGTGGATGACATCGAAGTCCCGAAGCGCGCGAAGCAGCAGGCGCCAGCGCTTCAGCTCGCAGACGAGCGGCCGGTCGCCGTCGTCCCATACGACGCCGTCGGCGTCGTAGCCGAACGCCGGACGGCTGAACGCGACCGCCGTGCTCTCGAGGCCAAGCTCGCGTTCCGCGGCGGCGAGCCCGGCCGGATGACCGCCCACCATCCAGGGGCAGTGGAGGACGCGAAGCGGCATGTCAGCCCGCGGAGGCGAGACGCGAGCCGACGAATCCGCCGGCGCCCGTCGAGCGACCTTCAGCGGACGACCGCCCGGACGCGCTGCAGGGCATCGACGACCACTTCCTGCTCCTCGTCGGTCATCTGCGGGTACAGCGGCAGTGTGAGCGTGAGACGCTCCGCGATCGCCGCGACCGGAAACTGCTCGGCGACAAGCCCGTACTTCTCTGCGTAGTAGCGGGTGAGCGCGGCCGCATGCGTTCCCTGGCGCGTCGCGATCCCCAGCTCCTCGAGCTCCCGCATGAGCTGGTTGCGGCGGGCATGCAGCTCGCCGACGTTGGCCGGCGTCGGCTCCTCCGGGGCGAAGAGGCAGACGTACGCCTGGTAGCCGTGCACGTCTTCTGACGGTACAACCGGCGTGCGAAGCCACTCGACCGCCGCGAGGAGCGCGTCGTAGCGGGCCGCGAGCTCGCGACGTCGTCCGAGGATCCACTCGGCACGGTCCATCTGCGCGCAGCCGAGCGCGCCCTGGATGTCGGTCAGCCGCACGTTGAAGCCGAGGTAGGGGTACTCAGCTAGCAGGAATGCGCCCTTCCGCTGGTGGCGCTCGTGATCCGAGCGGGACGCGCCGTGGTCCCGGAGCGAGCGAACGAGCTCGTCGAGCTTCGGATCGGCCGTCGTGAGCATGCCGCCCTCGCCGGTCGTGATCGACTTGCGAGGGTGGAAGCTGAAGGCTCCGAAGGAACCGAAGGTGCCGACGTGGCGGCCCTTGTGCAACGCACCGAAGCCACACGCCGCGTCCTCCAGGACCCAGAGTCCGTGGCGGTCCGCGAGGTGGAGCACGCGGTCGATGTCGGCAGCGAGCCCGAACAGGTGGACGGGGACGATGCCCACCGTGCGCTCCGTCACAAGTGCCTCGCACTGGGCGACGTCGATGTTGTACGTCTCCAGTTCGATGTCGCAGAAGACGGGCTTCGCACCGAAGTACTCGACGACGTTGGCCGTGGAGACCCAGGTGAACGCGGGAACGATGACCTCGTCGCCGGGCCGCAGTCCGAGCGCGGCCGCCGCCACCTGCAGTGCAGTCGTACAGGAACTCGTGGCGACCGCATGCGGGCTGCCGGTGAAGGCGGCAAAGCGCTCCTCGAACTCGCGCACGTAGGGTCCCTGGACGACCCACTCGCTCTCGAGGGGCCGCTGGACGGCGCGGAGCTCCTCGGCGCCGAAGAGCGGCTTCGTGATCGGGATCTCCGGCACGAGCTACGGGACCTGCGCGCCGGCGAGCTTGTCCTCGGCGCGCCACTCGATCACCGAGGCGAGCCCCTCGTCGAGCTCGATCCTGGCGCGGAAGCCGATCAGCTCCTCCGCCAGCTCGGTGCTGCCGACACGGTTGGTCACGAACATCTGCTCTTGAGGCAGGTACTCGGGCTTCACGTCGCCGCCCGTCAAGGCGAGCAGT
>DASRBY010000036.1:0-227098 GCA_035653435.1 Gaiellaceae bacterium
CCGTCTTCCGGCGGCGCGGCGCGTACTAGTGGGCAGCCTCCGGGTCCCCGCCGCGAGCGACACGCGCCTCCTCGTCGCCGGCGTCGCCGCCATCGCGGCGCTCGTCGCCTATCTCGCCGTGGCCTTCGCGAACACCCACGCTAGGACGTCTCCCACGTACGCACCGAGCGCGGCAAGTCCGTTCGCGCCGTTCGTCCCGAGCAACTCGAAGCTGCTCCGGATGCCGCGCGGGAGGGGAGCCCGGCTTGCTTTCCGTGTGATCCCCACTGGGGTGGGCATCTACGGCGCACTGGTGCCGACGCTCGTCGCCCAGCCGCCCCAAGGGAGCAAGGTCGCCGTCGGCATCTGGCTGAGGGGCACTCGACCGGGTCGGATCGGGATCGAAATCGACGAGTTCCGGTCAGGACCGTTTAGCCCCAGACTGGTCGACTCGACGGTTCCTGCGACGGCAAGCTGGCACCACTACACGTTCGTCAGGAGAGTCAAGGGTCGCTGGCTGGGACTCGGCATGCTCGTCTACCGTCGGACCGACAAGGTCTCCGAAGGGAAGCAGTTCGCCGTTCGGGACCTGACTGTGAAGCTGCGGGGGCGCTGACGCTCGGTAGCGGCGCCAGATCGGCATGATGGATGCCGTGCGTCAGCTCGCAGGTGCGACCCTTGCTGTCGTCGGCGGAGCCGGTTTCATCGGGTCTCACGTCGTCGAGCAACTACTCGAGGAGGAGGCCGCGCGCGTGATTGTGGTCGACAACTTCGCGCGCGGAACGCGCGCGAACCTCAAAGCTGTGAGCCGCGATCCACGGGTCGAGGTGCGCGAAGGGTCGATTCTCGATCTTCCTTTTCTCCAGCAGGTGCTCAAGGAGAGCGATTATGCGTTGCACCTCGCCGCGCTGTGGTTGCACGAATGTGTGCACCAGCCGCGGGACGCCGTGATGGTGAACGCGCTCGGCACCTTCAACGTGATCGAGGCCGCCCAGAGCGCGAACGTCGGCAAGGTCGTCTTTTCCTCCTCCGCCTCCGTATACGGCGACGCCGTCGCGATCCCGATGACCGAGGAGCACCCTTTCAACAACCGGACCCTCTATGGGGCCACGAAGATCGCCGGCGAGCAGTTTTTCCGCGCCTTCCACGAGCAGTGCGGCCTCGACTATGTCGGGCTCCGCTACATGAACGTCTATGGGCCGCGCATGGACGACAAGGGCGCCTATGTGAGCGTGATCGTGAAGGTGCTCGACCGGATCGACGCCGGCGAGCCGCCGGTTATCTTCGGCGACGGCTCTCAGTCGTACGACTTCGTGCACGTCGACGACGTCGCCCGGGCGAACGTGCTCGCCCTGAAGTCCGAGGCGACCGATGTCTTCCTCAACATTGGAACCGGAGTTTCGACCACCATCGCGGAGCTCGTGGAGCGTCTACTCGCGCTCACCGGCAGCGATCTACGGCCGGAATACCGCGCAGAGCAGCAGATGTTCGTGAGGAACAGGGTGGGGAGCACCGAGGCTGCGGAGCGGGCGATCGGCTTCCGCGCGATGACCGGCCTGGAGGAAGGACTCTCCTCTCTTCTCTCCGGCCGCGGCCTGCGCGTCGAAGCGAGAGCTCGGCCAGCCGCGGGCTAGACTGCGCCCCGATGCCGAGGTTCAGCGTGCTCGTGCCCACGCGCGACCGGCCCGACCTCCTTGGATTCTGCCTCGAGGCGATTGCGCAACAGACGTTGCCGGACGTCGAGGTCATCGTTGCAGACAACCCCGTTCAGGCCGCGGCGGGTGACGTCTTCGAGCGCTGGCGCAAGGAGACTTGGAAGTACGTCAGGGCGCCGGAGCCGCTGACGATGCACGACAACTGGGAGCATGGGCTTGAGCACGCGACAGGAGACTTCGTCGCGGTCGTCATCGACAAGACGATCCTCCACCCGACCGCGCTCGAGGTGGCTGATCGCGCGCTGGCGGACGATCCAAGTGCCGATCTGGTCTCGTGGTGGAACGATCCTTACAACCCGGCTGACGAAATCGGCGAAGTCGGTAACGGGGTCTTGGTCCCGACGCCGGAAACTCATGACGTGGAACGGTTCGACCCAGTTTCCGAGCTACGGAGGATGTTCTCGCTCGAAAAGCGGAGGGGTACGGACGGATTCCACTACTACCGGGGTAAGATCGTCTTCGGGGCGTATTCGCGGGGGCTCCTGGCGCGGATCCGCGATGCGTGCGGGCGGGTTTTCTACCCGCTCAATCCCGATTACACGTCGCGGATCCCAGCGCTCGCCCTTACCCGAGGAGCAATCGACTTGGGACGACCGCTGCTCGTCTCGTACCACTCGCGACGCTCCAATGGGCGCCGCGCTGCCGACTCGGCCTCCTACGCAAGATCGTTCGTCTTGGACGCCCAGCCGGAAGCGATACAGAACCTTCCGATCGCGAACCTGTACGCCTCGCAACATAATGTCGTCGCCTACGACTACGTCGAGTCGGCCGGCAGGCTGGCACAAACGTGGCTCCCCGAGCTAGACAGGGAGAACCTGGTGCGGCGCGCCCGCGAGGATCTCGAGCTCATCGGGTGGGACTCTCCCGACGAGCGAGACGAGCAATACGCGATCCTGGAGGCCGAGGAGGCGCGGCTCGGAGTGACGTACGCGGAACCGGAGGAGCCGCCTGTGGAGGCGCCGGCGCCGACCCCGTGGACCGCGCGGCGCGCGATCCATGCGCTACTGCGAAGGGTCCCGCCGGCTGAACGGGCAGCTCGTTGGGCTCTGAATCGACCGGTACCACCTCCGCCCGAGCCCCCACCGCCGCCGCCCTCCTACGCCTCGCCGGTCGAGGCAGCATTCGCAGCGGACGAGCTCTACACCTCGGTCGCCAGCCGAGGCGCGCCGTGAAGGTCGTGATCCTCGCCGGCGGGCTCGGGACGCGGCTCGCCGAGGAGACGGACACACGGCCCAAGCCGATGGTCGAGGTCGGTGACCAGCCCGTCCTCTGGCACATCATGAAGCACTACGGGTCCTTCGGATTCTCCGACTTCTGCATCGCGCTCGGCTACAAGGGCGAAGTCGTGAAGCGGTATTTCCTCGATTACGCACTTCTGGCCGGGACGATGACGGTGCAGCTCGCAAACGGCAGGGTCACGCCCGTCGATCGAATCCACGAGGACTGGACGATCCACCTCGTCGATACAGGTCGTGACACGAACACGGGCGGGCGTGTGGCCAGGCTGCGGTCGTTGCTCGAGGGCGAGACGTTCATGCTCACGTACGGAGACGGGGTCTCGAACATCGACCTTGCTCGTCTCCTCGAGTTTCATCGGACGCACGGAAAGATCGCGACGATCACCGCCGTACGTCCGCCGGCGCGGTTCGGTGAGATGGTCTTCGGCAACGGCGACACGGTCCGCTTCACCGAGAAGCCTCAAATGGGCGAGGGCTGGATCAACGGCGGCTTCATGGTCTTCGAGCCGGCGATGCTCGACCTCATCACGGGCGACGACGTGAGCCTCGAGGCCGATGTGCTCGAGCAGCTGTCCGAGCAGGATGAGCTGGTCGCGTACCGGCACGACGAGTTCTGGCAGTGCGTCGACACGCTTCGTGAGTTGCGGACGCTGCGAAGCCTGTGGGACTCGAACGCTGCGCCATGGGTGACGTGGCAGTAACCGACGGTTTCTGGAGTCAGCGAACAGTTCTTGTCACCGGCGCCGCCGGCCTCCTCGGAGGCTGGTTGTCGCGTTTGCTGTACGCCTCGGGCGCCCGCGTGGTGGGGCTGGATCTCGACTGGCCCGGCGGCGCGATTCTTGCCCCCGACGAGCCCGTCGCTCGTGTGGACGGGGACGTGCGCCTTCGGGATGACGTCGACGGCGTTCTCCGCGAGCATCGTCCCGAGATCGTCTTCCACCTCGCCGCACAAACTCAGGTCGGCGTCGGGAACACTGATCCGGTCGGGACTTTCGAGCACAACATCCTAGGCACGTGGACCGTCCTGGAGTCGTGCCGGCAGAGCACCTCCGTGGAGAGCATCGTCGTCGCATCCTCGGACAAGGCGTACGGAGACCGCGATGGCGCCGCGTATGTAGAAACCGACCCCCTCGAGGCGCGGCACCCGTACGCCGCATCCAAGACCTGTGCGGACGTGCTCGCGCAGACCTATGCCGAGAGCTACGCGCTTCCAGTCGCGATCAGCAGGTGCGGAAACATGTACGGCGGGGGCGATCTCGAGTGGGAGAGGATCGTCCCGGGCACGATTCGCTCGCTGCTCAGGTCGGAGCGGCCGGTGATCCGCTCGGACGGGCGGTACGTTCGCGACTACCTCTACGTCGAGGACGCTGCCGCCGGCGTGGCGCGGCTGGCGCACGCCCTTGCCGAGCAGCCGGATTTGCGCGGAGAGGCATTCAACTTCGCCGCGGAGGCGCGTCTCTCCGTAAGCGAGCTCGTTGACAGGATCCGGACGCTGATGGCGACCGATCTCGAGCCCGAGATCCTCGAAGAGGCGGTGAACGAGATTCGAGAACAGCGGGTCGACGCACGCAAGGCCCGGACGGAGCTGGGGTGGGCGCCGCAGCACGGGCTCGACGAAGGCCTCGGGAAGTCGATCGAGTGGTACCGGCAGTACTTGTGCCAGTGACGGAACGGGATACTTCGCCCTGTCTTGCCTGTGGGCGGAGCACGCTCCTGCCGGTGATGTCGTTCGGCGAGATGCCGCTCGCGAATGCCCTCCTCAGCGCAGCGGATCTCGACCGAAGCGAGCAGCGCTTTCCGCTCGAGCTCGCCTTTTGCGAGCCGTGCGCGCTCCTCCAGATCACCGAGTCCGTCGATCCCGAGCTCCTCTTCGGCGAATACGCGTACTTCTCGTCCTATTCGACGACGATGCTCGACCATGCGGCCGAGCTCGTCACCCGCCTCGTGCGCGAACGCGAGCTCGACGGCGACGACCTCGCGATGGAGATCGCAAGCAACGACGGCTATCTCCTGCAGCACTACGCCCGCGCAGGGGTGCCGGTGCTCGGAATCGACCCGGCCCGGAACGTCGTCGAGGCGGCGCGGAAACGGGGAGTCGAGACGCTTTGCGCGTTCTTCGGCGAGGAGGTAGCCCAGGAACTCGCTGCGCACGGGCGGTGCGCCTCTGTCCTTCACGCCAACAACGTCCTCGCGCACGTGCCGGACGTCAACGGGTTCCTCGGAGGTGTCGCGAGCGTCCTCGCCGCCCAGGGCGTTGCCGTGATCGAGACGCCGTACGTTCGCGAACTCGTCGAGCGGACGGAGTTCGACACCGTTTACCACGAGCATCTGTTCTACTACTCCCTCACGGCCCTCGAGCGGCTCTTCGCGCGCAACGGCCTTCGAATCGTCGACGTGGAGCGGCTTGCCATCCACGGGGGCTCACTGAGGATCTTCGCTACCCGGGTCGATGCGCGGGACGATGCCCGTCCTTCGGTGAAGGCGCTGCTCGACGAGGAGGACGGCCTCGGAATGTCGCGGCCGGGCTACTTCGAGAACTTTGCCGCACGGGTGGACGAGCTACGCGATGAGCTCTGGGCGTTGCTCCGCGACCTGAAGTCGCAGGGGCATAGACTCGCGGCCTACGGCGCGGCCGCGAAGGGCTCGACGCTGCTCAACAGCTTCGGCATCGGCCGCGAGATGCTCGAGTTCGTCGCCGATCGCAGCCAGCACAAGCAGGGGCTCTACATGCCTGGCGTGCGGCTGCCAATCGTCCCGGTCGACCGCCTGCTCGAGGAGATGCCTGACGAGGTGCTGCTGCTCGCGTGGAACTTTGCGGAGGAGATCCTCGAGCAGCAGGCGGAGTACCGTGGGCGAGGCGGACGGTTCATCATCCCGATTCCGCACCCGCGGCTCGTCTGAGATCGGGCAGTCGTCCGCTCAGCGCACGCGGCGCAGGAATCCCCGGGGATAGTAAGTGACGTTCGATCGCAGCTCGCTCTCGTTGAACGGCCATGGCGGCTGCTCGACGACGAAGTCGGCGTTGTCGGCGACGAAGTCCTCGACGGCCGCTATCGGATTGTCGGCCTCCCAGTCGAGATCGCCGCGCGGTGTGTCGGCGACGAGCCGCATGATCCCGTCCATCACCACGAGATACGAGTCGACGGAGACAAACGGGGCGTAGGACTCGAGCTCCGCGCGCACGTGTTTCCGCGTGTGATTCGAGTCGAGGATGACGAGGACGGTTTCCCCAGCTCGGATCTCGGCGGCCGCCGCTGCCACCGTCTCGGGCGCAGTCGAACTTCCTTCGATGAGGGTGATCAGCGGGGATAGGGGATGCGCTTCGATCGCGGCGCGGTTGTGGGGCCGGATCTCGATGTCGATGCCGACGATGCGGCCGCGGCCCGCCAGCTTGCAGATCGAGGCGTAGTAGACGAGCGAGCCTCCATGGGCGACCCCGCATTCGACGATCACGTCCGGTCGCACGTGGTGGAGCACCTCCTGGACGCGGATCATGTCGTCCGGCAACTGGATGACTGGGCGACCGAGCCAGGTGAAGGTGTACGCGTACTTCTGGTTCCAGCCGACCTTGAGCCAGAGCTTCGAGAGCTCCTCGAATCCGGCAGTCGAGTAGAGCGGGATCTTCTGCGCCGCCGGTCCGTCCTCTTCCTTCGAGATGAGCCCAGCTTCCGTGTCGACTGTCCACTTCACGAGTGAGGGGCGAAGGTAGCTGCCCGCCACCACTCGAGAGTTCGCTCCAGTCCTTCGCGGAGCTCGTAGGCCGGGCGCCAGCCCACCTCGTCTCGAAGCCGCCGGACGTCGGCGACGATCGACGCCGGCTCGTCCCGCGGGGGAATCTCGCCAAATCGCATGATGTCCTTTCGCCCGGCCAGCTCCTCGAGGGTGCAAAGGACCGTGCGGAGAGGCGTTCCCTTCCCGGAGCCGATGTCGAAGCACCCCGTCGCGTCGGATGTGGAGAGCGCGGCGAACGCCGACGCCACGTCCTCGACATAGAGGAAGTCCCGGACCTGGTCCCCGGACGAGCATGACATGGGCTCGCCCATGGCCGCGGCTCGCGCGGCCGCGGCGATCACGCGTGGGGATTGCTCGCCCGGTCCGAAGGGGAAGAAGACTCGGCCCCACGCGAAAGACAGTCCGGTGAGGGTCGCGTACGCCTCGAGCACTCGCCTGGTCGCGTCCTTGGCGGCTCCGTAGAGAGTCGAGGGCCGCAGCGGCGTTCGGTCGTCGCAGCACTCGTCCTTCCATTCATATTCGGCGCACGTTCCCGCGGCGACGAGCCGCTCGCCCCCGGCTGCGTGGAAGCTGCGGGCAAGTCGCAGCGTCGCAGCCGCCCAGTCGAGGTTTTCCGGGGCGTCCCAGAACCGACCGTGCTCGGTATACCAGGCGAGATGTAGAAGGTGTGAGGGTCGGATCTCCGCCACGAGCGCTCCTGTCTTTTCGGCGTCGAGCAGGTCTCCGCGATGCCAGATCATGCCCTCATCCGTACGCTCGTGAGCCCGTCGCGCCACTGCGTGGACCTCGAAGCCTCGCGCCACCAGCTGCGCCCCCGCGCAGCTCCCGATGAAGCCTCCGGCGCCGGTCAACAGAGCGCGCTTCACCATGCGAAGTCGGGAAAGCTGCGGTCTCGTTCTGAGATGACGGTCGGCTCCTCCGGCCAGTCGATCCCGAGTGCGGGGTCGTCCCAGCGTACGCCGCGTTGGAGGCCGGGGTCGTAGTACTCCGAGAGGAGATACAGAAGCTCGGTTTCGTCTTCGAGTGTCTGGAAGCCGTGCGCACAACCCGGCGGCACGTACACCGCGCGGCCGTTCGCCCTTGTTAGCTCGGCCGACGTCCAGCGGCCGTACGTAGGCGAGTCGGCCCGCAGATCAACGGCGACGTCGAGGGCCGAGCCGCGCATGCATGCGACGACTTTGCCCTCGGGGCGTGGCGGTGCCTGGAAGTGGAGGCCGCGCAGCGTCCCGCGGCGTGGGTTCGTTGAGGTACTGACTTGGACTGGTTCGAAGGCAATCCCGTGCTTGGCGTACTCGCGCCGGCAGTACATGCGCGCAAACGCTCCCCTCTCGTCGACGTGGCGGTCAGGGACAATGAGGTAGGCGCCAGTCAGCCCCCATTCGGAGAGGACGATCAGCCCGCCGCCTCGTCTCGCGCCATCACCGCGGGCTCTGTGTGCCACCTCGGCACGAGCGCCAGCACCCCGGCGGGATGGTCGTCACGCTCGCGGCGCACCTCGATCCGGCCGACGCCGAGATCCATCAGCCGCAGGTTGGTCATGAACTGCTCCGACACCGCTACGTTGAACGTATAGATGCCCGGCCGGAGTGGAAGCGACGGATAACTGAGCTCGAAAGAATTTTCCCCCCGCAAAATCCGGAGGTCGACGCCATCGGTGAGCGAGTCGTTCACGGCGACATGCTGGCCGCCGACGTCGGTGAAGCTCACCTGGATGATCGGGTCTGTGAGCGTCCGCTCGGATTCGAGCGTCACGCGAATGTTCAGTCCGTCCCCACTGCCGATCTCATTCGGGCAGTCGATGTGGGAGACGCGAATCGTCCCGTCGCTGTGGCGCTGCTGAAGCGACAGCCCGGCCTCGCGGCCCATCTCGAGCTCGTAGGCGTCGCACACCTCGCTGACGTCACCGATCTCGCGAACCTTGCCGTGCTCGAGCCACACCACCCGATCACAGTTCGTGCGGATCGTGTACGGGTTGTGGCTGACGAGGAGGATCGCACCTCCCTCAGCGCGGAAGGCCCCGATCTTCTGGAAGCACTTCATGCCGAACCGGAGGTCGCCCACCGCGAGCACCTCGTCGACGAGCAGGATGTCGGGGCGCGTGTGGACGGCAACGGCGAAGCCGAGCCGGGCGAGCATGCCGCTGCTGTACGACTGGACCGGCGCATCGATGAACTCCTCGAGCTCGCTGAACTCGATGATGGCGTCGAACTGATCCCGAGTTTCCTGCTCTGAGAACCCAAGGACCGCGCTCGCTACTCGGATGTTCTCTCGTCCTGTGAGAACCGGATTGAACCCGGCGCCGAGCGCAATCAAGGCGCGGACAGATCCACGAACCGTGATCTTCCCCGCGCTTGGCTTGACGAGCCCGTTGATGAGCTTCAGGAGCGTCGTCTTGCCGGCCCCGTTGTGACCGATCAGCCCGACCGACTCGCCGCGCGCAACATCGAACGAGACGTCCTTGAGCGCCCAGAACTCCGCGGGACGCAACCGGTCGGCTTGTTGGCCGCGGCCACTGAGCTCGTTGCCGATGTCCCAAATTCCGTACCAGAGCGACTTCTTCAGGCTCCGGCAGTAGCGCTTCGAGATGCCCTCGACCCCGATTGCGGGTTCGGTCCGCATCAGGCTTCCATGCGCTCGATCAGCAGCGGCATCACGAGCCGGAAGAGGAACCAGCCCGACGCAGCCGCCGCGATCGTGCTGCCGAAGACGATCGCGCACCCGGTGATGTGCGTGCTGCCGGTTCCCAAGAGTAGATAGCGCATCAGCCCGAACAGGGGGGTCAACGGGTTGTAGCGCATGATCGTCGCCGCAATGCCTATGGGAGCGGTCGGATAGATGACCGGAGTGAGAAACATGAGCGGCGTGACGATCGCGAGCAACCCTTGTTGCACGTCCCGGTACAGGACGCCGAACGGCGCCAGAAGCGTCCCCACGACCATGCCGAACGCGATGAACACTGCCGCAGGTATCACGACAAGCACAGCCGTCCATTGCAAAGGCGCGGACAGGGCAGCCGCGACGACGAGGAGGAGGGCCAGCTTGATCGCAAAGGTGAACGCGACCTGAATGACCCCAGAGAGAAGGAGCGCCTCCGGCGGGAACTGGACGCGCACGATCATCGTCTTGTTTCCGCTCAGCTGGTTCAGGGGCGCGTTCAGGGAGTCGAGGAACAGCGACCAGAAGATCGTTCCACTCAAGGCGAAGACGGCATAGGGAACTGCGCCCGTCGTGATGTTTATGACGCTCGATCTGTTAAGTGCGACCCAGACGAAGGCGATCATGAGCGACGGGAGGAGCGTCCAGAAGTAGCCGAGAAACGTCTGCCGATATTGGGCCGAGATGTCGCGGACGGCCAGCCGCCACGCGAGGCCACGGGCCACCTTCAGGTCGTGGAACGCCTCTCGGGCCAGGGCCAGCGGATGCCGAATCGGCGACTCCGGTGTGTAGACGCGGGTCGGCAGCTCTCGCTCGTCCATCGGCAAGCGAAGTGAGGGCTCAGTGCGCGCTGCCGCCAACCAACTGGGTCTGGTTCGCGTGTTTATCCATGCACTGCTCGATCCAGCCGAGACTTTCCCGCATCCAGTCGATCGTGCGGCCAAGGCCGACCTCGAGCGGCACGCAGGCCTCGAAACCCAGGTCGCGGCGCGCCTTCTCGGGGCTGCCGAAGCGAAGGATGGAGTGATCCCACGGGCGACGCGGGGCGATCTCGAGCTCTGAGCTCGAGCCGCTCAGCTCGATGATCAGCTCCGCGAGCCGACGAATCGTCGTCTCGACTCCGCTCGCGAGGTTGTAGACCTCGCCCGGCGCCCCACGCTCCGCGCAGGCGAGGAGGCCGCGCGCCACGTCATCGACGTAGACGAAGTCGCGGGAAGCGACCCCGCCGTTGTCGAGCTGCAGCGGCAGGCCCTTGAGTGCGCGGTAGACGAAGGTCGGAGTGACGTTGCGCCACACGGTCGCGGGCGTCCCGCGCCAGCGGCCCGCGCCGAGCACCTCGCCCGGCCCGTACACGTTCTGGAAGCGCGCCCGTACCGTCGGCAGGTCGTGCCGGCGGTGGTAGTAGACGGAGTAGAACTCGCCGGCGACCTTCGAGATCTGGTATGGGCTGTCGAGGTCGAAGGGAACCGCCCCCTCCTCTGACACAGGCTCCGCTCCCTCGTAGACCTCGTGGGGCGCAAGGGTGCATCCGGACGCCGAGTACACGACCTTCCGGAGCTGCCGAAAGTCCTTGATCCGCTCGTACAGCTTGAGCGTCGTGACCAGGTTGTTCTCGTGGTCCTCGAGCGGGTTCGCGATCGAGCTCTGGTTCCCGTGATACGTCGCAAGGTGATAGGCAACCTCGAACTCGTCCTCCAGCGAGGCGAGCACGTCGTCGTCGGCAATCGACGCCTCGATCAGCTCGACCCGCGAATCGTCCGGCAGGTTCTCCCGCTCGCTTGACAGCAGGTTGTCGACGACGAGCACACGCTCGGCGCCCTTGGACAGGAGAGCGCGGACGAGGTTCGAGCCGACGAAGCCGGCGCCGCCGACGACGAGCGACCGGCTTCCGGTCACCGTCCCACCGGATTAGGGGTGTCGACCTGCTTCAGGTGCGTGAAGGTCTCTGCGACCCCGTGCTCGCGGTAGTAGTCGACGGCCTTCGCGACGCCCTCCTCGAGCGGGGTCCGCGCGGCCCAGCCGAAGTCACGCTCCGTCTTCGACGGATCGAGCAGGATCGACGGGGCGTCGTCCGGATTGCGCGGGCGCACCTCTACCTCCTCGTCGAGGTCGATCTCCATCGCCTTCACGGTCGCGTCGAACAGCTCCTTGATCGAGACGTCCGAGCCCGACGAGACGTGGTAGACGCCCGACTCGCCGCCACCGCTCACGGCTTTCAGCGCGACCTCGACGAGGTCGTCGACGAAGACGAAGTCGCGGCGCGTGTCCATGACGAAGCACGGCTTGCCCTCGCTCAGGCGTTGGAAGAAGGTCGGCAGCGGACCGCTCAAGTTGCGAGGGCCGTAGACGTTCGCGAGGCGGAACGAGATCCAGTCGAGCCCGCTGAGCCGCACGTACCACTCGCCCGCCGTCTTCGAGATCGCGTAGCTCGAGTCCCTGGGGTCGAGCGGATGCGAGAGCGTGATCGGCTGCTCGTGCGGATGAAGGCCGTAGCAGAGCGCCGTCTGGAAATAGACGAAGCGCGAGACGTCGGCAGCCTGTGCCGCGCGTACGACGTTCGCGCTACCGACTGCATTCGTCCGGCCGTCCTCCGCCCAGGCCTCGGGATCCTTGTACGAGGCGGCGGCGTGGACGACGACCTCCGGCCCGAATTCGGCGAACACGCGCTGGACGAGATCGTCGTCCGCGATCGTGTCCTCGACGAGCGTGAGGTTGTCGTGCGTCGGAAGCGTGTCGAGGCGCGCGGTCGCGAAGTTGTCGATCACGAGCACGGCGTCTCCACGGTCGAGCAGACGGTCGGTGAGATGCGAGCCGATGAAGCCCGCCCCGCCGGTGATCAGGACGTTGGTCATTGGTCGTTGCCTCGCTTTGCGACGCTGTCTGGGTCGGTGGCCGATCGTAGCGGTCGGCCCTTCGTGGGCCGCGGATCGAGCTCAGGCGCCGAGCACGCGCTCCAGGACTGCCCGTACCGTGGCAGAGTCCATGCGGGTACCTGGGCCGAGACTCTTGAACTCATGTCGTCCGTGCGTGCCCACCGTTACCCACCCCCATCCTCCCCGCCTCGGGAAGAGCGGAGCTGCCTGCGCCACCGCAGAGTGGTTCCAGACCACGCTTTCGACCGGTCCTTCAAGATGTAACTCGGGCTTGCCTCGGAGGTCGGACCGCGTCCTGATCGTGATCGTCCCTGCAGTGTTCTCCGCCGTCAACGACCAGGCGTCGCCCTCGCGGTTTCCGTTGTGGCTGATTCGGGCGAGGACGCGCAAGAGGACGATGTCTTCCACGATGTCGCGAAGCGGCAGGGAGACGCGGCCGCGCGCGGCACGCACAAGAAGCCTTCGCGCCTCGGGTTCTCGGACGACGGCGTCCAGCAGCGTGAGCAGCAGGGGGATCAGCCTTCCGCCGCGTGGCACCATGGCGGTGCGGCGAGCTAGCCCTTCGGGAACTCGCAGCGCCGGGATGTGGCGCGCAAGCTCGAACGGGACAGCAATTCTCCTGGCGCGAGCCCGTGGCTCATCGCTCAGTTGCGCCGCAAACGCCGCGAGCGTGTTCCGGCCCTCGAGGTACACCTCCCGGTGGGCGCGCTCGGTCATCGCCTCCACCGCCTCCCGGTCGCGCAGGCGCTCGAGTGCTTCATGGAGGTTCGTGAAGTCGGACCGGATCGGGATGTAGTGGCGTCCCGGCTCGAGGACACCGCTGTACGCCCCCTCGACGAGCACTTGCGCGGTTTTCGTGACGACCGCTTCCAGGTGGCGGGGACTGATCGCGAAGAAGGAATAGGAGTCCCACCCCGCCGGCATCCGGGCGTCCACCTCCTCGAACGTCAGGTTCGGCTGCTCGGCGAGCAGAGCATTGATCCGCTTCTGAATCTCACCGCGCGGATCGAGGACGCTCGAGCCGCTCTCGCAGCCGATGACGGCACGCCCGGACATGAGGAAGTCCAGCCAGCTGTCGCCGAAGATGGTGTCCTCCCACCGGGTCGAGATGTCCGTTCGCAGGCCGAGCTCGCCACCCGCGCTCTGTACGACCTCCGCGATCCGGTGCTTGAGCTGGCCGTGGCTCCCGAACCAGTAGGGGAGCTTCGTGGCGCGGTAGACGATGTCCCACGGGCGCTCCGAGTGCGGCACCATCCGGCGCGCGACCTCCGTGGCGCCGTCGCCGTCGATGAAGCCCGTCAGCGTCTCGTGGAAGGCAACCCGGTCGCCGAGGACCGGATAGAGCGTCGGCCGCTGATCGGGTCCGAAGCAGGAGTAGACGGTCGTCACGCCGAGCTCGAGCAGCCATTCCTCCAGCACGGCAGAGTGGTCGTACTCGTCCTGCGGAAGCGCGATCTTGGGACAGCCGAGCCTCGAGATCCAGCTGAAACGACGCCTATACGTCTCGAAGCCGTCATACCAGCGGGCGCAGAGAAATGTCGTATGGAGAATGCAGAGATCGGGCGACGTCCAGACGACCCACGGCGGCACTGGATCGACCGCGTTGTGGTAGAGGACGTGCGCACCAGTTCTGTCTAGGACATGGACATGCTCGCGGACGGCCAAGCGCATGTCCGCGCCCTTCGCGTTCCAGTAGATGACGAGAACCTTGCGGCGGCTCAGCTGGCCTCCACGATCGGGCGTGACACGCCGACGGCCGGCGAAGCCGGCCCGAGGCCACGTCGCCACGTGCCCGAATCGATCAGGGCGAACCACTCGTTCAGGCTGATCCAGCGCCAGAGAGCCCACGAATGGTTCTCGCCCGCCTGGTGGCGGAGCCAGAGGGTCTCGATGCCGGCGCGGTCATACCCGTCGAGATCGACGATTGGCCCGGTGAACAATCGCTCCCGAGCCCACTCGAGGAGCGAGTCGCGGAGCCAGAGGTCGAGCGGCGCGGCGTACCCGACCTTGTCGGCTCGCCAGCGGATCTGCGGCGGGAGGATGTCGCCGGTTGCCTGCCGCAAGATGTGCTTCTGCCAGCCGTCACGCACGAACGCGCGGTCTGGGAGGGCCACGCACCAGTCGACGAGTTCGTGGTCGAGGAAGGGGAAGCGCGTCTCTCGGGAAAAGGCCATCGCGTTCCGGTCGGCGTACCGGAGCAGCATCGGCAGCGAGTTGTACTGCAGCGCTTCGGCGATCTGCCGCCGGAGCCTCGTACCGGGGGCAGCCGGAGGGACCCCCTCGAGGTGCTTGCCCTGGAGGCTGCGCTCGTTTCGCCAGGCTGCGGCGAGGACGCGAAGGCCCAGCGCAACATTGTGGTCGAATCGCCTGAGGCTGTCCGCGTAGCCGCGGCTCGCGTGGCGCAGCCGACGTCGGAAAGCACGGGTGTCTCGGAAAAGACGGCCGAACTGGCGACGGTCGACCAAGTCGCGCTGGTAGGTGGGGAAGTAGTACTGGTAGCCCGCGAGGAGCTCGTCCGCGCCCTGTCCGTCCAGAAGCACCGTCGTCTGGTGCTCGAGCGAGAGCCGCATCACGCACCACTGCAGGTAGATCGAGGCCGATAGGAAAGGCTCTTCCTGGTGCCAGTGGAGCCGCTCCGACTCTTCGATCAGTCCGAGAGCTGTCGGCGTGACACTGTGCGCGCGGACGCCTGCTTTCTTCACGACGAGATCGATGTACGGTCCCTCGGAGAGAGTCGGATCGCTGTCGTCGAAGCGGCCGGAGAACGTGTTCTGGGTCAGCGTTGGCGTATGGATGCGCGCAGCGGCGAGTAGGCAGACGATTGTCGAGGAGTCGAGGCCGCCGGACAGGCTCGTGCCGACCGGAACGTCGGAACGGAGCCGCAGCCGGACGCTCTGCTCGAGCAAGCTCCGGAAGCGCTGGGTCGCGGCTTCCTCGTCAAACGCCTCGTCGATCGCGGTGTAGTCCGGAGTCCAGTAGCGCCACTGCCGCCGAACCGAGCCGTCGTCGCCGACGAGCATCGCATGCGCGGGCATCAGCCGCAGCACGCCGTCGAACATCGTCTCCTCGTCGTCTTCATGGAAGCGGCCGTTGACGTAGTCCTGTACCGCGGTCGGCCGAGGAGAGACGGGCACGTCCGGATGCGCGAACAGTGCCTTCATCTCCGACGCAGAAGCGAAACCCCCGCCGGGCAGCAGCGTGTAGAAGAGCGGCTTTTCGCCGAAGCGGTCGCGGGCGAGAAACAGCTCGCGGCGCCGGCCGTCCCAGAGAGCGAATGCGAACATTCCGTTCAGACGCGGCAGGCAGTCCGTTCCCCACTGCTCGTATGCCGCCAGCAGCACCTCGGTGTCGCTCTCACTGGAGAACACGCGACCCGTGGCGCGTAGCTCCTTTCGGAGCTCGAGGTAGTTGTAGATCTCGCCGTTGTAAACGAGCGCGAGATCGCAGGACGCGTCGAACATGGGCTGGTCCGCCGCGTGCGTGAGGTCGATGATCGAGAGCCGCCGGTGCCCCAGGCCGACGACTCCTCGGGGGGTACGAGCCATCCAGGACTGCGCACCGTCCGGTCCGCGATGGGCGAGTCGGTCGCGCATCGCGTCGAGCACGTCCCTCGAAAGCGCCTCGCGTGAGATGACCGCGACGATTCCGCACACAGCGAGCCGGCCTCAGCGCCTCACTCGGCGGTGCGATTGCGAGCCCACTCGCGCAGCCCGGCAGGGACCACTCGCCGGCGGGTCTCGGAAGGAACGATCTTGGCGAAGTTCTCGTACGTCACGAGCACGGCCCGCCAGAGCAAGGAGGGTCTGCTGAGGCGGATCATTCGCCTGCAGCTCGTGCGCCACGAGTCGTATCCGACATAGCTCAGCAGATCGTCCAGTCGGGTGCGAGCGTGTCCGTTCTCTGGAATCGCGGCCATCACGTAGCCCGCCACCTGATCGAACTTGCGGTCGTAGTCGTTGGCGGCCGCGACCTCGAACAGCTCAACGCGAGCCTGCTCTGTGAGAGCCGACCGCGAGAGCGACGAGAAGGACTCGAGGAACTGGGCATCGTCCTCGGCCACGACGATCGCGGAAGCCAAATCTGCGATGGGTTCCATGCGGCTTGCGACGACGGGAAGGCCGGTGGCCGCCATCTCGAGCGTCTTGAGAGGGAAGCCGTTTCGAACCAGAAGCCTGTCGTGTCGATACGGAATGAAGCCGAGGTCGGCCGAGCGGTAGAGAGCAGCCAGCTCGGCCGACGACATCGTCCCGAGGTGCCGGACGTTCTTCCGCCGAACCGTGCGCCGCCACAACTCGTGGTCGTCGGCGGAAAGGGAGCCCACAGGCCCGGCAAAGATGAGCAACGTCGTCTCGTCCTCCGCCGCTTTGCCCACGAGCTCGAAGTCGACCCTGCTGTTGATGTTGCCCGCGAACACGGCGATTCGCTCGAAGCCGCGCTCAGCCGCAACCGCCGGACTCAAATCGCCGGTTGCCCGGTAATGGCTCGTATCGCAGCCATTCGTGACCAGTTGTACACGCGCGCTTGGCACCCTCGTTCGGATGGCGTCTGCCACTCCGGAGCTCACGGGGATCACGACGTCGCTGAGCCGTATTGCCGCCTCGACATCTCGATAGAAGAAGTCCGGCATGTCGTCGAAGTCGAAGTAGTTCTCTGAAGCGTGGTAGACGCGCGCCACGGCCGGCACGGCAGCGTAGAGGCCGGCGAGGAGCGGGTTGTAACACCAGAGCAACGGCCGCGAATGGCCGCGCTCGCTCATGTGGTCCATGACCTGCGCCGTCTGGACGAGAGCCCGTAGCGGTGTCGTTGGACGGCCCTGTTCCAGGATGGGCAGGATCTCGCAATTTTCGATCGCCGTCGTCGGAGCAGCCTTCTTGATCCGGCCGAAGCGCTGGCGAGGCTGCAGCAACGTCACCGGGAAATGCCGCGCCCACCGTCGTGCGTAGTGCCAGCGGTTCGATTCGAGCTCCTTCTCCCAGCCGTCGTACATGAGGAAGTAGACGGAGTCGAATGCGCTCGCGAGGCGTTGGGGGGTCTCTCGTTGTTCGGCTCTCGCCGCTGACCTGTCGATGGTCGGTGGCAAGCTCACGAGGAGAGTGCCTGCTTCTCGTGCGACGGCCCGGTGTCGACCGGTGCGAGCGCATTGCCGAGCGCGTGCCACTCGTGCGCCTGGTCGTGAAACGACTGCTGCCACAGTTCGAGCGAGAACAGGCCCCAAAGGTTGCGGCTGAACGCGCCCTCCCGCTCGATCAGCTCGCCGACGTCGAAGTCGTTGGCGAGGTAGGGCCGATTTCGGGCCTTCTCGCCGGAGAACGTATCCAGCACGAAATCGCGGAGCTCGTCGTTCACCCACTCGCTCAGCGGGACGGGAAAGCCCATCTTGTCGCGCCGGTCGACGATCGCGGTCGGAAGTACGTCTCGCATGGCCTCCTTGAGCGCGTGCTTCAGATGGCCCTGCTTGAACTTCACGTCAGCAGGCAGGGTCGCTGCGAACTCGACGACTTCGGTGTCGATGAACGGAACTCGCGACTCCAGCCCATGGGCCATCGAGACCCTGTCCTCGACGTGCAGCAGAGCCGGCAGCAGGGTCTTGAAGTCGAAGTGCGTCATCAGATCGAAGTACGACTCCTTGTGCACGTTCCCCGCGCGGAAGATCTCCTCGAAGGTCTCGAAGGGCGAGTAGTCCCCCAAGGTGTCCCAGTCGATCGCGCCGTGGAGGTCGGGAGCCCTGTCGATGAGGCGGAAATACCGCGCGTCGAGGTCGCCGAACAGACCGGTCCGCCAGAACTGCTGCATCAGCGGCTTGTACTCGCGCAGTGTTCCCAGCTGCGGGATGATCGACTCGTACGTGACGACGAATTTGCCGTCGTGCATCGTCCCGTCGATCGCGGCCTTGATGCACTGTTCGAAGTACGCGAGCAGGTAGCGCGCGTAGCCGCCGAAGATCTCGTCGCCTCCCTGCCCGCCGAGGACGACTTTCATGTGCTGCGCGGCCAGGCGCGAGACCATGTACTGCGGGAAAGACCCGGGCCCGGCGACGGGGTAGTCGAGGTGGTAGACGACATCGCGGATGTTCTCGACGAAGTCGCCCGCACCGATCGTCTGCTCGTGGAGCCGGAAGCCTTTTTGCTCTGCGAGCAGCTGCGCGTACCGCGTCTCGTCGTAGCGCTCGCCTCGCGGGAAGCGGCCGGTGAACGCCTGGAACTCCTGCCCGACCGCCTGCGCGGCGAGCGAGGTCGTGATGCTCGAGTCGAGACCGCCGGAGAGATACGCCCCGACCGGCACGTCGGCCCGGAGGTGGAACTCCACCGACTCCTCGACGAGCTCCCGTAGTCGGCGCGTGAGCCAGGCCTCGCGGTGGTCGAAGTCGGGCTCGTACTCGACCTCCCAGTACCGCCTTTCTTGGACGGTGCCGTTCCGAATCGTGAGCGTGTGCCCGGGAAGGAGCTCGCGAACGCCCTTGAACAGGGTCTTGCCGGCGAGGCAGAACTGGAAGGCGAGGTAATCCTTGAGCGCATCGAGGTCGGTCTCGATCGCGGGCAGGAATGGAAGCAGCGCCTTCGCTTCCGAGGCGCCGAAGAAGGCTCCGTCATGCACCGCGAAAGCAAACGGCTTGATGCCGAAACGGTCGCGCGCGCAGAAGAGCTGTTCCTCCGACTCGTCCCACAGGGCGAACGCGAACATCCCTCGCAGCCGCTCGACGCACTCCGGGCCCCACCGGCGATACGCGCGCAGCACGACCTCGGTGTCAGACGTGGTGCGGAACGAGTCCTCGCCGAGCTCCCTCCGCAGCTCGACGTAGTTGTAGATCTCACCGTTGTACGTGATCCAGTTGCCATCGCCGTCGTGCATCGGCTGCTGGCCGGTCTCGAGGTCGATGATCTCGAGTCGTCGGTGCGCGAAGCCGACCTGGCCGCGGTCGTGCATCCACATCCCCTCGCCGTCCGGGCCGCGGTGCGCGAGCAGGCGATTCATCAGCTCGAGTCGGGACGCAAGACCCCCGACTGGCTTCGAATCGAGATTGACTATGACTCCGATCCCGCACATGCGCCGACCCCCGGCAGGCGGGGCGCGGCCAGTCTAGCGCCGGCGGCTTGAAGCCTTGACGCGCGGACACCCCGAGAGGACGATTGCTTTCGCGCGTCCGCTACGGCCCGAGTTCACCGAGAAGGGGGAAGAGTTGAAGCTCGCTCATGCGATCCTCGCCATCGTCACCGCGCTTTCGTTCGCCGCCTTGGTCGTTCCGCAGGGGAACGGCGCCAATCAGAAGTCGTCGGCAACCCGGCGGCCCCCCGCGCTAACGACTGAACTCCGCGCCACCCAGGCAACGTTGGCTCGGGCGACAGCACAGCTCGCACGCTTGAACGCCGGACCTGGGGCGAGGACACTCGAGCGCACGCTGAACAGGGCGAAAGCGCAACTGTCGCGGGCTCAACTCGCGGCAGGCCCGGCTCCGCTCGTGGTCGCCACCGAGCAGGTGCGACGTGAAGTCGCGTGGGCGCAGAGGAGTGTGGCCGTGCCGCGCGCTCAGCTGATCGCACAGGCCGCTATGGACTACACGGTCGGGCACGTGAGCACCGGCGCATTCGGTTACCTGGAGCTCGTGAAGGGGAGCTTGCCCGGGTACCGGCCGAACAGGATCCTCGCGGCACAAGCCGGCATCTGCGGCCAGGCCGCATGGGTCTTCGCGGCACTCGTCAGGCACTTCGGCCTACAGGTACGAAGCGTTACGTTCTCGTACGACGACCCGGATGGGGCTCCAGACGGTCACACGGCGGTGGAGGTTGCCTACGGGGGTAGCTGGCACTACTTCGATCCCACGTACGGTCAGTTCTGGACGGACGCGAGCGGCAACGTCCTCTCGATCCTGCAGGTTCGCGACGGCCTCGGCACGGCCGTCAAGGATCTCGCGGGTTTCACGAACGTCGTCGAGGACGCTTGGCTTGCAAACGACACGTGGTTCGAAACCGCCTCCGCGACGGAGGTCCAGACGGGAACCTTGAAGTTGAAGGGCTAGATCAGATCGACCCCGAGCCGATCAGCCCAGCGGAGCAGGTTCAGCCATCGCCAGGCCACAGGCTCGAACGGCCGGGTTCCAGCGGTCATCGCGTGCCACTGCTCGCGAACCACGCGGAGCCGGAGGAGCCCGTCTGTCCGTCCGGCTCCGCTTGCGAACACTTCCTCCGCCCAGGGGGCAAGCGTGCGGAGCCAGGCGGGCTCGGGTGTTGCGAAACCGATCTTGTCCCGGCGCTCGAGAATCGGATCCGGAACAAGGTCGCGCAGGCTGCGGCGCAGCACCAGCTTTCCCGTCCCGTCCGCTGCGATCAGATAGTCGTCGGGTAGACCGGCGGCGAACTCGGCGAGCGCGGGCGTGAGGAACGGCACGCGGCTCTCGATCGACGACGCCATCGAGTTGCGGTCCTCGTAGCGGAGCAGCTCCCGCAGCCCGGTTCGTACGGTGTCGAGCCGGTATTCGCGCAGGCTGCCCCGCGAAGTCCGGCCCGGATCGCTGACGCGGACGTCGTGTGCCCGAAGCCAATGCTCGTCGAGCCACGCAGGCGAGAGTCGGTGTCGTGTGAGGCGGCGCGCCGTTCCCTGTGCCGCCTCTGGTAGCGCGTGGCCGACAGCCCGCGCGAGCATCCCGCCCGGGCTCGCACCGGGCAGGCTTGCAAGCGCCCGGAGCAAACGAACGGTGGCCAGGAGGCGTCCGCTCCCAAGAAGCCCGGCGATGCGGTCGGCCAGGTAGTAGCGGTAGCCGGCGAATAGCTCGTCGGCTCCTTGGCCGTCGAGCATCACCTTGATTCCCACCTCGCGGGCCAGACGGAACACGCGGTATTGCGCATAGATGCTCGTGCCGCCGAAGGGCTCCGCCTGAATGTCGATCAGTCGGTCGAGGTCCACGAGCAGCTCCTCGGGCGAGGGCGCCACGGTATGGGTGTGGGCTCCGATCTCGCGGGCGACGAGCCGCACCCAGCGCTCTTCGTTGAGGCTCGGGTCGTCCGCGAGATAGCTGAACGTGTGAAGCTCGAGCTCGGGCCCGCTCAGACGGCGCATCGCGGTCACGTTGGCTGAGGAGTCGATGCCGCCTGAGAACGCCGCTCCGACGGGTACGTCGCTCCGCAGGTGCAGGCGCACGTTGTCGAGGAACAGTTCCCGCAGGCGGTCCGCGGCTGCGTCGAGCGAGAGGTCGGCAGCCGGTTCCGGCTCGAGACTCCAGTACTGCCGGTCGGCGATCTGCGTAGGCTCGTCGAGCGGGAGTTCCAGGTAGTGGGCCGGCTCCACCTGTCGGATCGCCGCGAACATCGTCTCGCCGCCGTGGTCCGTGCGACCGAAGCGGAGGTAGTCGTAGACCCGCTGCGGGTTGGCACGCCGGTCGACCTCGGGCAGCTCGAGCAGTGGTGGGATCTCGGAGGCGAACGCGAGGCCGCGCGCGAGCGACGCGTAGTACAGCGGCTTGATGCCGAAGTGGTCGCGAACGAGCACGAGCACGCGCCGCTCCGTGTCGACGAGGGCGAAGGCGAACATTCCGACGAGCCTCTCGAGGGCTGCCGCACCCCACTCCGCCCAGGCCTCGAGAAGGACCTCGGTGTCCGTTTCCGAGGCGAAGCGGTGGCCGCGCGATTCCAGCTCGCGCCTGAGCTCGAGGTAGTTGTAGATCTCGCCGTTGAACGAGAGGTGCAGCCGACCGTCCCGGGTCGACATCGGTTGGTGCCCCGCGACAGAGAGGTCGAGGATCGAGAGGCGCGTGTGCAAGAGAGCGACGTCGCCTGCGAGATTCTCGGCTTCGGAACCGGTTCGAGCTCCTGAGGGCCCCAGCGTCAGCCACCCGCGGTCGTCCGGCCCGCGATGGTGGAGGAGCGAGAACAACCGACTCACGCGCGAGGCGTCGAGCAGGCCGGGAGGCGCCTCGACGATGCCGAACAGCCCGCACACCCGGTACCACGATACTGTGGCCATGGGTCAGGCCGGCCGCCGCGTGATCCTGATCTCGGGGCACTACCTCGGCTCGAAGCGGCGCGCGGGGTTCCATCACCTTGCGGAGGCCTATTGGAGCCTCGGTTGGGACGTGACGTTCGTCACCGCGGCGATCAGCCTCCTGTCGCGGCTGCGAGGCGACTTCCGCTTTGCGTATCCCGTACGCGAGGAGGCCAACCGCGTCGTGACGGTACGCGAGCGCCTGTCGAGCTACGTGCTCATGACGCGGACGCATCCCGGGAACCTCGGGCTCGCTATCGCGAATCGCCTGTCGAGCCCGTGGTTCGCGCGCTACGCGCGGGCGCCTCTCGGGCCGCTCGAGGAGCGGCTTCGCGCAGCGGATCTCATCGTCTTCGAGGGCACGGCGGCGCTACTTCTGCTCGAGCGGATCCGTGGTCTGGCGCCGGGCGCACGCATGGTCTACCGCGCGTCCGACGATCTGCGGGCACTCGGCGTCCACCCGCTCATCCTCGAAGCCGAGAAGCGAACCGTCCCACTCTTCGACCTCGTCAGCGCGCCGACCCCCGAGATCGCGGCAGCGCTCGCGGCATACGGCCCCGTCGAGGTGCACCCACCGGGAATCGACAAGAGAGCCCTCGATCGGACGACGCAGTCACCGTACGACGCCGGGCCGAACGCCGTGTTCGCCGGTGTGTCACCGCTCGTCGACTACGAGAGCCTCGGCACGGCGGCCGAGCTCGCGCCTCACGTCGGGTTCCACGTGATCGGCCCGCCTGCCCGGCCGTCGCCCGCGAACGTCACGTTCCAGCCCGAGCGGCCGTTCGAGGAGGTCGTCCCGTTCCTGCAGCACGCCACCTTCGGTCTGCTCCTTTTCCCGCCGGGCTACGGAAGCCTGGGGCAGGGCAACAAGGTCGCCCAGTACTCCTACTGCCGCTTGCCGGTCGTCGCGCCCTCGCATCTGGGCTCGGACCGTCCGAACGTGTGCGCCTTCGAGCCCGGCGACAGGGACAGTCTCGGGCGCGCGCTGGCAGCGGCCGAAGAGATGCCGCATTCGCCTGCCTTCACCGACGGGATCATGTCTGCCGAGGAGCTCGCCACGGCGCTCGCCGGCGACCCTCGGGCACCACGAGAAAGTGCGTGAATCGCGACCAGCGCCCGCCGGTCCACGAATCCGCGCTCGCCCCCACGAGGCCCCAGAAGACGACGACGAGGATCAGGAAGTGGACGATCCCCTGGTTGAGGACGTACGTGCGCCACCACTCCGCCAGGGAGTAGGCGACGACGAGACTGGCGAGGAAGAGGTAGCTCCGGTAGCGCGACGCATGTCCGGCGATGACGCCGGCCACGAGAACGGCGAAGCCGAGGACGGCGAACGCCAGCGCCCCGAAGACTCCGTAGCTCATGGCGAGCACCGAGTTCGTCGTCTGCGACGCGGGGATGGCGACCACCCTCTCGTACCGGTTCTCGCCCGTGGAGACCGAAGCGGGGAGGTTCTTGCTCACGTAGGTCGGGAGCAGAAAGACCCGGGTACCGGCCGCAGCAGCGGCGGGCGCAGCGGGCCACGTCGAGACGTGGTTGCTCACGGCGACCGCTGCCTGGAAGGGGATGCCGAGGTAGCGGACCATCTCGTCGACGCTCATGACGAGCGGATCGCGAACGCTGTACGAGCGATAGAAGTCGGCGTTTCGGGAGTAGTTGAGGAGGGTGAGGGCGAGGAACAGGCCCACGAGCCCGAGGAGGAACATGCCGACGACCCTGCGTGGGCGCACACGCACCGTGTGCAGGTGCCGGGCGGCGAGGCCCGCGACGATGATCGCGGCGATGATGACCGACGCCCGCGAGGCGATCGCGGCGGCCAGCAGGAGCACGACGACGTTCACGACGTGGAGCACGTGGAATCGCCGCCGCCCGAGCTCGAAGACCGCGATTGCCCCGGCGAGGCACGACGCGTAGCGCAGCGTCTGCGGTCCGCTCGAGAACGGCAGGATCTCGCGCACCGCGTTGAACTCGTGGTGGAGGAACGCCTGCGAGATCGTGTGCGGAGACTTCGCGAAGACGTAGCCGTACGCATATGCCGTTCCTGCGACCGCCACGATGCTGAGAAAGACGTAGTAGCTCTCCCACGAGACCCGCTCTGCCCGCTGCAGCACGGGTATCCGTCTCCCCAGCTGGAAGCCGCCGATCGCGACCACGAAGAAGAACGCGTACCAGGCGAGTAGGAAGAGAGCCCCGTGGAGCGTCCACGGCTCGGCCTGCGCGAAACCGCGGAGGGGAGCGGGGATGGCGCCGCCCCACGGGACGCCCCACGCGAGGAGGCTGAGGCCGGCGCCCACGAGGAGCAGGGTGTGCGGGCGGACGGCGGTCTCGAGGGTGAAGTGGGGCCGTACGCGAGCCCGGAGGCTCACATGGGCGGCCGCCGACATGGCGGTCAGTGTAGAAGCGCCTCGCGATAGACGGCGAGGGTCTGCTCGGCCGTCCGTGCCCACGAGAAGTCCGCGACGCGTCGTCTTCCCCGCTCGCTGAGCTGTGCGCGCAGCTGCTCGTCGGACGCCACCTCCTCGAGGGCATCCGCGATCGAGTCGACGTCGTGCGGGTCGCAGTAGCGAGCGGCGTCTGCGTAGATCTCCGGCAGGCTCCCGGTGCTTGCCGCGACTACCGGCACGCCGAACTGCATTGCCTCCAGCCCCGGCAAACCGAAGCCCTCGCTCAGCGAGACGAACGTGTACGCGCGTGCGGCGCCGTACAGCGCGGCGAGCTCGGCGTCCGAGACGACACCGGTGAAGACGACCCGGTCGCCGAGAAGCCCCAGCGCGGCGGCGTGCTCCTGCAGCCCGGCAGCGAACTGCTCGTGATCGCCGGCGAGGACGAGCTTGTAGTCGCCTTCGACACGCGCAAAAGCCGTGATCAGGCGCGTGAGATTCTTGTACGGATACGCCGCTCCGACGTAGAGAAAGAACGGGACGTCGAGCCCATGCCGCTCGAGCACCGTCCGGTCGGGCGCGACCTGCTCGGGCGGGTCGGCCGCCTCGTAGGTCACTGACACCCGGGAAGACTCGACGCCGAGCTTCCGATCGATCGCGTGCCGGGTGTGTTCCGAAGGGGCGATCAGCCGGCGTGCGCGTCGCGCCTTGGCGAGCTCGACCCGGTACGCCGCCCGTAGTGCCGCGTGGCGCAGCCCGTGGCCCGTCGCGCCAGGGTCGAGGTAATTGAGGTCGTGGATGGTGACGACGAAAGGCGTCGTCGAGACCAGGGGCACCGTCACGTGTGGGTAGTGCACGAGGTCGAGCCGCTCTTGCGTGACGAGGCGAGGCAGGACCAGCTGCTCGCGGAGGGTGAACCAGGGGATCGCCGCCTCGACGGTGCGGAAGTTCGGGCCCGGAGCCGCGTAGCCGGCGAACCGCTCCTGGTTCAGGAAGAGCACGTACTCGTTCTCGCGGTCGATCTTGGCCAGTTCTCGGATGAGCGAGAACGTGTAGCGGCCGACGCCGGTGCCGTCGTTACGCGCGTCGATCCCGACCCTCACGGCTGCAACGCGGCGTCCGCCCAGCGAACCGGCCGTCCTCGTGCCTCGGCGGAGGCCTCGTCGAGCCACGCCCGCATCTCCTCGAGGAATCGCTCGGCCGAGAACTCGAGCGCCCGGCTCCGCAGGGCGTGGCTGTCCCAGGACCCGGTCGCCACCGCCCGGACGCCCGCCTGCACAGACTGGAGGTCGGCGCGGTCGATCAGCACCCCGTCGATTCCGGCCCGGACGATGTCGCGCGCCCCGCCGGCGTCGAGTGCGACCACGGGTGTTCCGGCGGCGAGCGCTTCGACCATCGTGATGCCGAAGTCCTCCTCGCCGACGTGGACGAAGCCCGAGGCGCGGCCGTAGACCTCGGCGAGGTCGGCGCGCGACATCCAGCCGCGCAGCTCGACGTTCGGCGGAAGCCGCTGCCGGAGGCGTGCCTCGAGCGGGCCGACCCCGACCATCGTCAGCCGGTACGGCAGGTCGCGGAACGCCTCCAACACGAGCTCCGGCCGCTTGTAGGGGACGAGCCTGTGCACCCAGAGAAAGTGCCCTGGCTCCTTCTCCTGCGTCGCGTCGAGTGCTGCCACGTCGACCGGCGGGTGGATGACCGTCGCATCGCGGCCGTAGAAGCGATGGATCCGCTCCCGGACCGCCGTCGAGTTCGCGGCGAACGCGTCCGGCCGGCGCGAGGCGGCGAGGTCCGTCCGCCGCAGGTGGTTCCGGAAGAGCCGAAGCCCGGGCCCACCGAACCTTCCGGCGGCCCGGGTGTCCGTCTGGGGCAGCCAGGCGTAGCGCATGGGCGTGTGGCAGTAGCAGACGAAGAGCGCGTCGTTTCGCGGGCGCGCGTTGATCGCACAGGCATGTGACGAGGCGATGACGAGGTCGTAGACCGAGAGGTCGAGCGAGGCGAAATAGCGCGGCATGTAGGGGAGGAGGTAGCGCCACCTCCCGCCTTCCCTCCCGACCTGGCGGATCCCCGGCAGCGCGCTGAGCCGCGACTCGCGGACGATCCGGCGTGCGAGCGCCTCCGGAATGACTTCCCGGGCCGCGGCGAAGGTCAGGATGTCCGGCTCGCGCTCGGGCCGGAAGAGGCCCGAACGAATGGAGTCGACGACCCGCTCCGAGCCGTGCATGCCCTGGAACCAGTCGTGCACGATCGCCGTCGGCTCGTCGATGGGTCGCTCCTGCCCAGCCCGGTCACTCACGGGTGAAGAGGTTACGGTGCTTCGAGTGCCGCTCGATGCCTGTCCTCTGTGTGGGTCCCCGCGCGTCGAGAGCCGGTACGGCCCCTCGCGGTTCGCCGAGTGTCCGACGTGCGGCCTGGCGTGTGCTGGGCTACGACGGCGGAGCCGACTACTGGGAGTCGATCGACACCGGCGACCCGTACTGGGCCGAGGCGAAGCGGCGCTACTTCCTGTCCGCGCTGAGCGTGCTGCCGCGCGGCCGGCTTCTCGATCTCGGAGGCGGCACGGGCGAGTTCGCAAAGGTCGCGCTCGATGCCGGCTGGGACGCCTACTCCTTCGACACCTCACCCGAAGCCGCCTCGGCGGCCAGGGAAGGGCTTGGAGAAAGGGCTCTTACGGCGCCCGCCACCGGCTTCGACGTCGTGACCCTGTGGTGCGTGATCGCCCATCTGCTCGAGCCGGAAGAGGTGCTCGAGTCCGCCCGCGCGTCGCTCCGGCCGGGAGGCACGCTCTGGCTCACGACCCCGAACTTCGCCTTCCAACGCCGCTACGCCCAGCTGCTTGCGCTGGCCCGCAGGCCGCTCCGGTTCGGAACGGGCGACGACCACATCTGGCACTTCACCGCCCGTTCGCTCCGTCGCCTGCTCGAGACCCACGGGTTCGAAGACGTGCGATTCCACTACCGGGGCGTGATCGAGTGGTGCTCGGCCGGACAGTCGTCGTCGCGAGTCCTCGTCGCCGGCAAGCGCGCTTGGAACGCAGTCGTCTACACGGGCTCCCGGCTCGGCCTGCCACTCGCCACGAACGAGCTGCAGGTCACTGCTCGTCTCGCCGGCTAGACCGGTTCATCTGTCCGGCGGCTGCCTTCCCGGCTACCATCGCGGCGGTGCGGTTGAGGGTCTTTCCAGGGAGGGCGGCAGCTCGCCATGCCTCGGGGCGGGCCGGCCCACGCTGGTCCGCGGTCTCGGCCGTCTGCGCGCTCGTGGTGTTCACGGCGGTCTCGTCCGCCGGCGCGACGGTGGCACGGCAGCACGTGATCGCTACTCGGGCGACGATTCCGCTGCGCACGGCGCTCCTCGACCCGCTGTTCAGCGGGCCGAACCGCGTCGACGCCTTCGCCATGACCAAGGAGGCCGGTGCGTCGTACGTTCGCCTGCCGGTGACGTGGAGCGCCGTTGCTCCTACGCAGCGGCCGCTCGGTTTCGATCCCACTGACCCGACGTCACCCGGCTACACGTGGGACGGGCTCGACTCCCTCGTCGAGGAGGCCGAAGCTGCCGGCTTGACTCCGATTCTGGATATCTCGAGCACGCCGCTCTGGGCATACGCGAAGCAGCCGAACGGCATCAACGCCGGCAGCCCGAGGGTCGCCGACCTCGGGCAGTTCGCAACCGCGCTCGCGGCGCACTACGACGGCGGCGTCCCGGGAGCCCCGGTCGCCCACGTGTTCCAGGTCTGGAACGAGCCGAACGTCAGTCTCAACCTGAACCCCGTGACCGCGGCGACGTACCGGGCGATGGTCAACGCCGTCGCCGCCGCGGTTCATGGAGTGGATCCGACGAATCTCGTCGTCGCTGGCGGGCTCGACCCCTTCGGGCATCCGCGGAGCTACAAGCAGTCGTGGTACTCGGTGGCGCCGCTCGCGTTCATGCGCTCGCTCCTCTGCCTGTCGAAGGGCAAGCATCCCCACGCGACCTGCCACGACGCGATCCATTTCGACGTCTGGTCACACCATCCGTACACCTTCGGCGGACCGTTCGGGCACGCGAAGCTCGCCGACAACGTCGAGCTCGGCGACCTGCCGAAGATGCGCGCGCTGCTCAACGCCGGCGTGCGGCTCCATCACATCGTCTCGGCGCAGCCCGTTCAGTTCTGGGTGACGGAGTTCGGCTGGGACACGAGCCCGCCGCGGAAGGCGGCCGCGCCGCTCGGCCTCGCCGCGCGCTGGACGGCGGAGTCGCTCCACCAGATGTGGCTCTCGGGCGTCTCGCTCGTGACCTGGTTCCTGCTCGAGGACTATCCGAGCCCCAGCCAGTATCAGAGCGGTCTGTACTTCCACTCGAACTCGCTCGAAAGGGCGAAACCGAAGCCGAGCTTGACCGCTTTCCGCTTCCCGTTCGTCGCCTATCTGAAGGGCAAGACCGTCAGCGTCTGGGGACGCGACGCGACGAGCGACAAGCAGACGGTGACGATCCAGCTCCGGCACGGCAAGAGCGGAGGGTGGCGATCCGTAGCGACCATCGGATCGAACGTGAACGGGATCTTCCTCGCGAAGCTCCAGCTGAAGGCAACGAGCAAGGACTGGCTGCGCGCCGTCGCTCCTGGATCCGGCAACTCGCTCGCCTTCTCTCTCACTCAGCCGAAGGACCCGAACATCGGCCCCTGGGGCAAGTAGCGCCGCGCGCCGCGCCCCGAACGGGGTGTAAGAAGTCGGCAAAGATCGGCTCCCCTCGCTTCGATCGACGCTAGCGTGTCCGCGACGTGGGGGTCGCTGCTCGCAATCTGGCCGTCGTAGGCGCGATCGCGTCTCTCGCGGCCGTAACCTCCTCCGCCGGCGCCGCGAACGCACGGCATGCGACCCACGCGACGCCCGCGGTGCGCACGTACCGGACGCATGGGACTGCCCCACTCGCCACGGCGGTCGTCGATCCCGCTCTCTTCAACAGTTCGGAGCGTGAGAAAGCCTTCGCGCTGGCCCGCTCGGCGAGCGCCACGTACGTGAGGATTGCCGTCTCGTGGTCTGCGATCGCGCCGTCGACACGGCCGGATCGCTTCGTCGCGACCGATCCAACCTCCCCCGGGTACAACTGGGATGGGCTGGACACCGTTGTGAGGCAAGCCGAGGCTGCGGGCGTGACCCCGATCCTCGACGTCAGCGACACGCCGAGCTGGGCCTTTGCGAAGCGGCCGCAGGGCGTCGACGCGGGCACGCCGAAGGCTTCCGCGCTCGGGGATTTCGCCCAGGCGCTGGCCACGCACTTCAACGGAACCGGTGGTTTGCCGGCCGAGCACCTCTTCGAGGTCTGGAACGAGGTCAACAACAGCCTGTTCCTCGGCCCGTCCATCAGCGCGAGCAGCTACCGCGGGATGGTCAACGCCCTCGCCGCCGGCGTGCACGCGGTCGATCCGAAGAACCTCGTCGTCGCCGGAGATCTCGATCCTTTCGGGCATCCGAAGAGCCACAAGCAGAAGTGGTACTCGGTCGCCCCGCTCGCCTTCATGCGCTCGCTGCTGTGCCTCTCGAAGGGGTCGCACCCACATGCGACCTGCCACAGCGCCGCCCATTTCGACGTCTGGGCGCACCATCCGTACACGTTCGGCGGGCCCTTTGGCCACGCGAAGAACCCGGACAACGTCGAGCTCGGCGACCTGCCGCGGATGCGGGCCGTGCTCCAGGCGGGAACTCGGTTGCACCATGTCGTCTCCGCACACCGTGTCCAGTTCTGGGCGACGGAGTTCGGCTGGGACACGAACCCGCCGCGGAAGCACGCCGCGTCGCTCGGTCTTGCCGCTCGGTGGACGGCGGAATCGATGTACCAGGCATGGCGTTCCGGCGTGACGCTCTTCACCTGGTTCGATCTACAGGATCGATCCAGCCCGAGCCCGTACCAGAGCGGCCTCTACTTCCACTCCAAGTCGCTCGAGAGTGCGCGGGCCAAGCCGGTGCGCACGGCGTTCCGTTTCCCGTTCGTCGCCTACCTGCACAAGACCACCGTCAGCGTGTGGGGCCGTGACGCGACGAGCGACAAGGAGCGCGTCACGATTCAGTTCCGGCACGGCAAGAGCGGCAGGTGGAGCACCGTCGCCTACAACCTCGCGAACAGCCGCGGCATCTTCAAGGCGACGCTGAAGTTGAAGGCGACGACGAAGGACTGGCTGCGAGCCTCGGCGACGGGCTCCGGGAATTCGCTCGCCTTCTCGCTCACGGTGCCGAACGAGCCGCACATCGGGCCCTGGGGCAAATAGCCCGGGGCTAGTAGACCGCCGCTAGCGTTGCGGCCGTGATCGCGGCCGTCGTCCTCTTCTGGGGCTCACTGGCCGCGCTGGCGTGGACGCATGGGCTCTATCCCTTGACCGTCGCGCTCGCCGCGCGCCTGCGCACGCGTCGCATCGCGCTCGACGACGGCTACCTCCCGTCGGTTGCGGTAATCGTGACCGCCTACAACGAGGAGAGCGCGATCGAGCGGCGGCTCGAGAACCTCCGGGGGCTCGACTATCCGCCGGAGCGGCTCGAGCTCGTGGTCACCTCCGACGCCTCCACGGACCGGACCGAGGAGCTCGCGGAGGCCGGGGGCGCCCGCGTGATCCGGAACCCGCGTGGAGGCAAGGTCGCGGCCCAGGACGCAGCGGTGCGGGCCACCGAAGCAGACGTCGTCGCCTTCTCAGACGCGAACGCGACCTGGGCGCCCGACGCGCTGCGGAAGCTCGTCCGGAACTTCGCCGACCCGGCCGTTGCCTACGTCTGCGGGCGCCTGCGGCTCGAGGCTTCCGACGGCTCGAACAAGGAGGGCCTCTACTGGCGGTACGAGCTCGTGACCCGCGAGGGCGAGTCGCGGCTCGGCTCGGTGACGGCCGGAAACGGCGCGATCTACGCGCTCCGCCGTTCGGACTACGCGGAGGTCGATCCTCGCTTCGGGCACGACCTATCGCTGCCGTATCTCATGGTGCAGCGCGGCCGACGCGCCCTGTACGAGCCCGAGGCGCTCGCCTTCGAGCGGCCGACGCCGACGAACGAGAGCGAGTACCGGCGCAAGGTGCGCATGTTCGAGCATGCCTGGCTCATCGTCCTGCGCGGGCGCATGCTGCGCGGGCAGCGGCCCGGGTACCTGCTCGCGCTCCTCTCGCACCGGCATCTCCGCTACGCGAGCGGGCTGCTGCATCTGATCCTGCTCGGGAGCTCGCTCGCACTGCTCGGGCACGGCGCGGTCTACGCGGTCTTCCTCGGCCTGCAGCTCGGGCTGCTGGCCGCGGCGCTCGTAGGCGTCGGGATCGCCCGCTACTACGTCCTCATCACCTGGGCGACGGTCGTCTCGCTCTGGAACTACCTCCGCCGCGGCGTGCCCGCGACCTGGGCGCCGCAGCGTGAGGAGCTCGCGTGAACCGCGCCGCCGACCTGGCGATCGCGGGCGGAGCCCTGCTCGTCGCCTCGCCGGTCCTCGCGCTCGCCGCGCTCGCGATCAAGCTCGAGGACGGCGGCCCCGTCCTCTACCGCCAGACGCGCGTCGGCAGGGAGGGCGCCGACTTCGAGCTCCTCAAGCTGCGCACGATGGTCGTCGGCGCCGAGACCATCGGGGCCGGGCTCTCGGTCAATCGCGGCGACCCGCGCATCACACGCGCCGGCCGTTTGCTGCGCAAGCTCTCGCTCGACGAGCTGCCTCAGCTCTGGAACGTGGTGCGCGGCGAGATGAGCGTGATCGGCCCCCGGCCGACGCTCCGCTATCAGGTCGAGCAGTACGACGAGAGGCAGCGAAGGCGGCTGGACGTGAAGCCCGGCATCACCGGCTGGGCACAGGTGAACGGGCGGGCTTCGCTGCCGTGGGCGGACCGGATCGAGCTCGACGTCTGGTACGTCGAGCACCGCTCGCCGCTCGTCGACCTGCGGATCCTGGCGCGGACGCCGCTCGCCCTCTTCCGCGGCACGTACAAGGGGGAAACGGGGGGCTGGAAGCCGGCTCCGTGAGGAGCCCGGGCTACCCTGGGGGCCTGTGGCGCCGCTGAAGATCCTCGTCACGGGCGCCTGCGGTGTCACGCCCAGGGCCATCGCCCGCTCGCTCCGCGCGAGCTCCGCTTTCTCCGACGCGACGCTCGTCGGAGCCGATCGCGGTGGCAACTGGTACGGGTTCTACGAGGGGCTCTACGACCGCGTCTACCGCGTGTCCCAGCCGGGCGATCCCGGCTACGCCGAGCTCGTCGCGGACATCTGCGAGCGGGAGGGGATCGGCGCTGCGCTCGTCGGGCCCGAGGCGGAGGTGCGCTTCTGGAGCGCGCGCGAGCTCCCCGTCCCGGCCCTGCTGCCGCCTCCGGGCCTCGTGGAGGTCGCGATCAGCAAGGGGAAGCTGTACGACGCGCTGCGCGAGACGGGCCTCGTGCCGCGGTACCGCATCGTTGGCCGCGACGATCTGCTCGCGAGGCAGGGGCTCGACCTCGACGGCGGTCCGGTCTGGCTGCGCGACTACTCCGAGGCATCGTCGAGCGGGATCGGCTCGATCCAGGTCTCCGAGCCGGAGGAGGCGTACGCATGGGCCTACCTCAATCCCGAGATCCCGAGCTACATGGTGGCCGAGCACCTGCCCGGGCGGAACATCGCCTGTTCGCTCCTCTTCCACGACGGCGCGCTGCTCAAGGCCGGCTGTTACGAGCGGCTCGAGTACTTCATGGGACATCTCGCCGTCTCGGGCGTGACCGGCAACATCAACCGCGGCCGGCTGCTCAACGACGAGCGCGCCCGGGCGCTCGCCGAGCAGGCGGTGCGCTTCCTCGGCGACCTCACCGGGGAAGCGGCGCACGGCGTGCTCACCGTCGATCTGCGCGAGGACCGCACGGGCGCGCTCAAGGTCACGGAGATCAACGTCCGCCACGTCGCCGCGACCTCTGCCCTCGCCGCCGGCGGCGCGAACATGGCCGAGGCCCAGGTGCTGGCGACGCTCGGCCGGCTCGACGAGATCGGCGAGGTCGTCCCGCACTTTCCCGACGACAACGTGATCCTGCGCGACATCGACGGGGCTCCGCTCTGGCTCACGGGCTACCGCGAGCTCGCGGTGGGGGAGCACGCCTGACCGCTCGCGTACTCCTCCTGGGGGCTCTCGCCGCGTTGCTCGCCGCCTGCGGCGGCGCTCGGCATCAGCGCGCGATGACGCCGCCCGTCACGCATCCGAAGCCCAAGCCGAAGCACGTGCACCGGCTACCGCCCGCCCGGAAGGGGAAGCTCGTCGTCACCGTCCTCGACGGCGATCGCCGCGTCCGCGTACGTCATGCGCGCGTGCGGCTCTGGGGCACGAGCGGGCGCACCGATCGTCACGGTGCGGTGGAGATCGACGCGCCTCGCCGGCGGCTCGAGGTCTCGGTCTCGGCGCGCGGCTACGCAACCGCGCGCTTCCGAGTCAACTTCCGGCCCACCAGGAGGCGGACGGTTCGCATCTACCAGCCGGATCTCCAGTGGCCGCTCTACGGCGCGAACGAGGCTCGCACGCAGGCTCCGCCTCGGATTCGGATCCGTCCGCCGTTCCGGGTGATCTGGAGCCGGGGGCTCAAGCGCCTGATCGAGTTCCCCGCGGTCGTGGACGACGGAGTGGCGTACATCGGCAACGCCGCCTCGACGATCCATGCGATCTCCATGCGCTCGGGCAGGTTCGTCTGGGTGCACAGCACGCCGGGCGGCCCGCGCATGGCCTCGTCCCCTGCCGTGTACGGGGACGAGATCGTCTACCACACGATGGGCGGCTGGGTGTACGTCCTCGATCGCTCCGACGGACGTCTCAAATGGAGCTGGGACGCCGGCTCGGCGATCGAGCCGTCTCCGATCATCGTGAACGGAATCGACTACTTCGGCGACGCTGGCGGAGAGATGTACGCGCTCGACCTGCGCACGCACCGGTTGAAGTGGCGCAGGTATCTCGGCGCGAAGATCACCTCGAGCGCGTCGATCGCCGGCGGCAGGCTGTTCGTCGGCGACTACGGCAGCCGGATCTGGGCGCTGTCGCCCGCCACCGGGGCCACCCGCTGGGTGCGCACGGTGAACGGGGAGATCTACGGGACGCCTGCCGTAGCGGACGGCCGCGTCTTCGTCCCCTCGATCGCGAACTCGCTCACGGCCTACACCACGAGCGGGCGCTACCTCTGGCGGGTCACGGCCGGGTACTACGTCTACTCGTCCCCTGCCGTCGCCGACGGCGTCGTCTGCTTCGGCTCGTACGACGGCTCGTTCTACGGCGTGTCGGCCGCGAGCGGGCGCCGTCTCTGGCGGGTCTACACCGGCGGGCCGATCTCGGGAGCGGCGGTCATCGTCGACGGGGTCGCCTACATCGGCAGCTTCTCGCACCGCATCATCGGCGTGAACGTCCACACGGGGCGGCGGCTCGTGACGTTCCCGCACGGCCAGTACGTCCCGCTGTCGGGGAACGGGATGCGCCTGCTTCTGAACGGCTTCTCGCGCGTCTACGCCGTCGAGCCGAAACGCGCACACCACCACAGCAAGCGCCGCCAGACCAAGCACCACCACAGCAAGCACGACCACCGCCGGCACCGCCGCTCGTAATCTTCGAGGCGTGCGCAGGGGCTCGATCCTCGCGCTTGTGTTCGCTACCGCGGCCCTGCTGAGCGGCTGCGGCGGGTCTGCGGGCACCACTCGAGCCACCGGCACGACCAGCCCGCCTCGGCGCACGCACCCACGCCCCTCCACCCGCCGTGCCCACTCCCGCCGGGTGCGCGACGCAACTCCACAACCGGGCTGGCGTCCGTACACAGGCCCGGTGCCGATCCTCGTCTACCACGAGCTCGGGAAGCCACCCGCCTCGGAGCCGTATCCGGGCCTGTACGTGTCGGATGCCGACTTCGCCGCCGAGATGAAGTGGCTCCATCGCCGCGGCTACACGGCTGTGACCCTGGACGAGGTGATGAGCGCCTGGTACCGCGGCGGCACGCTGCCGGCGAGGCCGATCGTGATCACCTTCGACAACGGCTACGTCCCTCAGGCCACGCTTGCCCCGGCGGTCATGTCTCGCTACGGCTGGCCCGGAGTGCTCAACGAGATCACCGAGCACCACCTGGACAGAAGGCGCCTCGAGCGCCTCGTCGCGCTGGGGTGGGAGATCGACTCGCATTCGCTCACCCATCCCGATCTGACGACGCTGTCGCCCAGTGGGCTCCGCCGCCAGGTCGTCGGGTCGCGCCGGTTCCTCCAGCGCACCCTGCACGTCCCGGCCAACAGCTTCTGTTATCCGTCGAACCGGTACGACGCGGCCGTGATCGCCGCGGTCCGGGCGGCCGGTTACACGAACGCGCTCACCGAGAACCCGGGCTTCGCCACCCGCGACGACCCGTACCTCCTCGACCGCTTCGAAATCGAGGGCGGGGTCACGGAGCTGGCCTCCGATCTCTCGCACCGCGCCCCGTAGCCGCTTCCTAAGAGCGCGCTCATGCGTGTCGGATATCGTCGCCCCTCGTGACTGCGCCTGCTCCTCCCTCGCGCGGCTTCGATCCCGAGGCCGAGCAGGAAGTCGACTTCGCGCGCTACGTCCGGCTCTTGGCGGTGCGCTGGTGGCTGCTCGCGGCGGGAATCGTCGCCGGCGCCGTCATCGGCTACCTCATCTCGCTCAGCGGAACCCAGGTGTACTCGGCCACCGCGACGGTCTATCTCGGCCAGCCGTACTCGCCCACCGGCGGCTCGCCGGTCATCACCCCGCAAACGAATCCCTCGGCCGTGGGCGCTGCCATCCAGTCGCAGGCCGTGCAGAACACCGTCGCCAACGAGTGCCACACGAAGGCTTCGGCCTTCGCGCACGGGATCTCCACGCAGGCGATCGCCAGCGGTACGGCCACGAAGAGCGGGGCCGCGGTGACGAATCCGCTCGTCAAGGTGAGCGTGCAGACGAAGAAGGGAAAGATCGCGGCTTGCGCGGCGAACAAGCTCGCCGCCGAGGCCGTCAAGAAGCTCAGTGTCTATTCCACGGCCAAGATCAAGAACCTCGAAGAGCACATCGCCTTCGACAACCAGGACATCAAGACGATCGACCAGGCGATCGCGAATCCGGGCATCTCCGACACGAACAAGCTGATCCTGCAGACGACGCTGCGCAGCGACCAGCTCGACAAGACGACGAACTCGCAGCTGCTGCTGCTGGCGAAGAACGTCGAGTCGCCCTACGTCTACACGCCTGCCGCCGCGCACAAGGTCACGGCGCGCAGTCGCCGCAACACGGTGGTCATCGCCGCGGTGATCGGGCTCATCCTCGGGGCGCTGGCGGCGCTCTTCTGGGATCGCACGGTCGCCCTGCTGCGGGCCTGATTGTGGCCCTCAGGGGGCAGGGCTATAGTGGCCGGGGGATGAAGCTGGTCGTCGTCATCCCTGCTCTGGACGAGGCGGAGACGCTCCCGCGCGTGCTGGCCGACCTGCCGGCTGCCGTGCCGGGTTTCGACACGGTCGAGACGATCGTCGTCGACGACGGCTCGAGCGACGGCACGACCGCGGTCGCCTTCGAGCACGGCGCCACGCGCGTCGTCCGGTTCCCTCACCGGCGTGGGCTCTCCGAGGCATTCGGCGCCGGGATCGACGCCGCTCTCCGCGCTGGCGCCGACGTGATCGTGACGCTCGACGCGGACAACCAGTACGTGGCGGCCGACATCCCCCGGCTCGTCCTGCCGATCCTCGCCGGGGGCACCGACATCGTCGTCGGCGAGCGCTACGGCGCCGGAGTCGAGGAGTTCAGCCGTACGAAGCGCGTCCTGCAGCGCGTCGGCAGCGCCGCCGTGCGCGCCGCCTCGCGCACGGACGTCCCCGACACCACGAGCGGCTTCCGCGCCTACACGCGCGAGGCCGCGCTGCGCATCAACGTGCTGGGTCGCTTCACGTACACGCTCGAGTCGCTGATCCAGGCCGGGCGGAGCGGGCTCGCCGTCGGCTCGGCGCCGGTGGAGACGAACCCTGCCGTGCGCCGGTCGCGCCTCTTCTCCTCGACGCTCGAGTACCTGGCGCGGAGCGCGACGCAGGTCGCGCGCGCCTACGCGATGTACGCGCCCTTGCGGACGTTCCTCTTCCTCGCCGCGCTCGCCTTCACCGCGGCCCTCGCGATCTTCGCCCGCTTCCTCTACTACTTCGTCGAGAACGGCTCGGCCGGGCACGTCCAGTCGCTCATTCTCGGCGGCCTGCTCGCCACCGCGGCCTTCCAGGTGGCTGCGATCGGGATCCTCGGCGACCTGCTGAGCGCGAACCGGCGGCTGATCGAGCGGATCCTGCTGCGGGTGCGGCGGGTCGAGCTGGCGCTCGACGAGGAGCGGCCCGGGGTCGAGCTCGAGGACGTGCTGGAACCGACGCCGGAGCGCTGACGCGATCCGCATCCTCGTCCTGACGACCTCGTACCCGCAGGACGAGGACGACATCTCGGGAGGATTCATCGCCGCCACGGTCGAGGCGGTGCGCGCACGCGGCGTGGAGGTTCGGGTCGTCTCGCCGGCGGACTTCCGCCACTTCGGCCTGGCCCGTCCACCCGGCATCCCGGCGAACCTGCTGCACCGGCCCTGGCAGGCGCCGCTCGTGGCGCCGTTGCTCGCCTCCTTCAGGCGCGCGGCTGCGAGGGCGGCGCGGGACGTCGACCTCGTCCACGCGCACTGGCTCGGCGCGGGGGCGATCGCAGCGACGCTCGGGAAGCCGTACGTGCTGCAGGTGCACGGGACCGACCTCGTGCTCGGCCTGCGCGTCCCGTGGCTCGTGCGACCGACCCTGCGCCGCGCCGCAGTGGTCGTCGCGGGCTCGAATGCGCTGGCGGCGGATGCTCGCGCCCTCGGGGCGCGCGACGTGCGTGTCGTCCCCACCGGAGTGCCGATCCCGCCGGAGGTCGTCCCACCCGAGGAGCCGCCGCACATCCTCTTCGTCGGTCGGCTCTCGGAGGAGAAGGGCGTGCTCGAGCTCGCCGCCGCCGCGTGCGACCTGCCTCTCGTCGTGGTCGGATCGGGGCACCTCGCCTCCCGGATCCCCGGCGTCGTGGGCGCGGTCCCGCCGGGCGAGCTCGCCGGTTTCTACGACCGCGCGGCGATGGTGGCGGTGCCGTCCCGCCGCGAGGGCTACGGCCTCGTCGCCCGGGAGGCAATGGCTCACGGACGGCCCGTGGTCGCCTCCGCGGTCGGCGGCCTCCTGGAGGCGATCGAGGACGGGGTCAACGGCGTGCTCGTGCCCGCGCGCGACGTCGCGGCGCTGCGGCGGGCGCTCGAGGAGCTGCTCGCTGACCCGGATCGGCGGGCTCGGCTCGGCGAGGCGGCTCGCGCGCATGCCGTCCGGCACTTTTCCCGCGAAGCAGAGGTAGAAGCCCTGCTCGCGGTGTACGCGGAAGCCGCCGGACGCAGCTAGCATCGCCTCGTGCCCACGTCGCTCGTAACCGGCGGAGCAGGCTTCCTCGGCTCGCACCTCTGCGACTACCTCCTCGAGCGCGGACACCGCGTCATCTGTGTCGACAACCTCGTCAGCGGCTCCCTCGCGAACATCGAGCACGTCCGCGACGACGCGTTCACGTTCATGCCGCACGACGTGGCCGAGCCGATTCGCGTCGACGAGCCGATCGATTTCGTCTTCCACTTCGCCGCGCTCGCCAGCCCGGAGGACTATCTCCGGATGCCGCTCCACTCGCTCAAGGTCGGTTCGTACGGGACGCATCACGCGCTCGGGCTCTCGAAGTTCAAGCGCGCCCGCTTCCTCCTCGCCTCGACGAGCGAGGTCTACGGCGACCCGCAGATCCACCCGCAGCCGGAGACGTACTGGGGCCACGTGAACCCGATCGGTCCGCGCGGCGTGTACGACGAGGCGAAGCGGTATGCCGAGGCGCTGACGATGGCCTACCACGGCCAGCAGGGAGTCGACACGGGGATCGTCCGGATCTTCAACACGTACGGACCCCGCATGCGGCCGAACGACGGTCGCGCGGTTTCGAACTTCATCCGACAGGCGCTCGCGGAGGAGCCGATCACGGTGTTCGGCGACGGGATGCAGACGCGGAGCTTCTGCTACGTCGATGACCTGATTCGCGGCATCGTCCTGCTCGCCGAGAGCGGAGAGCATCTGCCCGTCAACCTCGGCAACCCCGACGAGCGGACGCTGCTCGAGCTCGCGGAGATCGTCAAGCGCATCACCGGCTCGTCGAGCGAGATTGTGTTCGAGGCGCTGCGGATCGACGACCCGATGCAGCGCAAGCCCGACATCACGAGGGCCCAGCAGCTGCTCGGCTGGGAGCCGGAGGTCTCGCTCGAGGAAGGTCTCTCGCGCCTGCTGCGGCAGCAGGGCCGCGAGCCCGTCAGGGTCTGAGCACGGCGCCTCTCCTCGTTCGCACGCTGCGGCGCGAGCCGACCGAGCGCACGCCGGTCTGGTTCATGCGGCAGGCGGGGCGCTCGCTACCGGAGTACCGCGCGCTGCGCGAGCGGCACGGCTTCTTCGAGATCGCCGGCACGTCCGAGCTCTGCGCCGAGGTGACGCTGCAGCCGGTGCGCCGCCACGGCGTCGACGCTGCCATCCTCTTCGCGGACATCATGTCGCCCGTCCTCGGCATGGGCGTGGACGTGGAGCTCGTCGAGGGCGTCGGGCCGGTGGTCGAGCGAGCGGTGGACTCTGCTGCGGAGGTCGAGCAGCTCCGGGTCGCGGAGCCGGAGGAGTGGGCGGCGCCGATCCTCGAGGCCGTGCGGCTCGTGCGCGGCGAGCTCGAGCCCGAACGGGCACTGATCGGCTTCTGCGGCGGTCCGTTTACGGTCGCGGGCTACCTCGTCGAGGGCCGGCCGAGCCGCGACTTCGTCCGCACGAAGACGCTGATGTACCGCGAGCCGGCGGTCTGGCACGCGCTGCTGGAGCGCCTGACCGAGCAGTTCGCGCGCTACGTCGCGGCGCAGGCGGGTGCCGGCGTCGACGCGATCCAGCTCTTCGATTCCTGGGCCGGCGCCCTCTCGGTCTCCGATTACCGCGAGTTCGTCGCGCCCTACTCCGCCCGAGTGCTCGGGGCCGCCGGCGTCCCCACGATCCACTTCGGCACCGGGGCCACGACGCAGCTGCTCGCCGAGATGGCAGCAGCCGGCGGCAGCGCGATCGGGGTCGACTGGCGCATCCCGCTCGACGCCGCCTGGGCGGTGGTGGGGGAGGAGCGAGCCGTCCAGGGGAACCTCGAGCCGACGGTGCTGCTCGGGCCGTGGGAGCGCGTGGAGTACGCGGCGTTCGACGTCCTCCGCCGAGCCGGCGGTCGGCCGGGTCACGTCTTCAACCTCGGGCACGGCGTGCTGCCTCAGACCGAGCCGGACGTGCTCACGCGGCTCACAGAGCTCGTCCGCAGTTACGGTCAGGCGACATGAAGGTGGCTGTCGTCCTCATGGCCTACGGCTCGCCGGAGCGGCTGTCGGACGTCCCGGCCTATTACGCCGACATCCGCGGCGGCCGTCCCATCGCGCCCGAGCATCTCGCCGATCTCGTCGAGCGCTACCGGCGGCTCGGGATCGAGGACTCGTCGCCGCTCAACGCGATCACCGAGCAGACACGCGCGGCGCTCGAGGCCGAGCTCGGGCTGCCCGTCTTCACGGGGATGAAGCACTGGACGCCGCGGATCGTCGATGCCGCGGAGGCGGCACTCGCCGCGGGGGCCGAGCAGGTTGTCGGGCTCGTGCTTGCTCCCCACTACTCCGCTCTGTCGATCGCGGGTTACCGGGAGCAGCTCGAGCGGGCGCTCGACGGCAGAGCGGAGCTGCGGTTCGTCGACAGCTGGCACGACGAGCGCGGCTTCGTCGAGCTCCTCGCCGAGCGCGTCCGCGGCACCGGCGCCCACGTCGTCTTCACCGCGCACTCGTTGCCCGCTCGAATCCTCGAGGCCGGCGACCCCTACCGTGACCAGCTGCTCGAGACGTCCCGCCTCGTCGCCGAGGCGGCTGGCCTCGATGCGTGGAGCTTCTCCTTCCAGAGCGAGTCGCCGACCGGCGAGCCGTGGCTCGGGCCGGACATCCTCGACCACCTCGAGTCGCTGCATCGCCAGGGAGTCGAGCGGGTTCTCGTGTGTCCGGTCGGGTTCGTGTCGGACCACCTCGAGATTCGCTGGGACCTCGACGTCGAGGCGCAGGACAAGGCGGCCGAGCTCGGCCTGCTGCTCGAGCGGATCGAGATGCCGAATGCCGACCCGGCGTTTGTGCGCACGCTCGCGGGGATTGTTAAACGGGCCTTGTCGGTACCGTCACCGGCGTGAGCTCGAGGACGTGTCCCGACTGGCCGGAGCTGATGGAGATCGCGCCGGAGCTCCAGTTCAAGCACTACACGGTCGCCGAGGCGAAGCTGCCTGCCGACGCGCTCATGCGCATCCCCAAAGTCCTGCTCTCGGAGGTCGCGATCTGCTGCGATCTCGACCACCATGTCTTCTGGGCGGAGCACACGGAGCCGAGCGTCGCGGAAGCCCTTCGCTCGAGCCACTGGTTCGACGTGCGCGGCTGGATCGCCGCGGGCCGGCCCGGAGCCCTTTAGCGGCCGGTAGCACTTACCGCACGTCTTTGTAACGGCCGAGTTGCGATCAGTTGCGTAGCAGGGCAGTCCGCTTGACGCTTGCGTGACGGTAAGGGTTACCGGTCTACGCGGTTCGGGAGCGGCCTGCCCTCGACGTAGGCGAGCACGTTGTCGACGAGGACTCGCGTCATCGCGGCTCGCGTCTCGACCGTCGCGCTCGCGACGTGCGGCGTAAGGACGACGTTGGGCAGCTCGAGCAGCCGCTCCGGCACCTGCGGCTCCTCGGCGAAGACGTCCAGCCCCGCCGAGATGCGCCCGGAGACGAGCTCGTCCACGAGCGCTTCCTCGTCCACGATCGAGCCGCGGGCGGTGTTGACGAGCGTCGTTCCGTCCCGCAGCAGGTCCAGGCGCTCCCGTGAGAGCAGGCCTCGAGTTTCCGCCGTGAGCGGCGCGTGGAGCGAGACGACGTCCGCCGCGCGTAGGAGATCGTCGAGCGGCAGGCCGTCACTCCGGCGGTGATGGACGACGAGCATCCCGAATGCCTCGGCCCGCCGAGCGACTTCCGAGCCGATCCGCCCCTTGCCGACGAGACCGAGTGTCGAGCCCGCGAGGTCGCGCCCGAGCAGCTGGGGGCGCGCCCAGCCGTCGCGCCAACCCCCGTCGCGTACGAAGCGGTCTCCTGCGACGAGATGTCTCCGGCAGGCGAGGATCAGGGCGAGCGTGAGGTCGGCGACTGCGGCATCGAGGACACCCGGCGTGTTCGTGATCGCAATCCCGCGCTCGCGGCACGCACCGACGTCCACGTGGTCGTAGCCCACGCCGTAGTTCGCGACAAGGCGGAGATCGGGCAGGAGCTCTAGCTCTTTCGAACCCACCGCGACGACGGCCTCGAGCAGGACGTCGACGCCGGAAACCTGCTCGGCCGGCGGCCACGTCTCGAGCAGCGTCACCTCGGGCAGCTCCTCCCACGCCGGTCCAGGGAACCGCTGCGTCGCCGCGATCGTCACGGCCGGAGTATCTCCGCGAGTGTCCTGGTGTTCAGGACGTCGGTCGCGGTCGCCCAGCCGCGCCGCGCCGTCGTAACCGCCAGGCGCATGTTGTCGAGCCCTTGCACGGAATGGGCGTCGGTCGAGCATACGATCGAGACGCCGGCCTCGACCGCCAGCCGCACCTCCTCGTCCCTCAGATCGAGGCGGTCGGGCAGGCCGTTCGTCTCGAGGGCGACCCCGGTCTCGAGCGCAACTTCGATCGTGCGCTCGAGATCGAGGGCGTTCGGCGGCCGGTGGTTGAGGATCCGCCCGCGCGGATGGCTGAGGCAGCGCACGGCTGGATGTCTCATCGCCTCGGTCACGCGCCGCGTCAGCTCGGGCCCCGGCAAGCGCTGTCCGGCGTGGAGAGAGAGCTGCACCCAGTCGAGCTCGGCGAGCACATCGTCCGGCAGGTCGAGGCTGCCGTCGGCGCGGATGTCGCACTCGACGCCGCGCAGCACGCGGAACGGCGCAAGCTCCTCGTTCGCGGCGGCGATCTCCTCGCCTTGACGCCGCAGCGCGTCCGCGTCCAGCCCGGGCACGACGCGCACGTTCGGCGTGTGGTCGCAGATCGCTAGGTACTCGTAGCCGCGATCGCGGGCGGACGAGGCCATCTCGAGCACCGAGGCCTTGCCGTCCGACCACGTCGTGTGGCAGTGGAGGTCGCCGCGGATGTCGGACACCTCGACGAGCGCAGGCGGCTCACCGCGGAATGGCTGCTCCCGCAGCTCCGGAGGGACCCACGGCAACGGGACCCGCTCGTACATCTCCGCTTCCGTCGGCGCGTCCGGCAGCGGTTCGAGCGCTGCGACGTACGCCTCCGAGCCGGTCGCCCGGAGCAGGGCGGTCCCGAAGCGATCGGAGCTCGTGGCGACCAACTCGACCGGGATCCCCTCCACCGTCATTCCGACGGCATGGTCGTCGTCCCGCTCGAGCACCGCGAGCACCTCGGGCCGGGCGACGAACCGCTCGACCGCGTCGCGCTCCTGCGAGACGAGCACGAGCCGGTGGACGAGCTCGCAACCGCGGCGGAGTTCGCCCGCGGGAACGGCGCCGAGCGGCTCCGCGATCGCAGCGGCGAGCGCGAGCGCGCGGTTGCGAGTCAGGCCGCGCCGCGCGGGCTGTGGCTCCTTCGAGAGCGCGGCGCGGATCTTGGCCTCGGTCGTGGGGCCGATTCCCGGCGCCTCGCGCAGCCGCCCCGCTTCCGCAGCGGCGCGGAGCTCGTCCGCCGTCCGGATCCCGAGCGCGCGGCCGAGGCCGACGAGGCGCTGCGGGCCGATCCCGAGGTAGCGGCCGAGCGCGACCAGCTCCGGCTCGACCTCCCGCTCGAGCTCTTCGAGCTCGGCGAGCCGGCCGGTCTCGACGAGCTCGCGGAGGCGTCGCTCGATGCCGGGGCCGATGCCGCGAAGCTCGCGCGCACGTCCCGAGCGGACGAGCTGCTCCACGGGCGCGGGCGTCGCGCGGATGAGGTCGGCCGCGCGCCGGTACGCCCGGACGCTCCAGTGCGCGGCGCCGGCGAGGTCGAGCAGCGCCGCGTAGGCGTCGAGCGTGCGGGCGATGTCGGCGTTGTCCACCGGGCTAGTGTCTCTCCATGGCCACGGTCGTGATCCCGTTCGCGGGGGGCGCGGAGGGAAAGACGCGCCTCAACTCGTCGGCCCGGATCCGCCGGGCTCTCGCGCGCGCCATGTTCCGGGACGTCCTGGCGGCGTGCGTGGTGGTGGGGAGGACTGTGGTCGTGACGCCCGACGAGGAGGCCTCCGCGGCCGCGATCGATGCGGGGGCGGAGGTCGCGCCGGACCCGGGCCGCGGGCAGGGCGCGGCGGTGCAGGCCGGACTGGAAGAAGTCGAGCTCGGCGGCATCCTCGTCGTCAACGCGGACGTACCCTGCGTCGTGCCGCAGGACCTGCGCTCGTTGCTGGCGGCGACGCCGGCGGGAGGCCTGGCGCTCGTGGAGGCGCTCGACGGGACGACGAACGCGCTCAGCCTCAGCTCCCCCGAAACCTTCGCGCCGCTCTACGGCCCGAGCAGCGCCGACCGGTTCCGCGCGCACGTTGCCGCGCTCGGCCTCGAGGCCGTCTCCGTCGCACTCCCGAACCTCGCCGACGACGTCGACACGATGCAGGACCTCACGCGACTCCAACTGCGCGCGGGGCCGCGCACGCAGGCCTGCCTCGCCGAGCTCGAGGGGAGCCTCGTCTGAACGTCGCGGTGCTGTCGGGAGGGGTCGGCGGTGCGCGCTTCGTACGCGGGGTCGTGGACGCCGCGGGGGCGGCGGCGACGAGCGTGATCGGCAACGTCGGCGACGACGTCGAGGTGCTCGGCCTGCATGTCTCTCCCGACCTCGACTCCATCCTCTACGCGCTCGCGGGTCTCGCCGACGAGCGGCGCGGATGGGGACGCAGCGGCGAGACGTGGCACGCGCTCGAGACGCTCGGCGCACTCGGAGGCGACGACTGGTTCGCGCTCGGCGACCGCGACCTCGCCCTCCACCTCGTTCGCACCGAGGCGCTGCGGGCCGGGGAGCCGCTCTCGGCCGTGACCATGCGGCTGGCCGAGGCGCTCGGGGTCGCCGCGCGACTGTTGCCGGCGACCGACGACCTGCTTCGCACCTGGCTCGAGACCCCAGCAGGGGCGTTCCCGTTCCAGGAGTGGTTCGTCGCCCGCGGGCACCGCGACGAAGTCGACTCCGTGCGCTTCGAGGGAGAGGAGGCGGCGCGGCCGGCGCCGGGCGTGCCCGACGCGCTCTCCGGCGCCGACCTGATCCTGTTCGCGCCGAGCAACCCGTACGTCTCGGTCGGGCCGATCCTCGCGGTGCGCGAGCTGCGCCGAGCGATCCAAGAGCGGCGCGTGCCGTGCGTCGCCGTCAGCCCCCTCATCGGCGGCCGCGCGGTCAAGGGCCCGGCCGACCGGATGCTGCGGCGCCTCGCCGGCGGCACGTCGCCGCGGCACGTCGCGAGCTGCTACCCCGGACTGATCGACGCGCTCGTCGTGGACGAGGCCGACGCCGGCGACCTCGACGGGCTCGGCGACGTCCGGCCGATCGTGACCCGGACCCTCATGGCCGACCCGGGCGCACGGCGCCGCCTGGCCGAGACCGTTCTGGGAGCGGTGCCGGCGTGAGGGTCGCGATCGTCGGAGGCACCGGCGACTTCGGGCTCGCGCTCGTAGCGCGGCTCGTCGAGGCGGGCGACGAGGTCGTGGTCGGCTCGCGCGATGCGACGCGGGCGTTGGAGAAGGCACGCGAGGTCGGAGCTGCCGCCGGAGCGACGAACGAAGACGCTCTGGGAGACGCCGAGCTCGTCGTCCTTGCGACGAGGGCCGACGCAGCGCTCGCCACGGCCGAAGCGCTCGCGGATGCGATCGGCGCGACACCGGTCCTCAGCGTGGCCAGCGAGCTCCGCTCGACGGAGAGCCGCTCGCTCGCCGAGCGGACGCAGGAGCTCGTCCGGGCCCCCGTCGTCGCCGGCCTCCACTCGCTTGCGGCCGGCAAGCTCGCTCGGGGCCGGCCCGAGGAGGACGCCTTTGTTTGCGGCGACGACGAGGCGGCGAAGGCGCTCGCCCTCGAGCTGGCGTCGAAGCTCGTCGACGGCCGTGTACTCGACGCCGGCCCGCTCGCGAACGCGCGGGCGCTCGAGGGGATGACGGCCGTGATCGTCAACCTCAACAGGCGCTACAAGGGGCACGCGGGCATTCACGTCACCGGGCTCCCGTGACACACGTCGTCGAGATCTCGGAGCCGGACGAGCGGTCGCGCATCGCGGAGGCGGTGCTCCGCGACCTTCCCGACTGGTTCGGGATCGAGGGCTCCACGCGCGAGTACATCGAGGAGGCAGCCGCGCTGCCCACCTTCGCCGTCGAGCCGGACCTCGGCTTCCTCTGCCTCAAGCAGCACACGCCCGCGGCGGCCGAGCTCTACGTCATGGGCGTTCGGCTGGCGCACCACCGCGAGGGGATCGGCAGGGCGCTGGTCGCGGCCGCCGAGTCGTGGTGCCGCGAGCGCTGCATCCGCTATCTCCACGTCAAGACGCTCGGCCCGTCGCGCGAGAGCGCCGGCTATGGCGCTACCCGCGCCTTCTACGAGGCCGTCGGCTTCGTAGCGCTCGAGGAGCTCCACGGGCTGTGGAGCGAGGGCAATCCGACGCTGGTGCTCGTCAAGGACGTGCGGCCCGGCTTCACCGTGACGCCGGTCGAGGGGCTTCCCGAGCTGCGCCAGGGAGACGACCTCGCCGTGCTCGTCGCCGAGCGGACGGACCTCGCGGACGGCGACGTCGTCGTCGTCGCGCAGAAGGCCGTATCGAAGGTCGAAGGTCGCGTCGTCTCGCTCGCCGACGTCGAGGCGTCGGAGCGCGCGCGCGAGCTCGCCGGCGGGGAGACCGATCCGCGTCGCATCCAGGTCATCCTCGACGAGGCCATGGAGCTCGTGCGCATCCGGCCTCCGCTCCTGATCGCCCGCACATGTCACGGCTACGTCTGCGGCTCCGCCGGCGTCGACGCCTCGAACGCGCCGGAGCCCGAGACGGTCGTCCTACTGCCGGTCGATCCGGATAGGTCGGCGGCACGGCTAAGGGCGGAGCTGCGCGAGCGGACCGGAGCCGACGTCGGCGTGATCGTTACCGACTCCTTCGGCCGGCCCTGGCGTGCCGCCACGACGGACGTCGCGATCGGCGCCGCCGGCGTGGAGGTCGTCCGCGACCTCGCCGGCGAGCGGGATCCGACGGGCTACGAGCTGCACGCGACGCGGATCGCGCTCGCGGACGAGGTCGCCGGCGCCGCCCAGCTCGTCTTCGGCAAGCTCGACCGCGTTCCCGTGGCGGTCGTCCGCGGTCTCGACGTGCGCGGCGACGGGCGTGCCGCCGATCTCGTCATCCCCCCCGAGACGGATCTCTTCCGTTAGAACACGCGCAATGGCCGAAGCGATCGAGGAGGCGAACGCTCTCCTGCGAGAACGGGGCTACGCGGAGCGCGATCTCGCCGTCCACACCGGCCCGCGGGGCAAAGCGCTGCTCAAGGGGAACAAGATCCTCAGCCCGCTCAGCGACGAGCCGGAGCTCGTGCTGCGCGTCGTCCAGGAGCTCGTGCCTACCGAGGCCGAGCTCGGCGGCAAGATCCTGCGTCCGGCCGAGCTGCGCGCGAGGCTCTGACGTGGAGGGGCAGGCCGAGCTGCGGCGCGCCGACCTCGCCTCCGATCCGCTCGAGCAGTTCCGCGGCTGGTTCGCCGAGGCAGCCGCGGCGGTCGAGGTGCCGGAGGCGATGGCGGTCGCGACGGCGACTGCCGACGGCGCGCCGTCGGTGCGGATGGTGCTCCTCAAGGGATACGACGAACGCGGGCTCGTGTTCTACACGCACTACCCGTCGCGGAAAGGACGGGAGCTGGAGGTGAACCCGCGCGCCGCGCTGCTCTTCCACTGGTCGCCGCTCGGGCGCCAGGTGCGGGTGGAGGGGAGGGTCGAGCGCGTTCCGGAGGGGGAGTCGGATGCCTACTTCGCGACGCGGCCGCACGGCGCGCAGCTCGGCGCGCTCGCCTCGCAGCAAAGCGCTCCGCTCGCCTCGCGAGTAGAGCTCGAGGAGCGACTGGCGGAGCTGGAGGCCGACCTCGCCGGAGGCCCGGTGCAGCGGCCGCCGACGTGGGGAGGGTTCTTGCTCGTCCCGGAGGCCTGGGAGTTCTGGCAGCACGGGGCCAACCGCCTCCACGACCGCTTTCGCTACGAGCGCGAGGCGTCGGGTGGGTGGCGGATCGAGCGTCTCTTCCCCTGACGCTTCCGTACCGGTAACAGGTACCGAGACGTAAGCGTTACGTCTTCCTGGCGAGACTGTCACGGAGCGCGGCGAGGCGCTCGTCCCACGCTTCGCCGACCGAGACCATCCACTCGACGGCGTCCTCGAGCGGCGCCGGGGTCACCTCGTAGCGCGTCTCGCGGCCCGCGCGCGTGGCGCGGAGCAGACCCGCGGCGGCAAGTGAGGAGAGCTGCTTCGCCACCGCCTGCCGCGTGACCGGGAGCTCGGCGGCGAGCTCCGTCGCCGTCGCGGTCCCGCGCGTCGCAACCGCCTCGACGAGCGAGCGGCGTCCGGCGTCCCCGAGCGCCGCGAAGACGCGGTCTACGCCGCCGCCAGCGCCGTCCACGCCAGCGCCGCCTCTGGCGGCGCGGTCTTCCCGCCGAGCGTCGGCGGCTTTGCCGCCGACGCTTCCAGCGCAATCGCGCGCAGCTCGAACGCGGGAGCGAACTCCGGTGCCGTCTCGACCACGTGCACGCGCGTTCCGTCGACCACGGGCTCGAGCTCGATCGCGACGCTGCCGCCGTCGTCCCAGTCGAAGACGAGCCGCTCGGCCTCCTCCAGCTCCCGGACCACGGCGTGCCGCTCGTCGCCGTCGCCCCAGCGGAAGATTCCCTCGCCGCCGGGGCGCGGGTCGAGCTCGACCTCCGTTGCGAACCACTCCTCGAGTCGCTCGGGATCCGTGAGCAACTCCCAGACCTCATTGACTTCCTCGGGAACGAGGATCTCCCGCTCGATCTCCATCGCGCAACCTCCTAGTTGCGTATAATGTGCAACCGGTGAGTAGCGTATCGAACCACCTCGTCCCTATGGTGGTCGAGTCGGACGGCCGCTTCGAGCGCTCGTTCGACATCTTCTCCCGGCTGCTGCGGGAGCGGATCGTCTTCCTCGGCACCGAGGTCGAGGCGTCGGCGGCGAACCTCGTCGTCGCCCAGCTCCTCTTCCTCGAGGCGGAAGACCCCGACAGCGACATCCGCTTCTACATCAACTCGCCCGGCGGGGACGTCTACGCCGGGATGGCGATGTACGACGCGATGCGGTTCGTGAAGCCGGATGTGCAGACCTATTGCATCGGGATGGCGATGTCGATGGGAGCGCTGCTCCTCGCCGGCGGGACGGCCGGCAAGCGCTTCGTCCTACCGAACTCGAAGGTGATGATCCACCAGGGCTCCGCGGGCACCCGAGGCACGCCCGCCGACATCCAGATCGCCGCGCGCGAGATCCTCTCCCTCACGCGGCGCTACGCCGAAGTGATCGCGCACCACACGGGCAAAGACGTCGAGCAGGTGGTGCGGGACATCGACAGGGACCGCTTCCTCACGCCGGTGGAGGCGGTCGAGTACGGATTGGCGGACTCGGTCCTCGCCTCGCGCAACGGCGACTCCGCCGCATCGGCCGACGCTAACCGTTAGCGTCCGTCCTATGCCCCAGGTCCAGCTCGACGCGATCGGGATCGTCTCCTCCGACCTGATGCGTACCCGTGCCTTCTACGGGCTGCTCGGGGTCGAGTTCGGCGAAGGCGATGACCATGTCGAGGCGACGATGCCGAACGGCCTCCGCCTGATGCTCGACACCGAGGACGTCGTCCGTAGCTTCAAGCCCGACTGGACGCGAGAGATCGGGAACCAGGTCGGACTCGCCTTCGTGTGCGGCAGCCCCGCCGAGGTGGACGGCTTGTACGCGCAGGTCGTAAAGGCCGGCTTCGAGGGCGAGAAGGAGCCGTGGGACGCGTTCTGGGGTCACCGGTACGCGCAGCTCCGCGACCCCGACGGCGTGCCCGTGGATCTCTTCGCAGCGCTCTGAACCTCGTCGAGGAGGAGGTCGAGCTCGGGCCTGGACCGCGCCTCTCGATCCTCCGCCCGCCGAGCGCCGAGGAACTGATCGACGAAGCGGCCTTCGACGAGGAGGAGTTTCTGCCCTACTGGGCCGAGCTTTGGCCGAGCGGCCTTGCTCTGGCGCGGCACGTCGCCGCACGAGAGCACCGCGGCCAACGGGTTCTCGAGCTCGGCTGCGGGCTGGGGCTGCCCGCGCTCGCAGCCGCGCTACGCGGCGCCGACGTGCTCGCGACGGACTGGGCGGTAGACGCCATCGACCTGCTGCGCCGGAATGCCGAGCGCAACGGCGTTTTCGTGCGGACCGCCCATGTGCGCTGGAGCGAGCCCGAGCCGCTCCTCCGCGCCGCGCCCTGGGATCTCGTCCTCGGCGCCGACCTTCTCTACGAGGCGCGCAACGTGGAGCAGCTTGCGGAGTTGCTGCCGCGGCTGGGTGGCGAGGTCCTGCTCGCCGAGCCGGGCCGACCGTACGCGAAGGAGTTCCTCGAGCGATTCGCTGCCGAGCCCGTCGGAGAACGCATCTACCGGCTCGCGCACTGAGCACGCGCGGCCTCGCAGAGGACGACACCGGCCGCGACTGCGACGTTGAGACTGTCGACAGGCCCGTGCAACGGAACCGCCACCTCCTCGTCGGCGGCCTCCAGCCAGACATCCGGCAGGCCGTGACGCTCGCTCCCTAGCGCGATCGCGACGGCGCCCGCGTACGAGGCCGCCCAGTACGGCTTCCGTGCGGCGGGACTTGTGGCGACGAGGCGGATCTCGCGCTCGCCCAGCCAGGCGAGCGCCGACTCGGTGCTCGCCGTGACGCAGGGAAGGCGGAAGACCGCGCCGACGGAGCCCCGGATCGCCTCGCGGTGGAAGACGTCGGTACGCGGATCGGCGACGAGGAGCACGTCGGCGCCCGCCGCGCAGGCGGTGCGTGCGATTGCGCCGAGGTTTCCCGGCCGCTCGACAGCCACGGCGACCGCGACGAAGGGCTCTGGCGGCGGATCGAGCGCGGCGAGGGCGGTCGACGGGCGCCGGACCACGGCGAGGAGGCCATCGGGGCGCCGGTCGGTCAGGCTCGAGAACGCCGCCGCGTCGAGCTCCACCACGACTGCGCCGGCCCGCTCCGCTGCGGACATCAGATCGCCGTCCCTCCCGCCGGCGAGCAGGTCGGGCGCGACGTACAGCTCCTGCACGGCCGCCCCGGCGGCGAGGGCCGCGCGCACGGCCCTGGCTCCCTCGGCGAGGCAGAGCTCCGGCGCGCCGCGGCGCGCCAGCTTGCGCACGGCCTTCAGCCGGACGTTGGCGGAGCTCACGATGAGAGGGCGTCGTGCCAAGTGAAACCTCGAGGTAGGGGTACGCGGAAGCGAGGCGGGCTGCCTCGCTGCGACGGCGGCTGATGTGCTCGCTACCTCGACACGACGGGGCCAGGCTAGCGCGGCCGCCGCCCGCGGGCAAGCCCGCTAGCCTCCGCACCGGTGTTCGCCGCGCTTGCCCTGACGATCTCGCTCACGCTCGCGCCTGGGCTGGAAGCGTCGCCGGCAAAGCCGGCGACGCCCGGCCTACAGGCGAGCGCGCCTTCGGCGCGACAGCCGCACATCGTCTGGAAGCCGATCCCCTACGGGCCGAAGCGCAAGGCCGAGATGGCCGCGTACGCCAGGAAGCACTACGGCATCGACTCGTGGCACCTGCACCCGAAGGTGATCGTCGAGCACTACACGGCCAGCAACAGCTTCTCCGCGGCCTGGAACACCTTCGCGGCCGACACGCCGGACCCCGAGCTCGGCGAGCTGCCCGGTACGTGCGCCCACTTCATCGTTGGTCGCGGAGGGACGATCTACCAGCTCGTGCGTCTGGATGTCATGTGCCGGCACACCGTCGGGCTCAACTACGTCGCGATCGGGATCGAGCACGTCGGCACGTCGGACGCCGAGATCCTCCACGACCGCGCTCAGATACGCGCGTCGCTCGAGCTCACGGCGTGGCTCGTCGACCGCTTCCACATCAGGATCCGCAACGTGATCGGGCACAACGAGAGCCTCTCGAGCCCGTACCACCGGGAGCTGTACAAGCCATGGGCGCACCAGACGCACGTCGACTGGAAGCACACGGACATGGACGTGTACCGCCGGAAGCTCCGCGCCCTTCTCCGGGCGGACTCGCGTCGCTAGACTCGCGGCCATGCCCCGCTACATGATCATCCGCAGCTTCGAGGTCGGAGAGGACCAGATGCCTCCCGTGGGCCGGCGCTCGCGCGAGCTGACCGAGGGCGAGTTCCCCGAGATCACGTGGGAGCACAGCCATGTCGTGGTCGACGATGAAGGTCTCGTCCACACGTATTGCGTCTACGAAGCGCCCAACGAGGACGTCGTCCGGGAGCACTCGAAGAAGCTCGGGAAGCACACCATCGACGCGCTCCACGAGATCGCGGGCGACGTGACGCCGGCGGACTTCCCGCCCGTTCCGGCCTAGGCTTCGCCGCTCCCGAGCCCGAGCAAGTGGGCGTCGTCCGTGTGAATGTACGCCTGCTGCGCGACCGCGAGCCGCTTGCGGAGAAAGCGCACCCGCTCGAGGTCCTCGGCCGGCGTCATGTCGAGCGCCTCCTTGTACAGCGACACGGCGAGCTGCTTCGCCCAGCCTCGCTCCGCCTCCTCCGCCGCGGCGACGAAGTGACCGACGGCATGCTCGAGCTCGCCGGCGCCGCGCCAGTGGCGCGCGAGCGCCGCGCCCGCCTCGCCGACCTCGGGCGTCGACTGCTCGATGAACTCGGCGATGTGGCGGTGCCCCTCCTTGCGGCGCGCGCGCGGCTGCAGGTCGTACGCGACGTCGCGAATCAGCACGTGCTTGAACGACCACTGCTCGTCGCCCTCGATGCGGGACCGGTTGTCGCGACGGATGAGATCGCGTCGCTCGAGTCCGGCGAGGGCGTCCCCGAGGCACGCGGCATCGCGGGCGATCCGCTCGAGAGCGCCTCGCCAGAAGATCCTGCCGACGATCGAGGCGTCGAGGATCACCTCGCGTTCCTCCGCAGGCAACGCGTCGAGGCGCGCGGCCACGAGGCCGCGAATCGTCGTGGGCAGGCTGTCTCCCTCTTCCGAGCCACGCTCGGTCAACACCGCGGCGAGCTGCTCGATGAACAGCGGGTTTCCCTCCGCCGCCTCCGCCACCTGCGTTGCCTTCGTGTCCGCGCCCAGGAGATGGAGCGCGAGCTGCGCGGCGTCCGCGCCGTCGAGCGGGTCGAGGGGAAGCGCATGGTAGGCGAGCAGTCCGCCTCCCCAGGCGGGGCGCATGTCGAGCAGCTCGGGCCGGGCGACGGTCAAGAGCAGGACGGGCAGGTCGTGCAAGCGCGCGGCGAGGAGCTCGATCAGGTCGAGCAGCGCGGAGTCGGCCCAGTGGATGTCCTCGAAGACGAACGCCGTCGCCTCGTCGCGCGAGCCTGCCTCGATGAACAGCCGAACCGACTGGAAGAGACTGTCGCGATCCGGTGCCGTGGCCTTCGTCTCGAAGCCGAGCAGGATCGCGATGTGCCCGGCGACCGCCTCCGCCTCCTCGGTGCCGACGAGCCGTTCCACGAGAGTCCGCAGCTTCCCGGTGGCCACGGCGACGTCGTCGCTGTCGAAGATCCCGGCGAGCTCCTTCACCTGAGCTGCGAAGGCGCCGTAGGCGCTGCGCTCGCGATACGGCAGGCAGCGGCCGCGAACGACCCGGCCTCCGCGGGCGCAGATTCCGTCCGTGAACTCCGCGGTGAGACGCGATTTGCCGACGCCCGGCGGGCCGAGGATGGTGATCAGGTGCGGGCGGTGCTCTCGCTCGACGCGCTCCCATGTGGCCTCGAGCAGTCCGGCCTCCCGGTCGCGTCCCACGAACGGAGTGCTGGAGAGATCGCGCTCGCCGGTGGCCGAGGCCGTCGCCACGGCGCGCCAGACGGCGATCGGGGCAGTCTTCCCCTTGGCCGTCACCGGCTCGAGCGGCTCGTACTCGATCGCGTCGCGCGTGGCCCGGTACGTCTCCTCACCCACTACGATCTCGCCGACCGGCGCATGCTGCTGCAGGCGGGACGCGGTGTTGACGACGTCCCCCGCGACCATCGCCTCGCCGAGCGCGGGCCGGGCCGAGAGCGTCACGACCGCCTCGCCGGTGTTCACGGCGCCGCGGATGCGCAGCTCGAGCTCCGGTTGCTCCGCATTGAGCTTCGTCACCGCGTCGCGGACGGACAGGGCGGCACGAACTGCGCGTTCGGGATCGTCGCCGTGGGCGGTGGGCGCGCCGAAGACGGCCATCACCGCGTCGCCGACGAACTTCTCCACGATGCCGCCGAACGATTCGAGCTCGTCGCGCACGGTGCCGTGGTACGGGGTGAGAATCGCGCGCACGTCCTCCGGATCGAGCCGTTCGGAGCGCGACGTGAAGCCGACGAGGTCGACGAAGACAACGCTGACGATGCGCCGCTCCTCGCGGTGGGCGCTCTCCGCGGCCAACGGAGCTCCACACGCGAGGCAGAAGCGGGCGATGTCGGGGTTGTCCTGGCCGCACGCAAGGCACGTGGGCATGCCCGCATCCTGGCAGCGTTCCGGTGCCTTAGCAACGGATTCCGGCCCGTGGCCGTTGACGTATTGACGCGGGACACGCCCACGACGGAGGGAGATTCACCATGACCAGAGCCATCCTCAGCGTCGGCGCGCTCCTGGCGGCCGCGATTGCGCTCGCCGGCTGCGGCGGCAGCGGCAGCACGAGCGGGACCGTGAGCGGGAACGCAGGTGGGAACGCGAGCGGCACGACCGCCGGCGTCGGCGGGGCCCACCGCGCGCGGGGCTCCGGGAGCTTCCGGGCAAGCGTCCACGGCTTCGAGGCGCGGCTGCAGACGAGTGTCCAGGCGTTGCAAAGCGGGAACCTGTCGAAGGCGATCGTCTCCGGCGGGCCCCTCCTGAACGACTGCATGGGCTCGGTCGACGGCAAGATCGCGCCGCACGCCTCGACGCAGGCGCAAAAGCAGGCGGTGGTGCATCTGCGCGCCGCGTGTCGCGACATGGGCCACGCCGTGAGCGCCGGCTCCTCCGGCAAGATGGCGAAGGCCAAGCAGCTCGCGCAGGCCGCGCTCGCGCAGGCGCACACGGCGGCCAACCTGTCCGGCTGAGCTTCCCGTTCACGCTGAGGGCCCCGCACCACGCGGGGCCCTCAGCCACGAGATCTCGTTCAGGCTAGGAGCAGCCGGTGTTCGTGCCGCAGTCGCGGCACGTGTAGCAGCTGCCGGTGCGGACCATCCGCCCGCCGCAGCGGGCACACTCGACGGCGTCCTCCCAGGAGTTGAAGAGGGCCGTCTGGCCGGGCGGAGGCGTCTCGGCGGGCTCTGTCGACCCTTGGGCCTGCGCGGCCGTCTCGCCGTTGGCGTACCGCTCCGCCATTCGCGCCTTCACCTCCGGCGAGAGGATCCCCGCCTCCTCCTGCTGCTCGGGTGTGAGGAACCGCTTGCCGAACCAGCGGAAGATGTAGTCGACGATCGACTTCGCCGTGCGGATGTCGGCGTCGTTCGTCAGGCCGCTCGGCTCGAAGCGCATGTGGCTGAGCTTCGAGACGTAGACCTCCGGCGGCACGCCGTACTGCAGGCCCATCGAGACGGCGAGGCAGAGCGAGTTCATCAGGCCGGCCATCGTCGTCCCGTCCTTCGCGATGTCGACGAAGATGTCGCCCGGGCTGCCGTCGTCGTAGAGCCCGACGTGGATGTAGCCCTCGTGGTCGCCGACCTGGAACTTGCGGCCGACCTCGGTGCGGTCGAGCGGCAGGCGCTTCCGCTCGTGCACCTGGATGGGCGGCGTGGCGACCTCGGTCTGGCCGTCCTTGCCGGAGCTCGAGAGCGGCTGCGCGACCTTGCAGTTGTCGCGGTAGATCGCGATCGCCTTGACGCCGAGCTTCCACGCGTCGACGTAGAGGTCCATCACGTCCTCGACCGTGGCCTCCTCGGGCATGTTCACGGTCTTGGAGATCGCGCCCGAGATGAACGGCTGGACGGCGCCCATCATCCGGACATGGCCGAGGTAGTGGATGGCCCGCTCGCCGACGGCGCAGTCGAACACGGGATAGTGCTCGGTCTTCACGTACGGCGCGCCCACGACGCCGTTCCGCTCGTCGACGAAGGCGACGACCTCCTCGATCTCGCGCGGCGCGTAGCCCAGCCGCTCGAGCGCCATCGGCACCGTCTTGTTGACGATCGTGATCTCGCCGCCGCCGACGAGCTTCTTCGACTTCACGAGCGAGAAGTCGGGCTCCACGCCGGTCGTGTCGCAATCCATCATGAAGCTGATCGTCCCCGTCGGAGCGAGCACGGTCGCCTGCGCGTTGCGGAAGCCGTGAATCTCGCCGAGGTCGAGCGCGTCGTCCCACGCCTTGCGGCAGTGGCCGAGCAGGTCGGCCGGGACGGCGTCGGCATGCTCGATATTGCCGACGGCTGCCCGGTGCTTCGCGATCACGCCGACCATCGGCGCCCGGTTGACCTGGTAGCCGTCGAACGGGCCCATCCGCGCCGCGATCTCGGCCGACTTGCGGTAGGCGCGGCCGGTCATGAGGCCGGTGATCGCCGCGGCGTACGCGCGACCCTCGTCGGAGTCGTACGGCAGGCCGCGCGCCATCAGGAGCGCGCCGAGGTTCGCATAGCCGAGCCCGAGCTGGCGGAACCGCTTGGCGTTGCGCCCGATCTCGGGCGTCGGATAGGACGAGTAGCCGACGAGGATCTCCTGCGCGAGGAAGACGACGTCGACCGCGTGCTCGAACGCCTCGACGTCGAGCTCGCCGTCCTCCCGGCGGAACTTCATGAGGTTGAGCGAGGCGAGGTTGCACGCGGAGTCGTCGATCGACATGTACTCCGAGCACGGGTTCGACGCGTTGATCCGGCCGGTGTTCGGGAGCGTGTGCCACGAGTTGATGGTCGTGTCGTACTGCACGCCCGGATCCGCGCATTCCCACGCGGCGTGCGCGATCTGGCGCAGCAGGTCGCGCGCGTCCTTCGTCTCGAGGACGGTGCCGTCGGTGCGTGCGGTGAGGTTGAACTCCTCGCCCTTCGCCGCGGCGTCCATGAAGGCGTCCGAAACGCGGACGGAGTTGTTCGCGTTCTGGTACTGGATCGAGGCCCAGTCGGCCGAGTCGAGCGACATGTCGTAGCCGGCCGACTCGAGGACGCGGGCCTTCCGCTCCTCCTTGGCCTTGCACCAGATGAACTCCTCGACGTCCGGATGGTCGACGTCCAGGACGACCATCTTCGCCGCGCGCCGGGTCTTGCCGCCCGACTTGATCGTGCCGGCGGAGGCGTCGGCGCCACGCATGAAGGAGACGGGCCCGGAGGCGTAGCCGCCCTTCGAGAGCTGTTCCTTCGAGGAGCGCAGCCGGGAGAGGTTGACGCCCGAGCCGGAACCGCCGCGGAAGATGACGCCCTCGCGCCGGATCCAGTCGAGGATCGACTCCATCGAGTCGTCGATCGAGAGGATGAAGCAGGCCGAGCACTGCGGCGCCGCCTCGAAGCCGACGTTGAACCAGACGGGGCTGTTGAAGGAGGCGTACTGGTTGACGAGGATGGCCTTCAGCTCGGCCTCGAACGCCTCGGCCTCGTCGGTGTCGGCGAAGTAGCCGCCCTGCTTGCCCCAGGCGACGACCGTGTCGACGACGCGGCCGATCATCTGCTTCACGCTCGACTCGCGCTCCGGCGAGGAGAGCCGGCCGCGGAAGTACTTCTGCGCGACGATATTGGTCGCCGTCTGCGACCAGAACTTCGGGAACTCGACGCCCCGCTGCTCGAATGCGGGACCGTCGCGGCCGGGGATGATCGCGTCGCGCGTCTCCCATTCGATCTCGTCGAACGGATCGCGGCCGGGGATCGTGAAGAAGCGCTTCACGCCGAGCCGGGCGCCCTCCTCGACGACCGTGTTCACGACCTCTTCGGCCGCCGTTTCGCTGCCCTGAATCTGCTCGACGCTTGCCATCTTCCCCTCCCGCAACTGTAGTGGCCTCCTCCGCCTCTGGGGCGGCCGCCGACACGCGATCCCGCCGACGGGGGACCGCACGCTAGACCCCTGGTCGGACGGACTAGCGGCCGAGGATCAGGACGAGCGGAACGTGCGCAAATGCGGGGGCGACGCGACCGTCCAGAGGAGCCACGGCCGGGATCCGAGCATCGCGTGCGAGCCGCTCCGCCTCCCCCTGCCAGCCGGGCCTGTAGAGGACGAACGAGCGGGCGTAGGCCAGGCTCGGAGCGTCCGTCGGGATCGCGTGGCGGTACCCGCTCGCGAGCAGGCCGGTCGCCAGTCGGCCGGCCGCGCCGGAGACTCCGTTGCCGTTGAGGACGAGGACGGAGATGCGGGAGCGCGGCCTCAGCGGAACCGCCTGCTGTCTCTTCGGAACACGCCCGGTGTCTGAGACCGGACGTGTCTGCGCCGGCCGGTGGGTGAGCACGAGGCCGGCCAGCGCCACGAGGGCGGCGGCACTCGCAACGAGGATCGCGAGGCGCCAGGGGAACGGGCGGTTGAACGACTGGGCGTGCTCCACGGACCCTCCCGGTTCGTCCCGCGGGCGTCCGCTCCTTCCCTCGGGCCTGCGGCGTATCGTGGCTCCCTCGTGTTCGTGACCTTCGAGGGAGCCGACGGCTCGGGGAAATCGACGCAGGCGGAGCTCCTGCGCGCAACGCTCGCGGCCGAGGGCCGCGACGTCGTCCTCACGCGCGAGCCCGGCGGCACGGAGCTCGGCGAGGCGGTACGCGACCTCGTCCTCGACGGCCCGGAGATGAGCGCGTGGGCGGAGGCGGCGCTCTTCGCCGCCTCGCGGGCCGAGCACGTCGACGCGGTGATCCGGCCGGCGCTCGAGCGCGGCGCCGACGTGCTGTGCGACCGGTACATCGACTCCTCGCTCGCGTACCAGGGCCTCGCCCGCGGGCTGGGCGTCGACGCCGTGTTGCAGCTCAACCTTGCAGTGACCGGAGGACTGCTCCCCGACGTGACGTTCGTCCTGCTCATCGATCCCGCTGTGGCCACCGGACGCCACGTCGAGCCCGACCGGCTGGAGCGGGAGGGAACGGAGCTGCAGGCCGCAGTCGACGCCGCGTACCGGGAGCTTGCCGCCCGGTTCCCGGAGAGAATCGTCACCATCGACGCGAGCAGAGAGCCAGACGCGATCGCGGGGGAGGTGCATGAGCGGCTTCGAGACCGTTCCTGAGCAGCACGAGGCGAAGCGGCTGCTCGCCGCTGCGCTGCAGGAGGGGCCGGCGCACGCCTACCTCTTCCACGGCCCTGCCGGAGTGGGCAAGCGCGAGCTCGCACGCCGCTTCGCGGCAGAGCTCCTCGGCGACCACGTGCGGGTCGAGCGCGGGAGCCATCCCGACCTCTATCTCCTCGAGCCGCTGGGCGACCAGATCCGCATCGACGACGTCCGCGAGCTCCGCCGCGACCTGCACATGCGTCCCTTCGAGGGCGAGCGGCGCGTCTACCTCGTCTTCGGCGCCGACTCGCTGAACGAGGACGCCGCCGACGCGCTCCTCAAGGATCTCGAGGAGCCGCCGCCCTATGCCGTCGTCGTGCTGGTCGCCGAGCGGCTCGGCCCGCTGCCGGAGACGATCCGCTCGCGTTGCCAGCTCGTCCCGTTCCGGCGCCTCCCGGAGCCTGCGGTTCGGCAGGCGATCGCGGAGCATGCTCCCGAGCTCGGCGAGGAGGAGCTGACGACGCTCGCGCGGGTCGCCGGCGGCCGCCTCGGCCGGGCGCTCCAGCTCCTCGATCCGGCGGCTGCCCGGCGGCGCGAGGCGTTGCTGGAAGTCGCGCGCGCGGTCTACGCCGATCCCGCCTTCGAGCCGGCGGACGGCGCCGAGGCGCTGCTCGCGGGAATCGCGGAGCGGGGGGCGGAGGCGAAGCAGGCCGCCGAGGTGCAGGTCGAGTCGCTCGAGCTGAGCGGAAGGGAGGCCGACCAGCGCGTGCGGCGCGCGCAGCGCGGCGCCGAGCGCGAGGAGCTGCTCGCGCTGCTCGATGAGCTCGAGTCGTGGTACCGCGACCTGATCGTCGTTGCCGCGGGCGCCGAGGGGGCGGCCGTCCACGTCGACCGGCTGGAGGAGCTGCGGCAGGACTCGACGCTCGAGCGGATGCACGCGGCCGAGGAGGCATGCGAGCTCGTCCGGGCTGCCTGGCGCCAGGCCGAGGAGCTGCAGGTCTCGACGCCGCTCGCACTCGAGGCGCTCCTGATCCGCCTGCGCAGCGCCCTCGCACCCGCGGCCGTCACGGTTCCGTGACGGTAAGTGCTACCGGCTGTGGAAAAAGAAAAAGGGCCGGGATCGCTCCCGGCCCTTCGGATTGTCTAGGTGACCTCTCTGCCTACGCCGCGAAGACGAGCTCGTCGCCGAGCGCGAGCTGGAGCCGCGCGAGGGCGTCGCTCTCGAGCTGCCGGACGCGCTCCCGCGTCAGGCCGAGCTCCTTGCCGATCGTCTCGAGCGAAGCAGGCTCGGAGTCGAAGCCGAAGCGGAGCTCGATGATGCGCCGCTGCCGCTCGGGCAGGTCCGCGACCGCGCGCTGCACGCGCTGCCGGCGGACCGACTCGACCGCCTCCTCGGCGGGGTCGACCGTCGACTCGTCGGCGAACAGGTCGCCGAGCTCCGAGTCGCCGTCCGAGCCGAGGCCCTGGTTCAGGGAGACGGAGTCGACGGCGTCGAGTGCCTCCTCCACGTGCTCGAGCTTGAGCCGCGTCGCCTGGGCGAGCTCCTCCGCCGTCGCCTCGCGGCCCAGCTTGGCCTGCAGCTCGGCCGAGGCGCGGTTGAGCTTGATGCGGCGCTCCTGGACGTGCACCGGGATGCGGATCGTCTTCGACTGGTTCGCGACCGCACGCTGGCAGGCCTGGCGGATCCACCAGGTCGCGTAGGTCGAGAACTTGTAGCCCTTGCGCCAGTCGAACTTCTCGGCTGCGCGGTTGAGGCCGATCACGCCCTCCTGGATCAGGTCGAGGAGGGGAACGTCGTGGCCCTGGTAGCGCTTGGCGATCGAGACGACGAGGCGGAGGTTGGAGTTGATCATCTTCTCCTTCGCCGCGAGGTCGCCGCGCTCGATGCGCTTCGCGAGCGCAACCTCGTCCGCGGCCGTGAGCAGCTTGTGCCGGCCCGCCGCGTCCATGAAGAGCTGCAGCGGGTCGAGCGTGCCCGTGACCGGCGCGGTCGCGACCGGGCGCGTCTCCTCGGGTGTCTCGTCGCGCACGACGACGTCGCGCTCCTCGAGAGCGGCGCGAAGCGCGGCGAGATCGTCCTCGCCAAGCTCGTGCTCGTCGGCGAGAGCCTGAATGTCCTTCTCCTCGACGAAACCGCGCTCGGCGGCCTCCTCGAGCAGGCGCTCGACGGGCGAGAGGTCGTGCAGGTGAATCGTGTTGCTCAGTGTTTGTTCCTTTCGGTCGTGATGGGCTGCCGGTTTGGCGGCCCGGGCGGCGCTTCTACGGTCTACCCGCGGCGCCGCCACCGCTCCGATTTATAGAACGGCGTTGCACCGAAGTCCATTCCCAAACCAGGTGTTTTTCTATTTCCGTACAAAGTCTCATTCCCTGCTCACCCGGGGAAATTCACCGTTCGACCGCTCGGCCCGAGATTTCGTCCAGGACGATGCGCAGGACGACGACTCCGGGCGTCAGCGGCCGCGGCTCGGCCGCACGGCCCGCGGTGCGCGCAAATCGCTCCCGCAGGAGGCCGAGCGCGGGCTCGATCGCGTCGCCGGCGAGCTCTTCGAACCTCCCCTGGGCGATGACGCTGCGCCAGCTTCCCCTGCCGTCCGCGTCGTACTCGTCGACCTCCACGCAGACCCGCGGATTTTGGCGCAGCATCGCGGTTTTGCGGCCCTCCGTCGTGACCGCGACGACGGCATCGTCCTCGTACGCGTAGATGAGCGGAACGACGTACGTGAGGCCCTCTGCGTGGCAACCGAGCCGGGCGATCCGCTGGCCGCGCAGAAACTCGTCGATCTCGTCGCGTGAGAGCTCGCGCGGGGCGCCTCTGCCTCCCTCGGGACCGCTCATTCGCTCGGGAGCGTAGGCCATACTGAAATCGTGGGGACACGCGCGTGGATCGTGGCGATGTTCGCCGTCGTCTTCATCGTGGCCGGCGCGGCGGTGGCTGCACTGCTCGCCTGGCCCGCCGGGGCGGTCGCCGGCTCGCCCAGCGGCTTGGCGGGCATCTCCCTACCGGGGTTCGCCGGGAAGGTCGAGCGCGTGGCCGTGACGGGCCCGACGGGCAAGCCGGTGCCGGTCGACTTCCGGCAGGGAACGCTCTGGCCCCGCGAACGGCTCGCGCCCGGCGAGCGGCTGACCGTCACCGTCGACATCCGGCGGCCGGGCTGGATCGGCTGGCTCGTCGGCCGCCACGTGAAGCGGACCCTCACGATCGTGACCCCGGTAGCGCATATCCGCTCGACCTTGCTGCGGCCGGAGCGCGGCACCGCCGTGACGATCCACTTCGCGGAACCGGTGGCCAGGGTCGTCGTGGGACGCGCAAGGATTCGCAGGCTGGGAGGAGGCCGGAGCGCGATCTCGCTCGGAATCGTGGCCTCGGGCGACGCGACCGCGGGGACGACGACGGTCGCCGTTGCAGTGCGGCCCTGGGAGAAGCTGTCGCCGCCCGCCCGCGTCTCGTGGTTCGTCGCGGGCGCGCGGACGCGAGTCGTCTCCGAGCCCGCGGCGGGTAGCCGCGTCTCGCCGCGCTCGACGCTGACGCTGACGTTCGTCCAGCCGGTCTCGGCGGTGCTCGGCTCCCGGCTGCCTCGGCTCGAGCCCGCGATCTCGGGTCGCTGGACGCAGCTCGATTCGCACACGCTCTCCTTCCGGCCCGCCGGCCTCGGCTTCGGTCTCGGAGCCACCCTCCGCGTGCGGCTGCCGGGGAAGTCCCTCACCTGGCACGTCGCCAGGGGCTCGACGCTGCGGCTGCAGGAGCTCCTCGCGCGACTCGGCTATCTCCCGGTCCGCTGGAGCTCGGCCTCGAGCGAGCAGCCGACGCCTGCCTCCGAAGTGGCCGATGCCGTCTCGGCGCCGCGCGGTGTCTTCTCCTGGCGCTATCCCCAGACGCCCTCGTCGCTGACCTCGCTGTGGAAGCCGGGCAGCTGGAACGTCGTCACCGCCGGTGCGGTGATGCGATTCGAGGACGAGCACGGCCTCGGCACCGACGGAGTTGCCGGCCCGCAGGTCTGGCGGGCGCTGATCCGCGACGACCTCGCAGGCCGCCGGTACGACGCCGGCTACAGCTACGTCTTCGTGCACGAGACGATCCCTCAGTCGCTCAGCCTCTGGCACGACGGGCACGTGGTCCTCACCTCGCCCGGCAACACCGGCATCGCGTCGGCACCGACCGCACAGGGGACGTGGCCGGTGTTCGAGCACATCCCCGTAGGGACGATGAGCGGCACGAACCCCGACGGCTCGCACTACAACGACCCGGGCATCCGCTGGATCAGCTACTTCCACGGCGGCGATGCGCTCCACGCCTTCCCGCGTGCGTCGTTCGGGACGCCGCAGAGCCTCGGCTGCGTCGAGCTTCCGGAGGCCGCGGCTGCTCAGGTCTGGCCGTACACGCCGATCGGAACGCTCGTCACGATCGAGTCCTGAGCCGGGCTAGACTGGACTCCCCGCCGACGTAGCTCAGCTGGTAGAGCACTTCACTCGTAATGAAGGGGTCCTCGGTTCGAGTCCGAGCGTCGGCTTTCGCAGCCGCGCGACCGCGATGCGGGGAGGGCGGCCGCGGGGAACCGCCCTCCTGCAGCCTTTCTCAGTGCTTCGCCAGGAAGTGCCTGAGCGCGCCACCGGTGACGCACGTCGGATTGACCTCCTGGAGGTACTCCTGCTGGCTTCCGGCTGGGGCGACGTCGAGAGCCGTGCGCGGCGCGTTGGTCGTGCTCGTCCCGAACAGGTAGCCAGTGGTCGAGCTACCGAACTGGCTGACCGGGAGGCCGTTGGCCTTGGCGGTGCTGCCGCTGACCGTGAAGTAACAGAGCGCGAGCAGCCCGGCGAGGCCGTTCGCCTCGGACTTGAGGCTCTTGACGCTCTTGTTCAGGCCCGCCACCTGCTTCTTCAGCGCGTTGAACTGCTTCGCGGTCGGACCCTTCGACTGCTGGCTCGCCGGCGAGGCGGCCACGTACATCGCCGCGGCCACGACCGCGACCCCAACCAACATGAGAAAACGCTTCACCGTTCCTCCTCTTCGGCGCTGCGATATGAGTAGACCCCTCCTCGTACGGGGGCGCATTTACCTCATCCGAGGCGTGTTCAACCTTCGACGAGGGGTGCGAGAGGGAGCGCGAGGCGGAAGGTGGACCCGGCCCCTGGGCTGCTCTCGACCTCGATGCCGCTGCCGTGTGCTTCGGCGATGACCTGTGAGATCGCCAGCCCGAGGCCGCTGCCCGGGGTGGCCTTCTCGATCGCGTCTGCGCCGCGGAAGAAGCGATTGAAGAGCTCCGGCTGCTCGGCCGCCGAGATGCCGGCGCCGCTGTCCCTCACCTCGAGGACGGCGTCTGCCCCTTCGCGTCGCGCCCCGAGGCACACCGTGCCGCCTTCCGGAGTGAACTTGACCGCGTTCGTGACGAGGTTGTCGACGACCCGGAGGAGCTGCGGCCGGTCGGCGAGCACCTCTTGAGGCTCTTCGCCCTCGACGAGCAGAGCGATGTTCTTCGCGTCCGCGGCGGGACGCGCCGTCTCGGCGGCCTCGCTCAGGACCTCCGCGAGATCGACGCGCTGCCGGTCGAGCTCGAGCGGGTGCGAGTCGGCGCGGGCGAGGAAGAGGAGCTGGTCGACGAGGACGGCGAGCCGGTCGGCGTTTCGCTGCACGATCCTGAGGTGGCTCTCGCGGGCCGGCGAGAGGGGCCCTTCGGCAGGGTCGAGCGACATCTCGAGATAGCCGCTGAGCGACGTGAGCGGGGTACGCAGCTCGTGCGATGCGGTGGCGACGAACTCGTCCTTGAGGCGGTCGAGCTCGAGCAGGCGCTCGTTCTGGGCCGACAGCTGAGCGGACACGCGGGTGAGCGAGTCGGCCTGCTCCTGCAGGAGAGCGTGTCGCGCGCGCGAGTCCTCGCTGAGGCGCTGAACCATGAGGCCGGCGACCGCGGCGACGGTCGTGAGGACGAGAGCGCCCCGCCAGCCAGATTCCGGATACTCCGGTGCGCCGACGAGCGCGAGCGGTACTGCCTGTGCCGTTGCCATCGCAGCGATGCTCGTGGCCAGCTCGCGCCGGCCGGCCGTCAGGGCGAGCCAGAGCACCGGAAGCAGGAAGAGGCCTCCGAAACCCGAGGCGGCTCCGGCGGCGGCTTCACGAAGGAGCGCGGCGAGCGCGATGTACCCGAGCGGGATCCCGAGGGCGGCGAGCCGAGGCACCCTCGGCCACAGGAGCGCCAGCCCGAGCAGCAGGGCACTGACTCCGGCGGCGGCCGAGACCTCGCGGTAGTCGAGCCGGATGCCCGTCGGCAGGAAGAGCAGCGCGTACGCCGTGACGACCGCGATCAGCGTGAACGGGACGGCGTGCTCCGGCGGCTTGGTCATCGCCCGAGCGGTGGAGCGTGACCGTTCGAAGCGGCCTACGAAGTCTGCGGTGGATGCGGTCACAGTCCTCCTGTCGTGCACGCGGGCTTCGCGGCGCGCCCCATGCGTCCTCCGTTAGATCGGCACGAGCGGAGGAGTCCTCCACCCCCTGGTGGAAAGAGTCTCGATGGCCGGCTCCCGGATTCTCGTCGTCGACGACGACGACGACATTCGCGGGCTCGTGCGCGCCTTGCTCGAGCGAGCGGGGCACGAGGTCACCGACGCGCCCGACGGTCGCGCCGGCCTGCGCGCGCTCTACGAGGGCTCGCCCGACCTGATCATCCTCGACGTCGCGATGCCCGGGCTCGACGGCTGGGCGACGCTCGAGCGGATCCGTGAGGTGTCGGACGTCCCGGTCCTGATGCTGACTGCGCGGGACGCCGAGCTGGAACGCGTCCGCGGGCTCAGGAGCGGAGCCGACGACTACGTGGTGAAGCCCTTTGGACGCCAGGAGCTCGTGGCGCGGGTCGACGTGCTCCTCCGCCGGCCGCGCAGCGCGGCTACGCAGGACACGTACGCCGACTCGCGGCTCAGCATCTCCTTCGCCCAGCGGGCCGTACGCTACGACGACCGTGAGGTCCCCCTCACGCGGCTCGAATACCGGCTCCTGTCCGCCCTCGTCGGCCACCCGAACCAGGTGCTGAGCCACGACCAGCTCCGCGAGCTCGTGTGGGGCGACACGCTGGCCACGTCACGCAACGAGGTGAAGCTCTACGTCGGCTACCTGCGGCGAAAGCTCGCCCCGGATGCGCCGGGGAGTACCCCGATCGAGACAGTCCGCGGCTTCGGCTACCGCTACAAAACCCCGGTTTAGCAGCGGTTTTCGGGTCACCACCCGCTTCCGGCCGCACTCATCCCGATTTCCTACCGAGGACGCCGATCCAGGCGCTGCCACGCAGACCATCGATGAAAGGACAGAAACACATGCGCAGTCTTCGGCAGCGTCTCGCTCGTGACGAGGGCTTCACCCTGATCGAGCTCCTCGTCGTGCTGATCATCATCGGCATCCTGCTCTCGATCGCCATCCCGTCGTATCTCGGCTTCCAGAAGAAGGCCCAGCAGACGGCGGCGATGTCGGACGTCCGCTCCGCGATTCCCGACGTCGAGGCGTACTACTCGGACAACAACAGCTACACCGGCATGACCGCGGCCGGCCTGCGGACCACGTACGACTCCGGCATGGTCCTCTCGACCTCCGGCTCGACCGGCATCGTCTCGGCCAAGCCGGTCTCGGGCAATCCGCAGCAGTACTGCGTCTCCGCCGTCTCCGGCGGCCATTGGGCGCACGTCGTCGGCCCCGGCGGCCAGATCTCGAACGACACCAGCGCGACCTCGGACCCCTGCTAGCGGTCTCTGCGGGTAGCCCAGACAACGGACAAGGGCGCGGGAGACCGCGCCCTTTTCGTTTCGGTCAGGCGTCGGCTACGTGGGGCTCGGCCCGTGGCACGAGCGGGATTGTGCCGTCGACGAGGGCGATCTTCTTCGCCTCCGCGGTGAGCGCGGCGTCGAGATCCACCTGCGCCGGCGCGATCGGCGACGCGCAGTAGGGGCACATCTGCCAGAGCGGCTCGAGCGGCGCTTTGCAGTGCGCGCACGGATAGCGGAGCATCGTCGTGCAGACGGGGCATGCGAGGTACTCGGGCTCGACCGCAGAGCTGCAGACCGGGCACGCCGGCTGCGCACGCGCGAGCTGCTGCTCGAGCACTCGCAGCTCGACGCGTCGCGAGCGCGCGTCGTCGCGCGTCTCGGCGGGCCGGAAGAGGAGATAGACCACGGGGCCGATGTACGGCGGGACGAGACCCAGCAGCGTGGCGAGGAGGACGAGGAACGGGTTGTCGACCCGCCGGCGCGCATCCTTGTGCACCCAGAAGGCGAGGCCCAGCCAGAAGACGACCCCGAGCACGATGGCAGCGTTCCGGACGAGCACGAATCCGGTCGAGTGGAAGAACGCATGGACCCCGTGGATGGCCGTGATGGACGACGCGAGCGGGAGCGCGATCACAGTGCCGAAATTCCCTCGGGGCCGACGCGCAAACGCTGCGCGGTTTCTCGGGCCGCCGTTTGCAGCACAATGTGCAAGGAGTGGCAGGCGATCAGGGTCGTAACGGGAGAGGGCCGCATCGCAGGCAGCCGTCGCGTGCGGACCTCGAGCTCGAGCGCCTCCTCTTCGCGCGGCATGGCCGGCTCCGCCGCCGCCAGCGCAAGCACCGCAGCCTCCTGCTGATCGCGGCGCTCCTGCTCGCCGCGCTCGTCGCGCTCCTGCTCGCCACGGTCGCGTTCACCGGGCCGCAGCTCCTGCAGTCGTTCTGCAGCCTCTCCGATCTCCGCCCCCTCGCGCTCGGCGAGAACTCGTTCCTCTACACCGACAATATGCGCCTGCTCGGAGTCGTCCCGTCGGCGACAAACCGGCAGCCGCTGCCGCTCTCGAAGATCTCGCCCTCGCTCCCGGAGGCGACGGTTGCGATCGAGGACGCCCGGTTCTGGCAGCACGGCGCCCTCGACTACCAGGGCATCGCCCGCGCGCTCTACCAGGACCTGACGCATGGTCAGGCGGTGCAGGGCGGCTCGACGATCACGCAGGAGCTCGTCCGCAACCTCTACATCGGCAACCCGCAGCGGACCCTGTCCCGGAAGCTCAAGGAAGCCTGTCTCGCGACGAAGCTCTTCCAGCGGATGCAACACCGCTACGGGAAGGACGCGAGGAAGCAGATTCTCTCCGACTACCTGAACGAGGTCTTCTACGGGAGGCACGCGTACGGCGCGCAGGCCGCCGCGCGAACGTACTTCTCGAAGGATGCGTCGAAGCTGACGCTCGTGCAGGCCGCGCTGCTGGCGGGCCTGCCGCAGGCGCCGACGGTCTACGACCCGATCAGCAACCCTCGCGACGCCCTGGCCCGGCGCAACGAGGTGCTGCGCGCGATGTGGAAGAACGGCTACATCACCGAAGGGAAGCTGCGGCGGGCGTTGCAGAAGAAGCTCCAGCTCAGGCCGGGGCACCTCTACTCGGAGCTGCACCAGCCGAACTTCTTCGGCTGGGCGACGACCCAGCTCGCGCAGCGTTTCGGCCAGCGAGGGGTCGAGCTCGGAGGGTTCAAAGGTCGCACGACGCTCGACACCCGCCTCCAGGGGCTGGCGCTGCATGCCGTCACCTCCGTCTTGCACACGCCGACGGATCCCGCAGCCGCGATCGTCGCGATGGACCCCCGCACCGGCGCGGTGAAGGCGATGGTCGACTATCTCCCGAGCGGCCGCCGCATGCAGTTCAACTTCGCGACCCAGGCGCACCGCTCGACGGGCAGCGCCTTCAAGCCCATCACCCTCACCACCGCCTTGCAAGAGGGCGATTCCCTCTACTCGACCTTCTACGGGCCGCCCGAGCTCTTCATCACCGACCCCCAGTGCGCCACGAACAACGGGCCGTGGGACGTCCACAACTACGCGGACGAGGCCGCGGGCACGATGAACCTCCTCGACGCGACGGCGAACTCGGTGAACACGATCTTCGCCCAGCTGATCTCGAGGGTCGGAGTGCGGAACGTCGTCGCGATGGCGCACCGGCTCGGTGTCACGAGCCGCGGCAACTACTTCAAGCCGGTTTGCGCGATCACGCTCGGGTCCGTCGGCTTCACGCCCCTCGAGCTCACCGACGTCTACGCGACGTTCGCCGACGGCGGCATCCACCACGCCCCGCAGGCGTTCGAGCAGGTCCGCGGAGCGAACGGGAAGATCATCCAGAGCCTGAGCACGACCGGCCGGCGGGTGATCAGCGCGAACGTCGCCGCTCAGCTCACCTACGCGCTGCAGGGCGTCGTCCAGCACGGCACCGGCACGGCGGCTGCGCTCGGGGCGCGCCCCGTGGCGGGGAAGACCGGCACGGCCGAGAACTTCCAGGACGCCTGGTTCTGCGGCTATGTGCCGCAGCTGGCGACGTGCGTCTGGGTGGGCTATCCGCGAGGCGAGATTCCGCTCTACAACATCGAGGGCGTCGGCTCGGTCGCCGGCGGGACGCTGCCCGCAGAGATCTGGCACGACTTCATGGCCCCCGCCGTCGGGCCGCTCCCCGTCGAGAACTTCCCGACGCCCGATCTCAACGTCGGCACCATCATCAGCGGCAGCGGCACCTACGAGTCCTCGCAGTACCCGTCGACGACGGGGTGAGAGTCTCGGCGTAGCGGGGCAAGGGCGCTTCGTGGCTCCCTATCCGCTCAACCGCCTCGACGACGTCGTCGGCGAGGCGATCGAACGGGCCGTCCGCGCCCATCACGCCAGGCGGCTCCGGCGGCACGGCAGCGCGTCGGCGATCGATCCGTCGCCGGACGGCGGCTGGGCGAGGACCGGGGAGTTCGCCCCGCGAACGGGCTGCCACCTCGAGCCGTTCGTAGACGGATCGGAAGCGCTGCCACGGATCGCGGACGCGGTTCGCTCCGCGCGCTCGCACGTCCACCTCGCCGGCTGGCACTTCGACTACTCCTTCCGGCTCGAGGAGGGAGGGCCCACCCTGCGCGAGCTGCTCGCGGAGGCGGCCGAGCGCGTGGACGTGCGCGTGCTCGCCTGGGCGGGCGCGCCGCTGCCGCTCTTCCACCCCGACCGCGGCGAGGTCCGCGAGGCGTGCAAGAAGCTCGCCGGCGGGACGCGGATCTCGATGGCGCTCGACTCGCGCGAGCGTCCGTTCCACTGCCATCACGAGAAGCTCGTCATCGTCGACGACGAGGCGGCGTTCGTGGGCGGCATAGACCTGACCGCCCTGCAAGGCAACCGGCTCGACTCGAGCCGGCACCCCCCGCGTGAGGGGCTCGGCTGGCACGACACCGCGGTCCGGCTCGAGGGACCGATCGTCGCCGACGTCGCGCGCCACTTCCGCGTGCGCTGGCACGCGGTCGCGGGCGACGGGTCGCCGGCCGCCGCGGGGTCGGGCTCGCCGGCGATCTCGGGCGGCCTCGAGGCGCAGCTCGTGCGCACGGTGCCCGAGCGCGTGTACGACCCGATCCGCGACGGCGAGTGGTCGATCCTCGAAAGCTACCTGCGCGCGCTGCGGGGAGCCGAGCGGCTCGTCTATCTCGAAAGCCAGTTCCTCTGGTCGCCGGAGATCAGCTTCGTGCTGGCCGAGAAGCTACGGCGTCCGCCCAGCGACGACTTCCGCGTGATCGCCGTCCTGCCCTCCCACCCGAACAACGGCGCGGACGACAGTCGCGGCCAGGTCGGGCTCCTGATCGAGGCCGACAAGGAGGCCGGTGAGGACACGACCCGGTTCCTCGCCTGCACGCTCTATCAGCCCGGCCCCGGCGGGAACCCGGTCTACGTCCACTCGAAGGCGGCGATCGTCGACGACGCGTGGCTGACGATCGGCTCGGCGAACCTCAACGAGCACTCGCTGTTCAACGACACCGAGGTCAACGTCGTGGTGCGGGACCCGGAGCTCGCGCGGGAGGTGCGGCTGAGGCTCTGGGAGGAGCACCTCGAGAGGCCGCGCGACGAGGTCGACGGCGACCCCGCTCGCGTCTTCGACGAGTTGTGGAAGCCGCTCGCCGAGGAACGGCTCGAACGGCGAAGGCGCGACGGCTGGGCCGACGGGAAGCTGACCCTGCTGCCCCACGTCTCCCGTCGCAGCGAAGCGCTCTGGGGCCCGCTGAACGGCCTTCTCGTCGACGGCTGAGCGGCTCGAGCCGGCTAGCGCGCGGCTGCGAGCGCCTCGGAGACCGTGTCGTGGACGAGGAAGTGGCGGTCGAGGCCCGAGACCTCCAGTGCCCGCCGGGCCGCGAGGCCGGGCGCGGCGAGGCGAAACCCGCTGCGGTCGGCAAGCCTCGAGCGCGCTTCGATCAGCACGCCGAGCGCGGTCGAGTCGATGAACCGGACCTCCGCGAGGTCGACGACGAGCGCACCAGGCTCGCCGGCGCACGCCTCGAGCAGGGCGCTGCGGACCTCCTCGGCGTTGTAGAGGTCGAGCTCGCCCGCGAGTGAGACGACGACCGCGCCGTCCGTGCGCTCGACCCCGGTCACCGCCGAGTCGCGCCCTCCGGTCTCGGTCAAGATCTCCTCCTCCCTCAGCTAGTCGGCCCCGGGGCCCTCCCCCGAGCGGCCATTCAAGCAAGAATGATCGGGTGGAGCTCGCCGAGATTGCAGCACGCGCCGCCGGCGAGAACTTCCCCGTCGGCTCGGTTCTCTTCCCGCGCGCTCTGCGGCCACACATCCGGGCGCTCTACTGCTACGCGCGCCTCGTGGACGAGCTCGGCGACGCGTACGAGGGCGATCGGCTCGCTGCGCTCGACGAGCTCCAGCGGGAGGTCGACGCGGCGTTTGCCGGCGAGGCGACCTGGCCGGTGCTCCGGAACGTCCAGCCGACGATTCGCGAGTTCGACCTCCCCCGCGAGCCGTTCCTGCGCCTCATCGAGGCGAACCGCATGGACCAGCGCGTGAGCGAGTACGAGACCTGGGCCGACCTCGAGCATTACTGCGTCCATTCGGCCGACCCGTGCGGGCGGCTCGTGCTCGGGGTGCTGCGCCTGCTCGGCGAGCCCGAGCTCGTCGCGGCGAGCGACTCCGTCTGCACGGGTCTCCAGCTCGTGAACTTCCTCCAGGACGTGCCGCGGGACCTCGAGCTCGGCCGCGTCTACCTGCCGGCGGAGGATCGGCGCGCGTTCGGCGATCCTCCGCTCGACCGGCCCACGGAAGACCTGCGCGCGCTGCTCCGCTTCGAGGCTCGGCGCGCGGCGGAGCTGCTCGCCGCGGGAGAGGTGCTGCGCGTGGGAATCGGCGGCCGGCTCGGCAGGGCCGTTGCGCTCTTCGCCCGCGGCGGCCTGGCCGCGCTCGACGCGCTCGAGTCGGCCGGCTGGGACATCTTCAGCCGTCGCCCGAAGCCTTCGCGCGCGCGCCTCGCGCGCGAGGCCGCGCTCGTGCTCGTGCGATGAGCGTGCAGGAGGCGTACGCCGAGGTCGGCCGGATCACGAGGCGCGAGGCCAAGAACTTCGCCTACGGGATCATGCTCCTCCCGCGGGAGAAGCGGCAGGCGATCGCAGCGATCTACGCCTTCGCGCGGCGTGTGGACGACGTCGCCGACGGCGAGCTCCCGCAGGAGGAGAAGCGCAGGCGGCTCGAGGAGCTTCGCGCGGCGCTCGACGAGGATCCGGCCGATCCGGTGTTCGTGGCGCTGCGCGACGCGCGCGAGCGCTTCGGGATCCCGCGCGAGCCGCTCGCAGCGCTCGTCGACGGCGGCCTGCAGGACACGGAGCAGTCCACCTACGCGGACTTCGCCGAGCTGCGGGGCTACTGCGAGAAGGTCGCCGGCGCCGTCGGGCTCGCCTGCGTCCCGGTGTACGGCTCCGACGACACGGCACGCGCGATGACGCTCGGGGTCGCGCTGCAGCTGATCAACATCATCCGCGACGTCGACGAGGACCGGCAGCTCGGCCGGGTGTACCTGCCGCAGGACGAGCTCGACGCATTCTGCGTCGACGAGCTCGCTCCGTCCCCCGAGTTCCGCGAGCTGATGGCGTTCGAGGTGGCGCGGGCGCGCGCCTTCCTCGCCGAGGGCCTCGGCCTGCTCGAGTCGCTCGATCGCCGCAGCGCACTCTGCGTCGGCACGTTCGCGGGCCTCTACCGCGAGACGCTCGACCGGATCGAGGCGGGCGGCTTCGACGTGTTCGGCGAGAAGACGCGGCTCTCGACTCCGCGCAAGCTCGCCGTGGTGGCGAAGGGGCTCCTGCCGTGAAGGTCTCGGTCGTCGGAGGAGGGCTCGCCGGCCTCGCCGCCGCCCTCGACCTCGTCGACGCCGGTCACGAGGTGACCGTGCTCGAGGCGAGGCCGACGCTCGGCGGCGCCGTGCAGACGCTGCCCGAACGCGAGGGAGACCCGGAACCGCCTCCCGACAACGGACAGCACATCGCGCTCGGCTGCTTCGGCGAGTACCTGCGCTTCCTCGAACGGATCGGGGAGGGAGGCTCCTTCCTCCGCACGCGCCTGTCGCTGCCCGTGGTCGACGAGAACGGTTCCGTCTCGGCGATCGAGCCGCGGCTCGCCTCGCTGCTCCGGTACCGCCACCTGTCGCCGCGCGACCGTCTTCGGATCCCGCTCGTCACGGCCCGCTGCCGCACCGCGCGGCCGAACCCCGGCGAGACCTTCGGCGCGGTATTGCGCCGGCTCGGCGCTTCCGACGCCGCGATCGACCGGTTCTGGGACGTCTTCATCCGGCCGGCCCTCAATCTTCGCTGCGACGAGGTCGACGCCGACGCCGGCCTCTTCACGGTTCGCACGGCACTGCTCGGCCCGCGCGCGAACAGCGACCTGATCCTCCCGATCCGGCCGCTCGGCCGGATGCACGGCGATGCTGCGGGAGCGGCGCTCGAGGCCGGCGGCGCTGCGGTGCGCACCGATGCGCGCGTCTCGTCGCTCGACGAGCTCGACGCCGACGCGATCGTGGTCGCCGTGCCTCCGGGAGAGAGCGCGCGGCTGCTCGGGGAGCCCGCACCCGCGCTCGAGGACTCGCCGATCGTGAGCGTCCACCTCTGGCTCGACCGTACGCTGCTGCCCCGGCCGCTCGCGGCGCTGCTCGGCTCGGACGCGCACTGGGTCTTCGACCGCGGCGCGCTGACCGGAAGCCGACCTGAGCGAGGGCAGTATCTGACCGTCGTGTCGAGCGGCGTGCCCGAGCTGCTCGAGGTGCGGGGGCGCGAGCTCGTGGAGCGGATCGCGGCCCAGCTCACGGACCGCCTCGGCGAAGCGGAGCTCCTCTGGTCGCGGGTCAGCCGGGAGCCGTACGCGACGATCGCGCTCCGTCCCGGGGTCCACCGGCCCGGCCCCGAGACGTCCCGGCCGCACGTCGCCCGCGCGGGCACATGGACCGAGACCGGCTGGCCGGCGACGATGGAGAGCGCGATCCGCAGCGGCCGCCGGGCGGCTCAGCACATCTTGAGCGGCGCTTCCGCAAGAGTTACTGCCTGAGATGGCCGTCGTCGCCGAACTGACACGTCTCGATACCGCGATCGAGCGCGGCGTCCGGCGCCTGCTCGAGCTGCAGCGACCGGACGGCATCTGGGTCGGCGAGCTCGAGTCCAACGTGACGATGACGGCGCAGCACCTCTTCTGGCACCACTACCTCGACCTGCGCACGCCGGAGCTCGACCGGCGGATCGCGAACGAGCTCCTCGCGCGGATGCGCGACGACGGGACGTGGTCGATCTGGTTCGAGGGCCCGCCGGACCTCTCGACTTCGATCGAGGCGTACGTCGCCTGCCGGCTCGCGGGGATCGACCCCGGGCCTCGCGCGCTCGCCTTCATCCAGGGCGAGGGCGGAATCCCGAAGAGCCGCCTCTTCACGAAGTGCTTCATGGCGCTGCTTGGCCAGTGGCCGTGGCAGCGGATGGTGCCGATCCCGCCCGAGCTCGTCCTGCTGCCCCCGTCCTCGCCCTTCTCGATCTACGACTTCTCCTGCTGGGCGCGGCAGACCTTCGTCGCGCTCGCCGTCGCGCAGTCGCTGCGCCCGGTGCGGCCGGCGGGCGTCGATCTGACCGCTATCGGCGCGCAGCCGGGCAAGACGCGTCCGCCGCACCGCCCGAACCCACTCCGCCGGCGAGCGCTCACGGTCGCCGGGCGCTGGATTCGCGAGCGGCAGGAGGCGGACGGCTCCTGGGGCGGGATCCAGCCCCCGTGGGTATGGGGGATCATCGCGCTCGCGGCGCTCGGCTACGGCCTCGACGACCCGACGCTCGGGAAAGCCGTCGAGGGCTGGCAGGGCTTCATGGTCGACGACGGCGAGCGGCTGCGGCCCGAGGCGTGCCAGTCGCCGGTCTGGGACACGGCGCTCGCGGCCCTCGCGCTCCGCGCGTGCGGTGTCCCGGCCGACCACGACGCGCTGCGCAAGGCCGGCGACTACCTCCTGCGCGAGGAGGTGACGGTGGCGGGTGACTGGGCCATCCGCAAGCCGGACCTCGCCCCCGGCGGCTGGGCCTTCGAGTTCGAGAACGACCTCTATCCCGATGTCGACGACACGGCCGTCGTCGCGCTCACGCTCCATGAGCTCGGTCGCGGCGAAGACGCGATCGCGCGCGGAGTGGACTGGCTCGTCGGCATGCAGTCACGCGACGGGGGATGGGGAGCCTTCGACGTCGACAACCAGGCGATGTGGCTCTACAAGGTCCCGTTCTGCGATTTCGGCAAGGTGACCGACGAGCCGAGCGCCGACGTCACGGCCCACTCTCTCGAGACGCTCGGCACGCTCGGAACGCACCGCGAAGCCGCGGAACGCGGGCTCGAATGGCTGCTTGCCGAGCAGGAGGGGGACGGCTCGTGGTTCGGCCGGTGGGGCGTGAACCACATCTACGGCACGGGTGCCGCGCTGCCCGGCCTCGAGGCCTGCGGCATTCCGCACGACCATCCGGCGATGCGCCGGGCGGTCGGCTGGCTCGACTCCGTCCAGCAGGAGAGCGGCGGCTTCGGTGAGGACATCCGCTCCTACGGCGATCCTGCGTGGCGTGGTCGGGCGGATTTCACGACGGCCTCGCAGACGGCCTGGGCGCTACTCGCGTACGTGGCCGCAGGAAACGCTGAAGATTCCGGTGCGCGGCGGGCGGCAGACTATCTCTGTGCCGCGCAGGGCGCGGACGGTGACTGGCATGAGGAGCATTTCACGGGCACGGGATTCCCACTCGATTTCATGATTCGGTATCACCTCTACCGCATCACATTTCCCCTTCTGGCACTCGGACGACTGAGAGAAAGGTTGACTGGATGAAGTTCCCCCTCGCATCGACGGTCTCGATCGGCAAGTACGTTGCCGCGCAGCAGCGGAAGGGCGAGCGCTATCCGCTCGTGCTCATGCTCGAGCCGACCCTCGCGTGCAACATCGCCTGCATCGGCTGCGGGAAGATCCGCGAGTACGAGTCGAACCGTGCGCGCCTGTCGGTCGAGGAATGCGTCGACGCTGCCGTCCAGTGCCCCGCTCCCGTCGTCTCGATCTGCGGCGGCGAGCCGCTCGTCTACAAGGGGATCGACGAGGTCGTGACGCAGGTGCTCGAGCTCGGCAAGACGATCGAGCTCTGCACGAACGCGTTGCGGCTCGAGCAGTGCCTCGACTGGTTCGAGCCGTCCAACCGGCTGAGCTTCGTCATCCACCTCGACGGGATGCGCGAGATCCACGACTACGTCTGCGACTACCCGGGGCTCTGGGACATCGCGATCGACGCGATCAAGACGGCGCGCGCCCGCGGCTTCCGCGTCACGACGAACACGACGATCTTCAAGGAGACCGAGGTCGGCGACGTGATCGAGATGATGCGCTACCTCACCGACGAGGTCGGCATCGACGGGATGATGATCGCGCCCGGCTACCAGTACTCCCAGATCGATCCTGCGCTGACGATGACGCGCGACGAGCACGAGGAGAAGTTCCGGGCGATCCGCACGGCGACGAAGGAGCACGGCTACCGCTGGATCGCCTCGCCGATCTACCAGGACTTCCTCACGGGCCACCGCGAGCTGACCTGCGCGCCGTGGGGCTCGATCACGCGCAACCCGTACGGCTGGAAGGGCCCGTGCTACCTCCTCACCGACGGCATCTTCCCCACGTACGAGGCGCTGCTCGAGGGCATGGAGTGGGAGGCGTACGGCCCCGGCAACGACCCGCGCTGCGAGCACTGCGCGATCCACTGCGGGTTCGAGCCGTCGGCGGCGTACGAGGCCTCGAAGAGCCTGAAAGAGACCGTGCGGAGTCTCGCGTGGACGCTCACGGGCTGACGTTCGCCTGCGCGACGAGCGCCGAGGAGCGGGTCGCGCGCCGGCTCGGCCTCGACGCGGTCCGCGTCGGCCTCCGCGCCGCGAACGGCGTCCCCGAGGGGCGCGTCGTCTCGTTCGGGCTCGCGGGCTCGCTCGGCGAGCTGCAGGTCGGCGACGTCCTCGACGCGACGCGCGTGGTCGACGAGACCGGCGCCACGCTCTGGGAAGGGCCCGGGCTCGGCGTCCGCGGCGCCCGCGCCGGCGTCGTGCTCGGCGGTGACCTTCTCGTCCACGACGCGGACGAGCGGGCGCGGCTGCGCGAGTCGAGCGGCGCCGACGCCGTCGACATGGAGAGCGGCGTGCTCGCCCGCAGCGGCCGGCTCGCGGGTGTCCTCCGCGCGATCTCCGACGACGCCGGCAGCGCCGTCGCCGGCGTCGACAGAACGGTGCACGCCGACGGCCGGACGAACGTGGCCGGTCTCCTTCGCTGGATCGCGACGCGCCGTGGCGACGCGGTGCGCTCGATCCAGGACGCGCTCACCGCGCTCCGCGCGCTCGAACAGGCGGTCGCACTGCCGTGAGAGGCCGCGTCCTTCTCGCCGCCCCGCGCTCCTTCTGCGCCGGCGTCGACCGGGCGATCGAGATCGTCGAGCGGCTGCTCGAGCAGTACGGGCCGCCGGTCTACGTGCGCCACCAGATCGTCCACAACGAGCATGTCGTGCGCCGGCTCGAGAAGCTCGGGGCCGTCTTCGTCGAGGACGAGGGCGAGATTCCCGAGGGCGAGATCTGCGTCCTTTCGGCTCACGGCGTCGCGCCGGCGGTGAAGGAGAACGCCCAGCGGCGCGGCCTGCGGGTCGTCGACGCGACATGCCCGCTCGTGAACAAGGTGCACGCCGAGGCGCGGCGCTATGCCGACAGCGGCCACCTCGTCGCGCTCGTCGGCCACAAGAATCACGTCGAGGTGATCGGGACGCTCGGTGAGCGGCCGGACTCCACGGTTGTGATCGAGTCGCCCGAGCAGGCGCGCGAGCTCGCGACCGAGAAGCCCGTGGCCGTGATCACGCAGACGACGCTCTCCCTCGACGACGTGGCCCCGATCGTGGACGCGCTGGAGGATCACCTCGGCACCCTGCGCAGGCCGCATGCCGACGACATCTGCTACGCGACGCAGAATCGGCAGGACGCGGTCAAGGCGATGGTCGCGCAGGGCGCGACGCTCGTGCTCGTGATCGGCTCCGAGACGAGCTCGAACGCGCAGCGCCTCGTCGAGGTCGCGCAGGCCGCCGGCGCGCAGGCGACGCTCGTCGACGGGGAGAGCGGCCTCGATCCCGCGCTCCTCGACGGACACGAGACGATCGGCCTCACCGCGGGGGCCTCGACGCCCGAAGAGCTCGTGCGGGCGACGGCGAGGCGGCTGGCGGAGGTCGGCTACGCGCTCCCGGAGGAGATCGAGGTCGCGAAAGAGGACGTCCACTTCAGGCTGCCCAAGGAGGTCGCACAGGCATGACGACCGTCGAAGTTCCGTACTCGATCGCCGCGGCCCTCCCGTCGCTGTCGGTGATGGACATCACGAACGACGTCTCCCGCGAGGTCGCCGAATCGGGCGTGAGCTCGGGCATCGCGTACCTCCACACCGCCAGCGCGCTCTCGCTCGTGCGCGTGCAGGAGCGGGAGACCGGCTTCTTCGAGGACCTCGAGTCGCTGCTCGAGCGCGTCGTGCCCGCCAAGCTGCGTTCGCGCGAGCGCCTGCTCGCGTTCCTGCTCGGACCGCGCTCGGAGCACGTTCCGTTCATGGACGGGGCGCTCTGCCTCGGCCAGTGGCAGCGGATCCTCCTCTTCTCGCTCGACGCGCAGCACCGTCCGGACTGGACGCTGACGCTCGTCGGGTAGGAGTACCGTTCGCCAGCGATGCTGGTTCTGAGCCGCACCGAGGTGGAGGAGCTGCTCGACCTCGACGCGCTCCTCGACGCGCTCGCCGCCGCACACGCCGAGCTATCCACGGGAAACGCATCGCTCGTGCCACGGGTCGGCTCCCGAGCCGGTGAGGCCGGAATCCTGGGGGCGATGCTGGCCTATGCCCCCTCGAGCGGGCTCGGGTGCAAGCTCGTCACCCTCTTCCCCGAGAACCGAGACCGCCCCACGCACCAGGCGGTCGTCGCGCTCTTCGACCCGGCGACCGGGACGCCCGTCGCGCTCATGGACGGCACGTACATCACCGCGATGCGCACGGCTGCGGCGGCCGCGCTCGCGACGAGGCTTCTCGCGCGGCCGGAAGCGCGCGTGCTCGCGATTCTCGGCACCGGCGTGCAGTCGCGCTCGGCGCAGGAGATGTTCCCGCGCGCCCGCGAGTTCGCGGAGGTGCGCGTGGCCGGGCGCGGCGAGTTCGAGGACGCGGTGCGCGGCGCCGACGTCGTCCACGCCACGACCGCCGCGCAGGAGCCGGTCGTCCGCTTCGATTGGCTGAGCCCGGGGACGCATGTGAGCTCGGTCGGCTCGAGCCTCGACGGAGGCTCCGAGCTCGACCCCGCGATCGTCGAGCGGGCGGAGGTCGTCGTCGTCGAGCAGCGCGACTCGGCGTTCGCGCCGCTCCCCGCCGGCGCGCCGGAGCTCGAGCCGCGCGGCCGCGACGGAGTCGTCGAGCTCGGCGAGATCATCGCCGGGACGAGTGTCGGCCGCAGCTCGGGCGAGCAGATCACGCTGTACAAGTCGGTCGGCGTCGCCGTCCAGGACCTCGCAGCGGCCGCGCTCGTGCTTCGTGCCGCGCGCGACCGCAGAGCCGGCCAGGAGATCGAGCTGGAGGAGATACACGCATGAGCAGCAACGAGTTCAGCCCGGGCCTCGAAGGTGTCATCGCGGTCGAGACCGAGATCGCCGAGCCGGACCGCGAGGGCGGACAGCTCCGCTACCGCGGGATCGACATCGTCGATCTCGTCGGTCACTACCCGTACGAGAACGTCTGGGGCCTCCTCGTCGACGACGACCTGCACTCCGCGATGCCGGAGCCGGAGCCGTACGAGCCGGCGAGCCTGACCGGCAACGCGCCTTCCGACCTGCAGGCCGAGACGGCTCGTTTCTCCGGAGTCTGGAAGCTCGGCAAGCTGAACGAGATCTCCGACGAGCAGGCGCGGGAGGATCTCGGCCGCATCTCCGCCCAGATGATGGGGATCGTGGCCCGGTCGGCTCGCATCGCGGACGGACACACTGACCAGATCCCGGCCGACGTCGTCGCGGAGGGCAAGACTGCGGCGGAGAAGTTCCTCCTGCAGTGGCGCGGCGAGGCCGACCCGAAGGCTGCCCAGGCGATCGACACCTACTGGATCTGCACGGCGGAGCACGGTCTCAACGCCTCCACGTTCGCCGCGCGCATCACCGCCTCGACCGGAGCCGACTGTGGCGCCGCCCTCTCGTCGGCCGTGGGCGCCCTCTCGGGCCCGCTGCACGGTGGCGCACCGGCGTATGTGAAGCCGATGCTCGAGGAGGTCGCGGCCATGGGCGATCCGGAGAAGTGGGTGCGGGACACGCTCGACTCGGGGAAGCGGATCATGGGCTTCGGTCACCGCGTCTACCGCGCCGAAGATCCCCGCTCGCGGATCCTGAAGCAGACCGCACGGGAGCTCAGATCTCCCCAGATCGAGATTGCCGAGCGCCTCGAAGAGGCAGCGCTGGCCGAGCTCGAGCGCCGCAAGCCGGACCGCCCGCTGAAGACGAATGTCGAGTACTACTCGGCTGTCGTGCTCGACATTGCCGAGGTCCCGCCGCCGCTGGCGCCCGCGATGTTCGCCTGCTCGCGCGTTGCCGGCTGGTCGGCGCACATCCTCGAGCAGAAGCGCACAGGCCGGCTGTTCCGTCCGTCGGCACGATACGTCGGGCCCGGTGCGCGCTCGCTGCAGGAGGTCTAGGCTTAGCGCGTCGTGAGACGGCTCGCGCCCTTACTCGTCGCCGGGTTCGTGCTCGCTGCATGCGGTGGAAGCGGCCACAAGGCCGGGTCCACCACCACGACCGACTCCTCGGCGGCAGACCGTGCGCAGATCACGAGCGCATACGAGCAGTTCTTCTCGGCCAAGACGCCGCTCACCGACCGGATCGCCGTGCTCGAGAACGGCCCGAAGTTCAAGACGGTGGTTCAGGGCTTCGCGAGCAACCCACTCGCAAAGAACGTGACCGCGACGGTCTCGTCGGTGAGGCTCGAGGGCCCCAACACGGCGAAGGTGGTCTACAAGGTCAAGTTCGCCGGGTCCTCGCTGCCCACCGAGACTGGCACCGCCGTCCGCCAGAACGGCACGTGGAAGGTCGGGGATGCGAGCCTCTGCAAGCTGATTGCGCTGCAGGGCAGCACGCCGCCCGCCTGCAAGCCGTAACGTCCGAGCCATGAGCGCGATCGCCGCGTTGCGGCAGCGTCACGCGCGCGAAGCGGCCCTCGCTGCCGTCTGCGCGATCCTCTTCCTCACCTTCCTCGACAACACGATCGTCAGCGTCGCGCTCGCGGACATCCAGTCGTCGCTCAGCGTCAGCGTCAGCGGCCTGCAGTGGATCGTCGACGGCTACATGCTCGCGTTCGCCGCCCTCATGCTGACCGGCGGCACGCTGGGCGACCTGCTCGGCCGCAAGAAGGTGATGCTCACCGGCGTCGCGCTCTTCTGCGCCGGCTCGATCGTGGCCGCCGTCGCGCCGGACACGAGTGTCCTCGTCGCCGGCCGGATCGTGATGGGACTGGGCGCCGCCGCCTCCGAGCCCGGGACGCTGTCGCTCATCCGCCACATCTACCCCGAGCGCAAGGAGCGTGCCGTCGTGCTCGGCGTCTGGGCGGCCGTCTCGGGTCTCGCGCTCGCGCTCGGGCCCGTGATCGGCGGCGTCCTCGCGGCCGGAGTCGGGTGGAGGAGCATCTTCTGGTTCGGGGTCGGCCTGGGCGGCGTCTCCTTCGCGGTCGCCGCCATGACGCTGACCGAGAGCCGCGACCCGGAGGGACGGAACCTCGACGTGCCCGGGCTCGCAGCGGGAGCCGGCGCGATCATCGCCGCGACGTTCGCCGTGATCGAGGGCGAAAACCGCGGTTACGGGACGTGGTGGATCGTGCTCTTGTTCGCAGTTGCGGCTGCCCTCGTCGTCGCCTTCCTCCTCGTCGAGCAGCGCGTGCCGGACCCGGTGCTGAAGCTCGAGTTCCTCCGCAACCCGACCTTCACCGCGGCGAACGTCGTCGCCTTCGCCGTGAACCTCTCGGTCTTCTCCGTCTTCTTCTTCACCGCGCTGTACCTGCAGCTGATCTCGAACTTCTCGGGCTTCCAGATCGCGCTCGTCTTCACCGCGCTCGCCGCGGCGATGATCGTCGCCGGGCCGCTCGCCGGCCGCTGGACCGCACGTGTCGGGCCCCGGGAGCCGATGGTGGCGGGCTGCCTGCTCGCGGGCGGGGGGCTCCTGCTCGTCGACCAGCAGCTCACCGCGACCACGAGCGTCGCGGCACTCGCCTGGCCGCTCGCGATCGCGGGGCTCGGCTTCGGGATCGCGCTCGTCACGATGACCGCGGCGGTGCTCACGCTCGTCCCGCCCGAGCAGTCGGGCATGGCCGCCTCGACCGTGAACACGAGCCGCGAGCTCGGCGGTGTCTTCGGCGTCGCGGTGCTCGGCGCCGTGGTCAATGCCCAGCTCACGGGCGGCCTCGACGAGAAGCTCGTCAGGCTTCACATCCCGCTCGTCTACCGCAACGTCGTGATCCAGTTCGTGACCACCGGCGGCAACATCACGAGCGCCGAGAACAGTCCAGGCGTGAAGGGGCACGCGAGGCTCATCGCCAAGGTGCTTCTCGCGGCCGAAGGCTCGGCCGGTCATGGCGTCCACCTCGCGCTCCAGATCGCGGGCGGCATCGTCCTCGCGGCAGCGGTCGTCGCGGCCTTCGCCGCGCGGCATAGGGTGACGCGCATGGAGGAGGTGGAGCTCTAATGCCGCGGGCGGTGCTCGTCGGAGGCACCGGGATGATCGGCCGCGCTGCCGCGCGGGCGCTGGCGGAGGACGGCTGGGACGTCGTCGCCGTTTCGCGCTCCGGCACGCTGCCCGAGGGACTGGCCGAGCTCGGCGTCGAGTCGGTCGTGGCGGACCGCTCGGACGACGCCCAGCTGCGGGCGGCGATCGGATCCGGCGCGGACGTCGTCTACGACAGCGTCGCGATGAATCGCGAGCACGGCGAGCAGCTCAACGCCCTCGAGGGCCTCGTCGGCTCCCTCGTCGTCATCTCGACGGCCTCGGTCTACGCCGACGACGAAGGCAGGGCGCTCGACGGGGAGGGCGGCGAGCTGCCGCGCCTGCCCGTGCCGATCCTCGAGACGCAGCGGACGGCGGAGGCGGGGGACGCGACGTACTCGACCCAGAAGGCCGAGCTCGAGCAGACGCTGCTCCAAGGCCCTCTGCCCTCCACTCTCATCCGTGCCTGCGCGGTGTACGGGCCGGGGGCGAAGAACCCGCGCGAGCTCTTCTTCGTCAAGCGCGCCGTCGACGGACGGAGCCGCGTCGCGCTCGCGTGGAAAGGCGAGAGCCGCTTCAACACGGTGTCGGCGGCGAACCTGGCCGAGCTGATCAGGCTCGCCGCCGCCCAGCCCGGCGACCGCGTCCTCAACGGCGGCGATCCCGACCCCCCGTCGACACTCGAGATCTGCCACGCGATCGGCGCGGCGCTCGAGCACGAGTTCGAGCCGGTTCTGCTCCCGGCGGACGAGTTCGGCAATCCGTGGGCCGTACCGCCGTCATTGCCGCTGATCGTCTCGATGGAGGCCGCGGAACGCGAGCTCGGCTACCGGCCGGTGACGACGTACCCCGAGGCGGTGAAGGAGACGTGCGCCTGGCTCGTCGCCGAGCTCGAGAGTGGCCGCAGCTGGGAGGGCACCTACCTCGCGGACATGTTCGACTACGCGGCCGAGGACGAGGCAATGGCGGCAGCAGCGTGATCGACGCCGCCGGGTACCGCGACCGGTTCCCGATCCTCGAGACCTGCACCTACCTCATCAACCATTCGCTCGCGGCCATGCCTGCGGCCGCCGAGGACAACCTGCGCGACTACGCCCGCACGTGGCGGGAGCGCGGGATCCGAGCGTGGGCGGAGGGCTGGTGGGAGATGCCGGTCACGGTCGGCGACCAGCTCGGGCGGATCCTCGGCGCGCCGCCCGGCTCGATCGTGATGCACCAGAACGTGACGGTGGCCGAGGCGATCGTCCTCTCGTGCTTCACCGCGACGGGCCGGCGGAATCGGATCGTCTACGAGGAGGCGAACTTCCCTTCGGTGCGCTACCTCTACCAGGCGCAGCCGGGGCTCGAAGTCGTCGCCGTCGACGACGACGCGGCGATCGTGGAGGCGATCGACGAGCGTACGCTGCTCGTCCCCATCAGCCACGTCCTCTTCAAGAACGGCGAGATCCAGGACGTGGAGCCGATCGTCCGCCGCGCACACGAGGCCGGTGCTCATGTCGTGCTCGACTGCTACCAGTCGGCCGGCGTCGTGCCGATCGACCTGACACAGCTCGGCGTCGACTTCGCCGTGGGCGGCAGCGTCAAGTGGCTCTGCGGCGGCCCCGGCGCCGGCTGGCTCTACGTGCGGCCGAACCTCGCGGAACAGCTGGAGCCCACCTTCGTCGGCTGGCAGGGGCACGCCAGGCCGTTCGCGTTCGAGCCCGAGCTCGAGTACGCCGCGGGCGCTAGACGCTTCCTCACCGGCACCCCGAACGTCCCCGCGCTCTACGCCGCCACGGCCGGCTACGACGTGATCGAGGAAGTTGGAGTCCCTCGGATTCGCGAGCGCTCGCTCGCGCTCACGCAGCTCCTGATCGAGCTCTGCGACGACGCCGGGCTGGCGGTCGTCTCGCCGCGCGAGCCCGAGCTGCGCGGCGGCACCGTCACGGTCTCGACGCCGGACCATGCCGCCTGCCACCGCGAGCTCGGCAAGCGCGGGATCGTCTGCGACTTCCGTCCCGACCCGGTTGGGGGCGTGCGGCTCGGCCCGCACTTCTTCAACACCGAGGACGAGGTGCGGCACGCGGTCTCCGAGCTCGGCGAGATCGTGGCGACGGGGACGTGGGAGCGGCACCTCGGCACGACTGCCTCGTTCTGAGGATCAAGCTCCGCCGAGCGGCGGCCGACGAATGGGGGCGTGCGGCGGCTTGCGGTGCTCACGTTTGCGGTCCTCGCGCTCAGCGCGGGGTCCGGTGCTGCGCGCTCGCTGCAGGCGACGGTGGGCGTCTATCCGTCGGGAACGACGTTCTCCGCGTCGGCGGCCGCGTCGGCCCATCCCGCGTCCGCCGTGTCGCTGGCGATGCCGATCGGCGGAGTCGACGACGCCACCATTCTCGTCAGCGGAGCGCAGCAGGTCTCGATCCTCTCTCCGGCGATCGACTCGCCGCTCCAGCTCAGCCTCCTGTTCGCGCATTACGTCACCGTCGACGGGAAGGCGGTGCCCGATGCGCTGGTTCCCTGGGACGGCTCGCCGCGCGCGAGCGAGCAGACGAACCAGCCGCTCTGGCTGCAGGTGACCGTCCCCTACGGCACGGCCCCGGGCACGTACGGCGGCTCGGTGCTCGTCATCACCGACGGGGACAGGACCCTCGTCCCGATCACCGTGACCGTGGCGCCCGTGACGCTCCCGAGGCCGAACCAGGTCTCGGGCAGCCTCCTCACGGCGTTCAACTTCTCGCCGCAGGCGTACTCCCTCAAGGCGTACCAGCTCTACGGCGTCTCGCGGGAGTCGGTGCTGCCGGGGCTGTACAGCTTCCTCGCCTCCTATCGCCTCGCGCCGAACAGCTGGGGCTACGGCAACCCGAAGGCGCCGTCGGGGTATACGAGCGACCGGCGCTGGTGGCTCGACAAGTCGGCGCAGATGGTCGCGGCCGCCGGCGAGCCGGGACGGTTCGCGTCGATGTGGATCCCGATCTCGAGCAACCGGGGGACCCCCAAGACCTATGTCGGCGGACGCTCGCCCTTCAAGCCGCAGACCTGGTGCGGGTACCTCCGGTCGGTGCACGGCTTCTGGCAGCAGCACGGCTGGCTGAGCTCCTATCCGTACCTGTGGGGGATGGACGAGCCCGGGTTGCCGCGCTTCAGGGTCGTGGAGCGTCAGGCGAAGGCCGCGCACTCGTGCTTTGCGGGCAGCCATGTGATCGTGACCGGCAAGCCGACCGCCCAGAACCGTTTCCTCTGGAACGGCGGCTCCGACGACGTCGACGCCTGGGTCGTGCTCGCGAGCCGGTACTACGGCGAGTACACGAATCCCGCCCTGTCGCGCCGCGGCATCTCCCACGCCACGCAGGAGCTGAAGCTGATCGACGCCGCCCGGCGCCACCACAAGCAGATCTGGACGTACACGTACGACGCCGCGTCGCATTCGACACCGGGCTTCACCGCGACGGAGCCGGCCTCCGACCCGCGGGTCTTCGTCGACTGGGCGGCGTTCGAGGGCATCTCCGGACTGCTCTACGGACAGGGGACGACGACGTACGCGAAGGGCAACCCGCTCGTCTCCGACAACAAGGAGAAGGGCTCGTTCGTCCTCATCTACCCGGGCCGCGACGGGCCGATCGCGAGCGCGCGGCTCGAAGTGCTGCGCGAGGGGGTCGAGGACTGGGAGATCCTGAACATGGTCCGCCAGAAGCACGGCGCGGCGGCGGTGCGGCGGCTCCTCTCCGGGCTCTTCTCGACCACGGCCCGGGGCGCGAAGCTCGGCTGCACGGTCGGCTGCGCGCTCAGGACGTCCACGGCGTACTCGTGGCCCGAGTGGTCGCACGACGCGAGCACGCCGTCCACGCTCGCCCGCATGCGCGCCGCCGCGCTGCAGGCAGCCTCCTCGTAGGAGGGCTTCGGCGGGCCGCGCATTGACGCGGCCGGACGAGAGAGAGACGATCCCGGCCCATGAGGGCGTTAGCCGCCTATCGCGGAGTCCTCACGATTCGCGAGGCGCGGGTCCTGATCGGCGCGGCCGCGGCCTCTCAGGTCGGGGACTGGCTCTACAACGCTGCGCTCCTCGCCTTCGTCTTCCACGTGACGCACTCGGCGGCGTGGGTCGGCGCGGCGACGATCTGCCGCCTGCTTCCACTCGTGCTGCTCGGGCCCGTCGGGGGCTCGGTCGCGGATCGATTCCCCAAGCGGACGGTGCTCGTAACCGGGAGCCTCCTCCGCCTCGTGCTCATGCTCGTGCTCGCGGCGGTCGCCGAGAGCCATGGCCCGATCGCGCTGGTGATCGCCGTGGTCGCGCTGGCATCTGCGGCGGGGAGCGCCGAGCGGCCCGCCGCGCTGGCGCTGCTGCCCCGGCTCGTCGGAGAAGCCCGCCTCGGCCCGGCCAACGCGCTCCTGCACACCGTGCAGGACCTGGCCATCGTGATCGGTCCGGCGATCGGGGCGCTCCTGCTGGCGGTGACGTCTCCTTCCGCCGTCTTCATCGCCAACGCCGCGACCTTTGCCGTCGCGGTCCTGCTCTTCTCCACGCTGCGCGAGCACGCACTTCGTGCCGCCCGGAGCCACGGCGCGGCGGCAGGCGTGCGGGAGGGAGTGCGCACGGCGCGTACGACGCCGTTCGTCATCCCGCTGTTCGTGATCGTGGCCATGGTCGAGTTCACCTACGGAGCACAGACCGTCCAGCTCGTCGTCTACGGCAGCCGGTCCCTCGATCTCGGCACCAGCGGGTACGGGGTCTTGCTCGCAGCCTCGGGCGCGGGCGGGCTCGCCAGCGCGCTCTTCAACGGCCAGCTCGCGACGAGCCGGCGCCTGACGCTCGTCGTCGTGAGCGCGGCCGTGCTCGCCTGCGTCACGCAGTTCGTCTACGCGGCCAGCGACGTATTGCCGCTCGCCCTGGTCGTCACGGTCCTGGGTGGCGCCGGCCTCGTCTGCTGTGAAGTGGTGAGCGAGACGCTGCTCGCGCGGGTGACGCCGCGGGACACGCTCGGCCGGATCGCCGGGTTGTTCGACGCGAGCTCGATCGCGGCGATGGTGGGCGGCGCCGTGCTCGCGGCAGTCCTGGTCAGGGTGACCTCGCTCTCGACCAGCTTCTGGATCCTCGGTGCCGCGGCCGTCGGGATCGCGGCCGCTTCGCTCCTCGGCCTACGCCACCTCGACGAGGCGAGCCGCAAGCGCAGCGAGGCGCTTGCGCTACGACTCGGGGTCGTCGGGCAACTGCAGATCACGCAGGGAACGCCGCAGCTCGTCCTCGAGCAGCTCGCCACGGCCTCGCAGCTGTGTCCGCTGCCGCCGGGGGTCGATGTCGTCGTCCAGGGCACACCGGCGCACGCGTTCTACGCGGTCGTGGAGGGCGAGGTCGTCGTCCACCGAGACGGAGAGGTGCTCGCGCACATCGGCCCCGGCGAGGGCTTCGGCGAGCGCGGGCTGCTCGACAACGCGCCGCGGAATGCGACCGTCACGACCGAGCCGGAGACGACGGTGCTCCGCATCGAGGGCGATGTCCTGCTGGACTCGCTCGAGCAGGCGCCGACGCTGGCGAGTGCGCTCAACCGCAGCAACGCCGGCGTTCGCCTCGTCGACATGCCCTCCGGGGACACGCGGCTGGTCGACGATCCGGGGTGGAGCGGGGCGTGAGCGTCGAGGGCGCAACCGTGGTGGTCGTCGGCGCCGGCTACCCGGGCAAGCGACGCATTTACGAGCGGATGGCGAGCTTCGGGGCGCAGCTCGTGATCGTGGACGAGCCGGGCCACTGGTCGAAGCAGCTCGTGGACGACGGAGTGGCCGCGGAGTGGCTTCCCGTGCCGGTCACCGGTGACCCGGACGCTGATGCCCCCGCGGTGGTCGGTGCGCTCGCGGCTGCGCAGGTCCGCCCCGACGGTGTGCTCACCTTCTGGGAGGAATGCCCGCCGATCGCGGCACGGGTGGCGGCCGCGCTCGGGCTGCCTGGCAACCCTGTCGCGGCCGTCGATGCCGCGCGCAGCAAGCTCCGCACGCGCGAGGCGTCCGAGGCTGCCGGCCTGCCGACCCCGAGAGCCCAGCGGGTGCAGTCGGTCGACGAGCTCTATGCCGCCGCCGCGGACATTCGCTTCCCGGCAGTGGTGAAGCCGGAGTTCGGCCACAGCCAGGTCGGCTGCATCCGGGTCGACGAGCTCGAGTCACTGCCGGAGATCTACTGGCTCGTGCGGAAGGAGCTCGGGTCGACGCGCGTCGTCAACCTGCACTCGCGCACGGACCTCCTCTTCGAGGAGTATCTCGACGGCGTCGAGTTCGACATCGACCTCGTGCTCGAAGACGGCGAGTGCGTGTTCTCGAGCGTGTCCCAGCAACTCCCGACCCACGAGCCCTCGTTCCAGGAGACCGGCCTGCACTGCCCGCACGACCACGACGCTAAGGCAGTCCGTCGGCTCGTGGAGCTCAGCGTGCAGACCGTGCAGACGTTCGGATTCGTGCGAGGGGTGCTGCACGTCGAAGGCAAATGCACGAGCAAGGGGCCACGCATCGTCGAGGTCAACGCGCGAATGGGCGGCGGGAGGATCCACCAGATCGTCGAGGCGGTGTGGGGGGTAGACCTGATCGAGGCCCACCTGCGTGCCGCGCTCGGGCTGCGGCAGCAACTCACCCCGAGCCGCAAGCCCCGGTGCGCCGTCATGAACGTGCTGGTCTATGCACCGGCGACGGGCCGGCTGGAGGCCCTTCCGCTGGCCGAAGTGACGCCGGAGGCCGATCCCGGGCTCCTGATCGACCGGGCAGCCAAGATCGGGCAGGAGGTGGACGGGCCCGATCGGATCTTCTCCACCGTGCTCGCCGACGTGTACGTCGGCGCGAAGAACGTTCGGCGCGGGCGGTCGCTCATCGCGGAGGTGCTGCGCGACCCGCCCGTCGTCACCCCCCGTCACCTACGCCTGCGGGCCTAGCAGCTCGCGTAAACGGAAGGCGTGGCCCGGCGCGATGGGCTCGTCCTCGTGGCGGAAGTAGACGTAGACCTGCTCGCTCGCCGCCGCGACGGCGGCGGCGAAGGCCTCGTCCGGCGCCTCGCGGCGGCGGAGGTAGCGGAACGGCGCCGGGTGCTCGAGGTCATTCACGCGAACGGCGCCCGCCTCGGCGAGCCGCGGCTCGATCCCGTCCCAGGAGGGATGCTCGAGGTCGAACGCGAGCCGCAGCGACGGGTCGAGCGAGCCCAGCAGGAGCTCGAGGATCCCGTCGTCGCGCTTCGACTTGAGCGAGATCCGAACCGGCCCCAGCCGGTCGCCGAGCCGGCGCACGCGGCTCTCGAACTCGGCGACGGTGCGCGGCCGCTCCCCCGGCAGCTTGGGCGCGAACTCGAAGCCGTCCGGCACCTGCTCGGCCCAGCGCCGGAACTGCTCCTCCGCCGGTAGCCGGTAGCCGGTCGTGTTCAGCTCGACGGTCGTGAAGCGCTCGGCGTAGTACGCGAGGAAGCCGGACGGATCGAGCCCGGAGGGATAGAAGCCGGGCCGCCAGCTCGGGTACGACCACCCCGAGGTGCCGACCGATACCGGGTTTACTGTGGGCGATCCTCTGGGGGGCGATCCCTTGGCCACGATGCAGACGCTGACATACCCGGTCGAGCACTTCACGGACGAGGAGCAGGCGCGCCTCGCTCCGCACTTCACGAACCTCGACCGCCCGGTCTTCGCCCTCGTCAACCTGCCGGAGACGGTCAAGGGCGCGCTGTTCGCCCGGTACTCGCGGTATGCCGGGACGCTGCGCCGCCTGTTCCTCGACGAGTTCGCCGAATCGCTCCCCGAGGTTCCCGTCGTCGAGCTCGGCGAGGGAGAGCGCGCGGCGAAGCTCTACGAGACGATCTTCCTCGGCTATGGCGACGACTCCGTCGCCCAGCTCGGCGGCGCGCATGTCGCGTGCGAGTGGACCTCGAACCTGCTCACGAAGATCCTGCAGCGGCCGCGACTCGCCGCGTACCTCGAGCAGTCGACCCGCTACATCGCGTACGACGCGCAGATCGAGGGGTTCGGCTACCGGTACCACCGCGACCCACGGTTCGGGCCGGCATACGAGACGGCGATGGATGGGCTCTTCGCCGCGTACTCGGGCCTGCTCGAGGGAGTCTCGGCCTGGGTCGACGAGCGGTTCCCGGCCGCGGAGGGCGAGTCCCCGGCCGCGCACCGGCGCGCCGTCCGCGCGAAGGCGCTCGACCTGGTCCGCGGGATCCTGCCGGCGGCGTCGCTCTCGCACGTCGGGATCTACGCGACCGGCCAGACGTACGAGCAGCTCGTCCTCCATCTGCTGGCGCATCCCCTCGCCGAGGCGCGGGCGTACGGCGAGATGCTGCTCGAGGAGCTCCAGGCCGTGATGCCGAGCTTCGTGGCGCGCGTGCCGCGCCCGGATCGCGGCGGCCGCTGGATCGAGTACCTGCGCGAACGGAACGAGGCAGCCGCGGCGATCGCGGCCCGGCTCGGTCTCGGCGAGGCCGGCGAGGAGGCGACCGCTCCGTCCGTGCGCCTCGTTCGGGCACACGGCAGCGAGGAAGAGCTCCTGGCGGCGCTCCTGTACGAGGCCTCCAGCGTGGACGAGCGGCAGGCTCTCGCGGCCGTCGCGAGGCTGTCGCCGGAGGAGCGCGCGGCGCTTGTCCGCGACCTCGTCGCGACGCGCGAGAACCGGCGCCACCGGCCGGGGCGCGGCTTCGAGACGCTGAGGTACCGGTTCGAGATCGTCTCCGACTACGGCGCCTTCCGCGACCTGCAGCGGCACCGCCTGCTCACGTGCCAGTGGCAGCGGCTCTCGCCCGACCTGGGCGCCGACATCCCGCACGAGGTCGAGGACGCGGGCCTCGGCCCCGCGTACGCCGCCGCGCTCGACGTGTCGCGCACCGAGTACGAGCGGCTCCGCGGCGAAGGGCTCGTCGACGAAGCCCCGTACGCTCTGTGCCTCGCCTACCGCATCCGCTACGTGCTCGAGCTCGACGCGCGCGAGGCGCTCCACCTGATCGAGCTCCGCTCCGGTCGCGAAGGCCACCCCTCCTACCGTGCGGTCGCGCTGCAGATGCGGGAGGCGATCGCCGCGGTCCATCCGAGCGTCGCAGCGGTGATGACCTTCGTCGACGAGTCGACCGAGCCCCGGCTCGAGAGGCTGCTCTCCGAGATGCGCAATGAGGCCCGCGCGGGACGCTGAGCTCGAGAACGAGGTCTACGAGAACGAGAGCTTCCGCGGCCAGGATCTCTCCGGGCTCCGGACGACCCACTGCACGTTCAGCGCCTGCGACTTCACGCTTGCCCTCCTCAACGCGTCGGAGCACCTCGGCTCCGACTTCGCCAACTCCATCTTCGAGAGCGCCAACCTGTTCGGCGCACACTTCGCCGAGTGCAGGCTCGTCGGGGCGACCTTCGCCGGCGCGACGCTCACGGGTCTCGGCGTCGGGGGAGGCGACTGGTCCTACGTCCTGCTGCGAGGCCACGACCTCGCGGGCCTCGACCTGCAGCACCTCCGGCTCCGGGAGGCCGACCTCTCCGAGACGAACCTCACGGACGCCGACCTCCGGGGCGCCGATCTCACACGCGCGCGCCTGCACAACGCGACGCTGGCGGGGGCCGACTTACGGGACGCGATCGTCGAGGGCGTCAATCTCGCGGCGGCCCGGATCTCGCAGGCGCACCTCGACCTGGCGGGCGCCGTGCAGCTCGCGCGCTCTCTCGGCGCGGTCATGGATTGAACGCGTGCGGGTCTAGGCGCTGACGGGCTGCAGCACCGTCTTGCCCGGCTCCGTGCCGCCGGCGCCCGGACGGGTCACGACCCAGGAGTCGCCCCGCCGCAGCGAGTACGGCGCGTTGAGCGTCACCGTCACCGCGCCGCTGGAGCTGGTGACGCGGAACGTTCCGCACGGGAGCCACGGCCTGCCGTGGCGGACGAGGTAAACCTCGTAGCCCTCGTTACCGGGCAGTTTCGGCAGCCCCGCCGCGGTCATCGTCATCGGCCAGTTGCTGCCGTCCTTGGCCTGCCAGACCTTGAGCGTCGCCTGCGCGCCCGGTGCGACGGAAGTGCCCCTCAGCGCGAGCTCTTGCACCGGCCCCTTGCCCGTCGCGCTCGTGCTCCCGCCGTTGTTCGCGACGATGTAGCCGGCGAAGAAGACGAGAGCCGTCGCCAGGGCTGCGGCCAGGAGCAGCATCGCGCGCGGCTTCACGGCGCGCCGCCGCCGTCCGAGAGTCATGGAGAGGGTCGGCCCGGACGCGAGCTCCGGCGTCACCTCGGGAGGCGGTCCTGCCTGCAGGAGCAGCTCGTGCACATGCTGCAGCCGCTCCCGTTCCGCGCCGGACACCTCGACGCCGATCAGTTCGTCCAAGCTCGGATCGCGGTTCACGCCAACTCTCCTTCCAGCACCGACGCGAGCCGCGCGAGGCCGCTTCGCGTCCGGGTCTTCACCGTTCCCAATGGGAGGCCGAGGTACTCGGCCACCTCGCTCTGCGACATGCCGCTCCAGTAGGCGAGCTCGATCACCTCGCGCTCGCGCGGCTGGAGCTCCTCGAGGGCGCGGTGCACGCGCCAGGAGACCCAGGAGCCTTCGGCCTGCTCGGCCGGCCCGGCCTCGGCGGACGTGAGCTCCGGCAGTTCCGCGTCGTGCGCGGGTCCGTTGCGGCGCAGCCGGTCGACGATCGCGTTGCGGGCGACCGTGTACAGCCAGCCGCCGGCTGCGCCGCGCTCCGGCCGATACGTCGAGGCGGAGCGCCAGATGGCCGCGAACGCCTCCTGCACCGCGTCCTCGGCGTGACCTCGGTCGCCGAGCCTGCGCAGGGCGAGCCCGAAGACCGGCCGGACGTACCGTCCGTAGAGGATCTCGAAGGCCTCACGGTCGTGCTCGCCCACACGGGCAAGCAGCTCGGCGTCCGAAGGATCGGGGTCGGGCGGCGCGGGCTCCGAAGGTACGGCGCGCAGGCGGGGCTGAGGCACTTCGATTGCAAGTTCCATATCGCCTTTGTCCTTACGCATCCGAGCCTCCGCCGGATTGCAGCACCGCAGGGGATGCCGCGCAACCGCCCCTAGTTCTGCGCCGCGGCGAAGCGCCGCTCGACCTCGGGCCAGTTGACGACGTTCCACCAGGCCTCTAGGTACGCGGGCCGCTTGTTCTGGTACTTCAAGTAGTAGGCGTGCTCCCAGACGTCGATCCCGAGGAGCGGCACGTCGCTCTGCAGCAACGGCGAGTCCTGGTTGGCAGTGGAGTAGACCGCGAGCCCGGTGCCGTCCCACACGAGCCACGTCCAGCCGCTGCCGAAGCGCTTCACCCCACCGTCGTTGACGGCCGAGCGCAGCTCCTCGAACGAGCCGAAGGTGTCGTCGATCGCCGAGCGGAGCGCGCCGCCGGGCTCGCCGCCTCCGTCCGGGCTCATGATCTCCCAGAAGAGGGAGTGGTTCGCATGGCCCCCGGCGTTGTTCCGGACGGCTGTCTGCTTGTCCTCGGGCAGAGCGTCGAGGTTCGTGAGCACGCTCTCGACCGAGGCGTCCGCGAGCTGCGTCCCCTCGAGCGCGGCGTTCGCGTTCGTGACGTAGGCCCCGTGGTGGAGGTCGTGGTGGATCCGCATCGTCTCGGCGTCGATGTGCGGTTCGAGCGCGTCGTACGCGTACGGCAGGTCGGGGACTTCGAAGGCCATTTTGGGGGGCTCCTTTCGCGGCTCTCTTCGCTGCCCGTGAGGATATGCTCCGCGCTCGTGTCCACGCTCGCCTACAGATTCGAGGAGATCGCGCCGCGCCCGCTCCGGGCGGAGGTATATGAGCTGGAAGGGATCTCCCGCGCGGCGGTCGAGGCTCACTACAAGCTGTACGAGGGCTATGTCGCGAAGCGGAACGAGATCCTCGGCCGGCTCGCCGACGCCGACCTCACCGCCGCGAACCAGACGTTCTCCGAGCTCCGCGCGCTGAAGGTCGACCTCACGTTTGCGATCGGCGGGATCAAGAACCACGAGCTCTATTTCGGCCATCTCGGCGGCGGCGGCGGTGAGCCCGAGGGCGCATTCGGCGACCTTGTCGCACGCCACTTCGGCTCGCCCGATGCCTGGCGTGCCGACCTGAAGGCGACGGGCATGGCCGGCCGCGGCTGGGCATGGACGGCCTACGACTGGGACGAGGGCCGCCTCTTCAACTACATCGGCGACGCCCAGAACACGTTCCCGGTCTGGAACGCGACCCCGCTCGTCGCGCTCGACGTCTACGAGCACGCGTACTTCCTCGACTACCAGACCGATCGCGCCTCGTACATCGACGCGTTCTTCGCCAATCTCGACTGGGACGTCGTGAACGGCTGGATCGAGCAGTACGGCATCCCTTCGTAGGCTGCAGTCGTGATCACCGCCGCGCTCGTCGCCGCCGGCTACCTGTGCGGCTCGCTGACGTGGGGCTACCTGCTCGTGCGGATCTTCCGCGGGGAGGACGTCCGGACGAAAGGCAGCGGCAACGTCGGAGCGACGAACGTGTGGCGCGTCTACGGGCCGAAGCTCGGGTTGCCCGCCGCCCTTCTCGACGTCGCGAAGGGCTTCGCGCCTGCGTTCGCGGCGACCGTGGTCGTGGGGCACGGCAGTGGCGTCCTCGCGGGCGGGGCGGCGATGCTCGGGCACTGGCGGCCGTTGTTCCTCGGCTTCCGCCGCGGCGGGAAGATGGTCGCGACGGCGGGCGGCGCCTTCCTCGGGGTCGCGCCGCTCGTGGGGGTGACCGGCGCGGGCGTCTGGATCGTCGTCTTCGCCCTGACGCGCTACGCGTCAGTCGCCTCGATCTCGGCGGCGGCCTCGCTCGGGCTCTGGGCCTGGCTCTTCGGCTACCCGTGGCCGGTGATCGCGTTCGGCGGCGCGGCCGGCGTGGGCGTCGCCTTCCTCCACCGCGCGAACCTCGCGCGGCTCTGGCGGGGCGAGGAGAACAGGTTCGAGCTGCGACGGCGGAACCGGGGCGAGCCCGGCTCCGCCGTCGAACCCTCCTAGATCCCGAACCGCCGCGTCACGGGCTTCGAGCGGTTGCCCGCCCGATCGATCGCCTCGACCTGCAGGGTGTGCCTGCCGAAGCGGAGGGCCTTGTAGAGCTTCGGCGAGCGGCAGCTCTTGAAGTGTCCGTGGTCGAGCTTGCACTTGAAGCGCAGGCCCTTCGAGCCGTGTCCCGGGTCGGTTCCGCGGAGCGTCACCTTGGCCGTCTCCCTGGTGTGGCTCGCTTTGACCTTCACGCCCGTCACCTTCGGCCGGGTCTTGTCGCGCTTGAACCTGGCCGTGACCGAGGCGTCGCTGCTCAGCGTCACGTGGCAGCTGCGAATCCCTGAGCAGCCTGCTCCCGACCAGCCCGCGAAGTTCGTCTTCGGGCCTGCCGTGGCAGTCAGCTTCACCGAGGCGCCGGTGGCGAACGAGCCGACGCAGACCGAGCCGCAACTGACCCCGGCAGGAGCGCTCTTGACCGAGCCGGTACCGGCCTTGGTGACCGTGAGCGTGTGCCCGATGTCCACGATCTGAGCCTTGCTGCCGACTGCGTTGTGGAAGTGGACGATCAGCGCTCCCTGTCCATGATCGGCTGCATAGGCAGCCGCATCGCGTTGGACGACGAGCGTGCCCGGCCCGTCGGCGTAGAGGAGCGGGCTGCTTCCTCCGGCGAACGAGCCGTAGACGGCGACGCCGGGGTTGAGGACGTCGGTGCTGAGCGTCCCGTCAGGGGCGTCGTTGGCGTTCAAGCCGACGCTGTCCACGGGGTCGGCCGAGAACAAGCCGAACGTGAGCACGCCGTACTTGATCCGGGAGTGTCCGACGGAGATGCCCGGCAGCGCGGACGTCAGCACCGGCATCACGAGCGTGTCGCTGTCGAAGAGTGCCGTGTCGGTGTCGCCGAAGCTGTCGTTGATGAGCTCGGCGTCGACGACCTGCTGCGTGCTCAGATCCTCGAGTGCCGCGACGAAGATGTCGGTGTTCGGGAGCCGCGTGTTGAACGCAACAGCGTCGGGGGTACCGTCGCCGTTGGAGTCGATCACGATGTCGTATTCGTTCTGCGACACCGCGGTGTGCCACGGGCCCTGCGTCGTGATCGCGAAGTACTCGAGCCCGCATTCGGAGTCCGTGTTACAGCCCAGCGGCTTGTCGCCGATCGAGACGAGCTCCGGGGCATCGGACGTGGTGCCGACGTACCTCAGGTCGGCTGCCCGCTCGTCGCTGGCGTGAATGCAGCCGGTGGTCACGGCTCCGCCGCAGCTCGGCAGAGCGCCGCTCGTGGCCTGGAGCTCGAAGCCCGCGACGGCCGAGATGATCGACGTCGCGCCGCTGCCCTGCTGGAGCCCGTGGCCGCTCAGCGCCAGCGTGCCCTTCTGGATGGCACCGCTCGGCATCGCGAGCGAAGCGGCCTGCGTCATGGTCGAGATCGGACGCGGAGCCGAGTACACGGGCACGCGCAGGGTTGGGAGGGTCGTGTCGTGCGGCGCGAACAGCACCCGGCCGCTCGCGTCGGCGAGGAACTGCCGCGGGAACCCGTCTTGCTGGGCGTCCACCGTGGGGTCGATCGTCTTCGTGAGCAGAGACGGGTCGGAAATCGTCAACGTGAGCGTCGCCGTCGTCGACGAGTCCGCGCCGACCGTCACCGTCGAGGGCGACACCGAGTACGCCACGCCGGGAATCGCCGTCAGCGGGTCGTAGGACGCGTCGTACGTCTCCGTGGTGCCGCTCTTGTTCTCGAGCTCGATCGTCTTGGTGAGCGTCGTCGGTCCCGAGACCTCGAGCGGGCCGAACGACGCGCTGACCGCGCCGGGGTCGTTCGTGACGAAGGCGAGCACGGGATTGTCCAGCGCGGCCTTCGCGTCGATGAGGCCGGCGCCCACCCGGTTAGGGGCGAACTTCGTGCCCGTGTGGTTGTCCCCGGTGAAGATGTCCTCGTCGGCCGTGTTCATGATGTCGGCCTTCACCTCTTCGGACGTCCAGTCGGAGTGCTTGGAGTTGACGAGCGCGGCGAGGCCCGCGACCTCCGGAGTCGCCATCGAGGTGCCGCTGTCCGACACGCCCTGATTACCTGTGCCGAATGCAGCCGAGAAGACGCTGACGCCGACGCCCGTGACGTCGGGCTTGAGGTCGCCGTTCTCTCGGATGCCGCGGGAGGAGAAGCTCGCCACCTTGTCGTCGTTCGCGGTAATGAGCTGCTGGAAGTCGCCGGCGGAGGTCCCGGTGACCGTGACGGCCTGGCCTGCCGTCAGCGCGGCGCGGATCGTGTCGGCCGCGGACTTCACGACCTGGACGACGGGGATGTCGGTGCTGCCCGTGATCCCTGCCGAGAACGTCTCCTGGTCCTCGCCGAGGATCACGCCGGACGCGTGGGCAGTCTCGGCGTTCAGCGAACGCGCCGCGGAGCCGCAGCGCCGCGTGGAGTCGTTGTCCGTCCACTCCAAAAACACGACCTTGCCCGTCAGGTCCTGGGCGATCGGATCGCAGCCGTCGAGGTTGTTCGGATCGGTGAGCTTGACGACGGTGCCCGAGAGATCCGTCTTGTTCGCCCAGTCGTAGGCGACCGAGCGCTGCGCGCCGAGCGTCTGCGGGGTGCCGTTCACCGTCGCGTGCAGGGTGTCGATCTGCGAGTACGCGTCGGCGCTCGCCGCTACGCCGATCGTGCGGGTCGCGTTCCCCGGCGAGCCGGCGATGTCGTAGAGGTCGTCCCCGTTGCCGGCCGCGACCACGACGTTGATCCCCAGCTGTGCCGCCGCGTTGGAGAGCACCGAGTCGCCGTCCTGCGGCGAGCCGAAGTCGTCGCCCAGCGACATGTTGATCACGTTGACGTGATCGGACATGTTGTTGTCCTGGTTCGGGTCCTCGGCGCGGTCGATCGCGGCACCGATCAGGTCGGTGCTGCCCTGGCAGCCGAAGACCTTGTACGCGTACAGCTTCGCCTTCGGCGCCATGCCGGGACCGATGCGGAACAGGGCCTGGTAGGCGGACGAGCTCGTCGGCAGGGTCGTGTACTCGCCGGTGAAGGTCGTGCCGTTCGGATTCTCGCCGTAGCCCGCGACGATTCCCGCGACGTGGGTGCCGTGGCCGTCGCAGTCGAGCGGGTTCGGGTCCGGGACGGCCGTGGCGTGGGCCGGGTCGCCCGCGTCGTACGCGTCGCCCGCGAAGTCGTAGCCGCCGAGGATCTTGGTCGGGTCCGGATACGTGGGAGCGGTCGTGTCGTTCGCGCGCGCCGTCTGGTACGCGGCCGTGGTCCCGGGGCCGCCGAGGTCCGCGTGCGTGTAGTCGATGCCGGTGTCGATGATCGCGACCGTGCTGTTGGCGCCGAGGTCGCCGTACGCCGACCACACCTGCGGCGCCTTCACGTGCAGGACCGAGTACGAGAGCGAGGGTGTCTTCGGGGCGATGGGGTAGACGGCCGTGACTCCGGAGATGTTCTGCAGGGCCGGGACGTTCGCCACGTTCGTGTAGACGGCGACGCCCGCGAGCACGGCGTGCGTCTGGTACAGGACGTCGGAGCCGTGCGGCAGGGCCGCGATCACGCGGCTCTCGGCCGCAGCGACCGTGTCGTGCTGGGCCTCGGCGGCCGCGCGGGCCCTGCTCTGCCCGAGCGAGAGGCTCGAGTAGTACGCGCGCGCCGTCGGCTCCACGCCGAGCTTGAGCAGGAATGCGTAGCTGCCGTGCGCGGGTACGCCGCTCAGGGCGCGCGCCTCCGACACCCCGCCCGCTGCGGAGAGCGGGAGTCGGTGCTTCGCCACAGCGATGCTCTGTTCGAGCGGTCCGGCGGAACCATGCGAAGCCGCACCCGCGGCCGAGACTCCCAGGACCACGGCCGCCGCGACGGCGACTGCCAGCAGGACGACCCGCTTCATTTGACCCCCGACTCCTTTCGCCCTCAGCGACGGATTCTCGCCGCCCAGGGCGAGCTCCGCCCGATGGTAGCTCGCTCTACGGCCGTAGCCAATCCCTCAGAGCGGTGTGCGCTGCGGGGCCGTGGCCGGCACCGCTCAGCTCCGATCGCAGCTCGCCGACCGTGCCGTGGCGCTCCGCGACGACCTCGTGGGCGTGGATCGTCTCGAAGTTGACCTGGCGTGAGAGAACGAAGTCGTCGTCGTCGAGCCTCGGCAGCTCGTCGAGGACGCTCTTGAGGGCGACACGCACCGAGTCCTCCACGAAACGTGGCTGCAGGTGTGCATGCTCGACGACGAAGAGCTCGTCCGGCCGCTTCAGCAGCTCGTAGATCGGGGAGCTCATCGAGCCCTCCACGATCTCGACCAGGCGCTCGGCATTGAGGCGCTCCGCGGTTCCGACGAGGAGCGTGCCGCGACCGCGCTGATTGTGGGTCGCGAGCGGGACGAGCTCGAGGATCCGGTCGACGTCGCCGTCCTCGAAGCCCGCCTCGAGCAAGCGGTCGGCGGCGGCGCCGCGTACGAGGCCCTGGGCGCACGGGCAGGCATTGATGCCGGTCGCCTCGACGCCGACCACGCGCCGGACGCGCTCGCGCGAGGCGGCTGCGATCCCGAGCAGCGAGACCATCTCCTGCGTCGCGAGCCTCGTGACCGGCGTTCGCCGCTCGTAGGGATAGCGCGCTGTGATTCGCACCTCGGCGAACAGCGCCTCCTGGCGGTCGACGACGCGCCGCGCGACGCGCTCGGCGAGGTCCTCGACGAGGAACGCGTCGTCGTCCACCACTCCCTCGACCGCCTCCTCGAAGAGCTCGGGGAAGCGGGACATGTGCACGCCCTTCTGCCGCGGGTCGAGATCGACCGTGCAGTCGATCGTGGCTGCGATGAGCTTCTCCCGGCGGCCGCGCCCGATGCGGACAGCCTTCTGGACGCCGGTCACGCCGACGCTCGAGAGGCCGAGCGCGACCTCGGGCGCTGCGGCCTGCAGGTCGGGTGCCTCGGTGCGTCCCATCCGGTTAGGTTAGACCGGCCTTGTCCGACAACAGCGAATTCGCCCGCCTCGTCTCCCTCGCGTGCCACGACCTGCGCACGCCGCTCGCGACCGTGCACGGCTTCGCGACGACGCTCGCGCGGGGAGGCGGGCTGGAGCCGCCTGCCGACCGCTACGTCGAGATGATCGACGCGGCGTCGGCGCAGATCGCCGAGCTGATCGACGAGCTCTCCCTCGCCTCGCGGATCGAGGCGGGCCGCTACGAGCCCATGCCGAGAGAGGCGGACACGCTCGAGCTGGCACAGGCGGCTGCGGCGCGGCTCGGCGAGGAGCGGGTCCGAGTCGCAGGCTCCGGGGCGTCACTCGAGACGGACACGGATGCGGTCGAGCGCGGCCTGGCCGCCCTCTTCCAGTCGGCGCTGCGCCACGGGGGGCTCGACGAGGTCGAGGTGGCGGTCGACGGAGCCGAGATCCGGCTCTCGCCGGTCACCGCCGCCTCCGCGCCCGTCGTCCTCGGCGACGACCTGCGCGATCTCGGCGCGGCGGTCGCGGTGCGGCTCGTGAGGCGGCTCGGCGGGTCCGTCTCGGTCGACGGTGAGGCCGTGACGATCCGGCTCGCCTAGCCCGTCGCAAGCGCCGGCGCCGCAAGTTCGTGGCACGAGCGGCAGCGCGCCTCGTACTGCTCGAGCGCTCCGACCACGATCGTCGCGCCGTCGGCCGGAGCAGGAGCGCCGTCGACGAGCCGCTGCGTCATGGTCGCCGGCCCGCCGCAGCTATGGCAGACCGCCTGCAGCTTGTCGACGATCTCGGCGCGACACAAGAGCTCGGGCATCGCCCCGAACGGGAGGCCGCGGAAGTCCTGGTCGAGCCCGCACGCGACGATGCGCAAGCCGCCTTCCACGAGCCCGTCCAGGACGAGCACGATCTGCGGCGGGAAGAACTGCACCTCGTCGACGCCAACCACGTCGTAGCCGTCGACGAGGCCGGGAATGTCCGCCGGGTCGTCGACGGCGACCGCGCGCATCCGCGCGCCCGCATGGCTGACCACATGGCCGATGTCGTAGCGGTTGTCGACCCGCGGTTTGACGATCAGCGCGCGCTGGCCCGCGATCTCCGCCCGGCGCAGGCGGCGGATCAGCTCCTCGCTCTTGCCGCTGAACATGGGCCCGCAGACGACCTCGAGCCAGCCGCCACGGTTGGGGAAGAGCCGGATCACGGCTCGGGAGCCTAGTGAGCGGGCTGGACGGACTCCCGGCCGTGCTCGAACTCGTACTGCGACAGGCGGCGGAGGCTGACGATGCCGAGCAGCCGGCCGTCCTTCGACACCGGCAGATGGCGGAAGTTGCGCTCGAACATCATCTTCGCCGCGTCCTCGACGGTCGTCTCCGGCTCGATCGTGATCACGCTCTCGGTCATCCACTGCCGCACGCGAGCCTCGGCGGCCCGGGCCCGCTGCGCGACGGCGCGGAGGATGTCGCGCTCGGTGACGATGCCGACGAGGCGCACCATGTCCTCCATCACGACGACGGCGCCGACGCCCGCCTCCATCATCTTCTCGGCGGCCTCGCCGATGGACGCCGTCGGGTCGACGGCGAGGACGTCCCGGTTCATGACCTCGGCGACCGTTGCCATACGCGGAGCCTAACCGAGGTCGCGAGTGAAGAACGGCTCGCCTTGGACCTCGCCCTTCTGCACGAAGCCGAGCCGCCGAGCCACGGCGAGCGACCGCACGTTCTCGGGATGGATAACGAGCGTCGCGGTCGTGTGCTCGGTGTCGCGCTGCAGGTGCTCGAGCAGCAGCTCGACGGCCCTCGAGGCGTAGCCCTTCCCGCGCGCCTCCGGGAAGAGGGAGTAGCCGACGTTCACCTCGCCCGGCCCGAGCCAGTCGTGGTCGTCGTCGCGGTCGTAGTCGACCCAGCCGACCAGCCGGTCGTCCACCCAGACGCAGGCGGCGGGCCGCGGGCCGGTCGCTCCCTCCCCGAACCACTTGAAGAACTCCTCGTCCCGCCCCGCGACGAGCAGCTCCACGTCGCCCGGCCCGGGCGCGCGAAGCGTCACCACGCCGTCGGTAGCGATCACCGCAGCAGCCGCGAGAGCCTCCGGTCCTTGAGCACGCGGCCCCCCGTCTGGCAGGAGGGGCAGTAGTAGATCGTGTGCTCCTCGAAGTCGACTTGCGCGATCGGCGTGCCGCAGACGTGGCACGGCTCGCCGAGCCGCCGGTGGACCCGGTAGGTCTTCTCGTCCGAGGCGCCCATCTCGCGCAGCTCCAGGCAACGCTCGAGCTCGGAGTCGATGGCGGCCGCGAGCCGGGCCACCTCCCCGTCGTCGAGATCCCCCGAGAGCGCATACGGGGACAGCTTGGCCGCGTGGAGGATCTCGTTCGCCCAGGCGCGGCCGATGCCCGCGATCAGGTGCTGGTTGCGGAGCAGGGCGTGCAGCCGGCGCGACTCGGCCTGGAGGATCTCGCCGAGGCGCTCAGGGCCGAGACCTAGGGCCTCCGGGCCGAGATGCTCGAGCTCGGCCTCCGCCTCCTCCGGTGTGAGGAGCCAGACGCCGGCGCGCTTCTTCCTCGCGTTCTCGCTCAGGACGAGCTTCGAGCCGCCCTGGAACTCGAGGGCGAACGCCGGCGTCTTCGGACCTTTGTCGCCGGCCCGGAGGAACTTGAGCCTGCCCGCGGTCATCAAGTGCACGAGCAGGACGAGCTCCCCGTCGTCGGTCGGGAAGAGGAGGCGCTTGCCTCGCCGCTCCGCGCCGCGGAGGCGCCGTCCCTCGAGCGCCGCGAGCGGCGGGTCGAAGGTCTTCAGCGTCGCGATGTGGGCGGGCCCGGCCCTCGCGATCGGGAACGCCGCGACGGGCTCGTCGAGCTGGCGCCGCCAAGCCTCCATCTCCGGCAGCTCTGGCACCGCCTGACGGTAGCGCGCTAGAGGTCCGCGGCGGCGGGCCCGGGGAGGGGCTGCGGCTGGAGCAGTCCGCCTTCGAGTTCTGCCTCGCCGGGCGTCGGCTCCTGCACGGGCTCGGGCATCTCCCGCACCTTCCGCACCGAGCCGAGGGCGATGGGAAGGATCGCCAGGGTGTTCCCGATGCCGCCGACCCAGAGCGCGGTGCGCAGCCCGAACCAGGTCGCGACGCCGCCGCCCAGCAGCGTTCCGAGGGGGATCGTCCCCCACACGATCCACCGCATGGCGGCGTTCATCCGCCCCTGCAGCCGCTCGGGCGTGATCGCCTGGCGCAGGCTGACCTGCGTGATGTTGTAGGCGACGGCGCCGAAGCCGAAGAGCGCGCCGCCGACCATCAAGAGCGGCAGCGGGAACGAGTGGGGCGCGAGCGGGTAGCAGAGCCCGGCGACCGACGAGGTCGCGATCGTCGCCAGGATGGTGGGGCCGACGCCGATCCTCCTGTTGACCCGGCTCGTGAAGAGTCCGGCCGCGATGGAGCCGGCTGGGCTCGCGACGAAGACGATCGGGATCTCGAGCTTCGACAGGTGCAGTGTTCGCGCCATGTAGAGGATGAGGATCGCGTTCGAAAGGGTGGAGAAGAAGTTCGAGGTGCCCGTGCACATCGCGATCGAGCGCAGCCACGGATGCCGCACGACCCAGTTGAGTCCCTCCTTGACCTGGGGCCACATCTTCGGGTGCTCCTGGCCGGGCTCGGGCTTCGGGGGACTTTCGCGGTGCCGCATCGAGAGCATGAACACGGTCGAGACGACGAAGCTCGCGCAGTCGGCGAGGATGGCGTTGGCGGCGCCGATCGCCGCCATCAGGGCCCCCGCGATCGGCGGCCCGCTGATCTGGGAGACGCTCGCCGTCAACTGCAGCTTCGAGTTGCCGTCGATCAGGTGCTCTCGCTCGATCAACGCCGGCAGGTACGACTGGTACGCGACGTCGAAGAAGACGGTGAAGATCCCGATCACGAACTCGAGGACCAGCAGGTGCCAGACCTGCAGGTCGTGGAGCGCCCAGAGGATGGGGATCAACGCGAGCAGCACCGCTCGGGTCGCGTCGCCGACGATCAGGATGTAGCGGCGCCGCAGCCGGTCGACCCACACGCCGGCCGGCAGCGCGAAGAGGATGAACGGCAGGAACCCCATCACGCCGAGCAGCGAGAACTGGAACGGGCTCGCGTGCAGGTTGAAAGCGGCGAGCAGTGGGATCGCCAATCCGGAGACCACCGAGCCGAGCTCGCTGATCGACTGGCCCGTCCAGAGCTTGACGAAGTCGCGGTGCGACCAAAGGCCGCCGGTCGGCCTACGCATCTGCCGCGGCAGGGCCGGCGAGCTCGGTGACGATTCCGGCTTCGTGCTGGAGGAGCGGATCCTGCTCTGCGCCCGGGAACTCCCGCAGCGAGCGGATCGGGGAGAAGACGATCGGCAGGATCGACGAGAAGCCGCCGATCGCGCCCACGAAGAGCGCCGTGCGCAGCCCGGCGACTGTCGCGATCGTGCCGCCGGTGAGCGAGCCGAGCGGCATCGTCCCCCAGACGAGGAAGCGCATGCTGGCGTTCATCCGGCCCTGCAGCCGCGGCGGGCAGATCGCCTGGCGCAGGCTGACCTGCTGGATGTTGTAGACGACGGCGCCGAAGCCCATGATGGCGGCGCTGGCGACCAGGAACGGGACCGGGAAGCTCTTGGGAGCGAACGGGAGGAGCAGGCCCGCGGGCCCCGAGAGCGACGCCCCGAGGATGGTCGCCCCGCCGACTCCGAGCCAGCGGCGGAAGCGGTCGGCCTGCGCTGCGCCGATCATCCAGCCGACGGCTGCGAGCGAGAACGAGAGCCCGATCAGGCCGGACGACATCCCGAGCTTGCGGTGGGCGTAGACGAGGATGATCGAGAACAGGACGCTCGAGAAGAAGTTCGAGACCCCGGTCGACATCGCCTGCGGGAACAGCAGCCGATGGCGGAGCACGTAACGAAGGCCTTCCCAGAGCTCGACGAGAAGGTGACGCCGCTCGACCTCGTGATCCGGCTCCTCCGCCCGGGTGCGGATCGAGGCCGTGAAACCGCCCGAGACGATGAAGCTGAACGCATCGACGAGAATCGCGTACGGCGCCGTGGCGAGCGCAATCAGGCCGCCCGCCGTCCCGGGCCCTGCGAGCTGGGCGCCCGAGGAGGTGACGTTGAGCTTCGAGTTGCCTTCGATCAGCGACTCGCGGTCGACGATCTCCGGGAGGTACGACTGATACGCGACGTCGAAGAAGACGGTGTGGATGCCGACGAGGAAGCCGACGATGTAGAGCTGGGCGAGCGTCAAGTTGCCGGTCGCGTACGCGATCGGGATCGAGGAGAGCAGGATCGCCCGGCCGAGGTCGCCGAAGATCAGCACCGAGCGCCGGCGCAGCCGGTCGACCCAGACGCCCGCCGGCAGCGTAAAGAGCACGAACGGCAGGAACTCGACCGTCCCGAGCGACGCCACCTCGAAGGCCGTCGCGTTCAGCGTGACGAGCGCGACCCACGGGATCGCGAGCTGGGACACCTGCGAGCCGAACTCGCTGATCGTCTGCCCGGTCCAGAGCTTCAGGAAGTCGCGGTGCGCCCAGAGGCCGCCGCTCGGCCTACGCATCGTCCATCTCCGTGGCCCAGATGCCGGCGGTGAGCGAGCTCGGGATTCCACCGGCACGGTCGGCGGCGCGGAAGTCGTCCATCAGCTTCTTCACCCGCCGCTCGAAACGGTCGATGTCCTTCATCGTCAGGCGCGCCCGAACGAGGCCGAAGCCGGTCACCAGCGGTGCCAGCTCGGCCTCGTTCGCGGCTTGACGGAGGGTGACGGCGGAGATCGCCCGGCCGTCTGCGGGATCCTCGGTCTGGAAGAGGAAGAGCCGCGCCGTGCGGCCGTAGAACTTCTCGGTGACCGCGCGCACCTTGCGCGTGCGGACGACGCGGATCAGCCCGGCGCGCTCGAGGACCTTGAGGTGATGGCCGACGGTGCCCTTCGGCACGGAGAGCTCCTCGGAGATCTCCTGCGTCGAGCGCGCCCGGTCGCGAAGCAGCTGGATGAGCTGGGTGCGAAAGGAATCGCCCATCGCGCGCAGCTGGACGGGGTCGGCGACGAGCAGCGTGTCCTCGGCGTCGTAGTCGTGGCCATCAACGGTCGGCATATCCCGACCATACGACAAAAGCCGACCATTCGCAACGCACATATGGTTCGCGCGCGTGAGCGAGCCTATCGTCGTCGAGGTGCGCCGCGGCGCGGCCGTCGAGGCCTTGCACCGGGTACACGCCGTCGCCGTCCGCTCGGGCGAGGTCGTGGCAGCCGCCGGCGACGTTCAGCTGGCGTGCTTCATGCGCTCGTCGTCGAAGCCGCTGCAGGCGCTCCCACTCGTGCGCGCCCGCGACGACCTGCCGGACGACGAGCTCGCGATCGCCTGCGCTTCGCATCGCGACACGCCCGAGCAAGTTGCCGCCGTGCGGGCCCTGCTCGCGCGGGCCGAGGCGACGGAGGACGACCTCGAGCTCGGCTCCCAGGAGGGCCGGCCGCCGCAGCGGATCCACAACAACTGCTCCGGCAACCACGCCGGGATGCTCGCGCTCTGCCGGGCCCGCGGCTGGCCGACGAAGGGCTACCGGCTGCCCGAGCACCCGGTCCAGCAGGCGTGCCGGGACGTCCATGCCGAGGCGGCGGAGGTCGCGGCGGACGCGCTCGCGACCGGCACCGACGGCTGCGGGATCGTGACGTTTGCGCTCACCCTCGAGCGGATGGCGCACGCGTTCTCGCGCCTGGAGTCCCTGCCCGGGGGCGCCAGGGTCACGGCCGCGATGCGCGCCCGGCCCGATCTCGTGGGCGGTCCCGACGGGGCGGACTACCTCCTCATGCGCGAGGCAGACGGCTGGTTCGCGAAGGGCGGCGCCGAAGGTCTCCTGTGTGCCGCCGGCCCGGACGGGATAGGCGTCGCCCTCAAGACGGAGGACGGCGCAGGACGCGCCCACGCGCCCGCCCTGGCCGCGTTCCTCGGGCCGCTCGGCGTCGACCTGCCGGAACTCGGGGCCCGTCCGGTGCTCAACACCCGCGACGAGCGGGTGGGCGAGATCGTCACCCTCTCCTGACAACTTCTTTACGAATCGCAGAGCCGTGACTAGTATCCGGCTCGGGATTGAGGGAGGACCGGGGCGCCGGCGTGGAGCCGGTTCCGGTCGGTTGTGGCACTGCCGTCGTGCAACCAATAGGCCGGGGAGGTTCGGGACGTGCTCACCGTCGACATCTCGCTACCTGACGTCGAGGAGCTCCACAAGCTCGTCGCCGATGGGAGGGAGAAAGGGTTCCTCTCCTACGACGAGATCGCGAACGGGCTCGATGACGTCGAGCTGACGAAGGAGCAGGTCGAGGACTTCTACACGTACCTGGTCGAGCACGGCGTCGACCTCGTCGAGGGCGAGCAGCACAAGGCGCCGCCCCACCAGGAGCCGCCGGAGGAAGAGAAGATCGCCGCGGTTCCGAAGCTCGACCTCACCGTCGAGCCGTCGCTCGACTCCCTCCGTCTCTATCTCCGCGAGATCGGCAAGGTGCCGCTCCTCACGGCCGACCAGGAGGTGACGCTCGCGAAGCGGATCGAGCGCGGGGACATGAGCGCGAAGACGGCGATGATCGAGGCCAACCTCCGCCTCGTCGTCTCGATCGCGAAGGGCTATCTCGGCCGCGGGCTCTCGTTCCTCGACCTGATCCAGGAAGGCTCGCTCGGCCTGATCCGCGCGGTGGAGAAGTTCGACTACCGCAAGGGCTACAAGTTCTCGACGTACGCGACGTGGTGGATCCGCCAGGCGGTGACACGGGCGATCGCCGACAAGGCGCGCACGATCCGGATCCCCGTCCACATGGTCGAGAAGCTGAACAAGGTCGTGCACATCGAGCGGCAGCTCGTGCAGAGGCTCGGGCGCGAGCCGAGCCCGGAGGAGATCGCCGAGGAGCTCGAGATGACGACCGAGGAGGTGCGCGAGATCCTGCGCATGTCCCAGCTTCCCGTCTCGCTCGAGAAGCCGATCGGCGAGGAGGAGGACTCGTCGCTCGGGGACTTCGTCGAGGACGAGGCGGCCGAGTCGCCGTACGACACCGCGCAGCTCATGCTGCGCCGCGAGGACGTCGTGAACGCCCTCAACGCGCTGCCGCGGCGGGAGCGCGAGGTGATCGAGCTGCGCTACGGGCTGCTCGGCGGCGAGCCGCGCACGCTCGAGGAGGTCGGCCGCGCCTTCGGCGTGACGCGCGAGCGCATCCGCCAGATCGAGAACAACACGTTGAAGAAGCTCGAGCACCTGCCCGAGGCGCAGGCGCTTCGGGACGCCGTCAGCTAGCGGCGTCCGTATCCCGGCTCAGACCGGCGTCCGTCGCGCGCTGCAGCGGCACGAAGAGCTTGCAGTGCGGGCACTTGAAGCCGAGGTAGCGGGCGGCCCGGCCGCCCTCGATGGGCTCTGCGGCGAACGCCTTGTGGCAGTGCGGGCACTCGACCTCGAACCTGCGCTCCTGGGTGACCCCGCTCACGGGCACGCATGTACCCGGCGCGACTCGTCCTCACGCATCGGCATCGTCCGACGACGCTCGTAGCGTTCCGGCTCGTGGACGAGGACGACCTCCGCCGCTGCATCGCCGAGTTCGTCGGCACCTTCACCCTCATCTTCATCGGCGGCGGTGCGGGCATCGTCAGCGGGCAGGACATCGTCGCGGTCGCATTTGCCAACGGCCTCGCGATCGCGATCATGGTCACGAACCTCGGTCACATCTCCGGCGGTCACTTCAATCCCGCGATCACGCTCAGCTTCGTCGCCACGAAGCGGATCGAGCTGAGGCTCGCCGTCCTCTACTGGGCCTTCCAGCTGCTCGGGGCGATCGCCGCGGCCTTGATCCTCCGGGCTCTCTTCGCCCACGCCGCCTTCCTCGGCTCGGTGCCGCACGCCCCCACTATCGGCGACGGGAAGGGGCTCTTGATCGAGATCGTGCTCACGTTCTTCCTCGTCTGGGCGGTCTTCGCGACCGCGGTCGACCCGCGCGGCGCCTTCAAGTCGATCGCGGGCCTCGCGATCGGGTTGACGATCACCATGGACGTCTTCATGGGCGGCCCGCTGACCGGCGCGGCGATGAACCCGGCCCGCGCCTTCGGGCCGGAGGTGGTCGGCAACTTCTGGGGCGAGGGCTGGATCTACTGGCTCGGTCCCGTGATCGGCGCGCTGCTCGCGGCGCTCGCCTACGACTACCTCTATCTCCGCCCGCCGGAGCCGCCGGTGGTCGGGACGCCGGAGTCGGGCGTCGACGAGCCACGGCCCGGCGAGACGGCCGTTTCCTAGTCGGCTAGCCGAGCGGTAACGCTCACCTCGGCGCCGGCGCGCTCGAGCAGCTGCGAGAAGGGACAGCCGGCATGCGCCCGCGCGACGGCCGCCTGCAGCGCACCGTCGTCCACCGCGTCCACGCGGGCGACGATCTCGACCCGCGAGCCCACGATCTGGTGGCCCTGGCCCTCGACCTCGTCCATCACGATCGTGCACGTCACGTCGAGGCGGCCTGGGGGCGTCTCGGCTGCGGTCAGCTCGCCGGCCAGCGACATCGTGAGGCAGCCGCCGTGGGCGGCGGCCAGCAGCTCCTCGGGGCTCGTCTTGCCTCCCGGCTCGCCGACGCGCGAGGGGAGGGAGAAGGGCAACCGCGCGAAGGCGCCGGTCGCGGCGTCGAGCGTGCCCGCGCCGCGCGGGAGGTTCCCGTCCCAGCCGACGTGCGCCGTGCGCTCGATGTGCGGCATCAGCCGGCCGCAGGGACGGCCGCGGCCGAGCCGTCGGGGTAGTACGCCTCGGCCGGCGAGCCGGCCGGTCGGAAGACACCGAGCACCAGCATCTCGTCGGGGCCGTGGTTCTCGAGGCAGTGGACGAGCCGGGCGGGCAGGTGGACGCACGAGCCCGCCCGCAGCGGCGCGCTCTCACCGTCGACGTGGAACGCGCCGTCGCCTGAGAGGACGTAGACGACCTCGTCATAGGGGTGGAAGTGGTCCGGCGCGCGGCCGGGCGGGATGTAGCCGACGAACTGGGTCACCGACTCGCAGCCGTTGTCCGGGTGCGCGAGCAGCGTGAACTCGCGGCCGGCCGTAGCCGTTCCTCGCTCTCCTCCGGCAACGACGGCGTGGCTCGCCGACGCGGGGAGCGGCTCCTCGACGAGCACGGAGAGGATCTTCAGGCCCTCCGCGGTCTCGATCCGCCACGGCGTGCCGCGCGCGACGAAGAGGCCGGTCCCGGGCGCGAGCTGCTCCTCCTCGCCGCCGACCGTCGCGACCCCATTGCCCTCGAGCACGTACAGCACCTCGTCGCGACCGTCGTCGCGGCGCTCCTTGCCCTCGCCATCGAACCGCAACAGACGCTGCCGGAATTCGGGAACGGTGAAGAGGGGAGTCTCCGGCGCGCCCGTGTCGGCGGCCTGCATGCAGTAGCGCACGGAGCGACCCTATACCGCTGCTCTTCCTCTGCCGCGTGTTGCGGAGTAGAGTCGCGAGCCAAGTCTCCCAGTGCGAACGCAAACCTCGGTCGGCGGAATGCGTCTCAGGAGTCGAGGACGTCCAAAAGGAGGGCACGAATGTTGAAGAAGGTTGTTGCAACCGCGGCGATTGCGGCACTCGTTGCCGCGGCCGTCGCCGCCACGCTCGGAGGCACGGCTTCCGCGAAGGTTGCCAAGACCTCGCCGTTGTGCAAGACGGCCGGTCTCGGCTACGGCGGCCCGCTCTCGGGCGGCGCGTCGTTCCTCGGCGACGACCAGTCGAACTGGGAGAAGCTGTTCATCAACAGCTGGAATGCCGGCAAGGCAATCCCGGGCGTGCCGAAGAAGCTTCACCGGGTCAAGCTGACGCTCGCGAACCTCGGTGACAGCACGCTCAATGCGCAGAAGGCAGCGACCGTCGCCCAGAAGATGGTCTCGTTCAAGAACATCCTCGGCATGGTCGGCTTCGCCGGCTCGAACGAGAACCTCGGCGGCGGGCCGATCCTGGACGCCGCGCATCTGGCCTACGTCTCGGGCTCGGCGACGCTCGACACGCTCGCCACCGGAACCAAGGGGCAGAAGCCGCTGAAGTACTTCTTCCGCGTCGTCCCGGTGAACGCGATCCAGGCGAAGACGGTGCCGTTCATGATCACGCACCTGAAGCTCAAGAAGGGCCAGAAGGTCCTCGTGGTCGACGACGGCGAGGCATACGGCATCGGCCTGGCGAACGACGCCCAGGCGATCTTCAAGTCGCACGGCCTCAAGGTCACCCGCAAGTCGGTGAAGGAGACGGACAACAACCCGGGTGGCAGCACCGGCTTTGCGGCGGACATCGCTCCGGTCGCACTGCTCGGCGCGAACACCGGCTTCAAGTTCGTCTATGCGCCGACCCAGGACGCGGGCGACTCGCAGGTGTTCACGAACGACCTGAAGACCGACGGCTACAACGGTCCCTTCATGGCGACGGACGGAAGCGTCGACCCGACGCACTTCCACACCGTCGGCGCCTACCTCTCGTTCTTCGGACCGGCCATCACGGCGATCAACAAGAAGTTCGAGAGCGCGTACAGGAAGGCGTACGGCGCCTCGTCGGCGAGCGACCCGTTCGGGGCTCCGAGCTTCGTCGCGACCCAGATGCTGGCGACGGCGATCTCGGAAGAGTGCGCCGCTGTTCACGGCAAGCTCTGGTCGAACCTCAAGACGGCCCGTGGCGCCGTCGCGGCGAAGCTGAAGAAGGTCAAGCTGTCGACGACGATTCTCGGCTTCCCGGTCTCCTTCAACAAGAAGGACGCCTTCCACGGCCCGGCGTCGGGGGCGACCCTCTTCCAGATCCAGGCCGGCGGCAAGTACAAGGAGCTCTACGCCGTCAAGTAGCCGGCCGCGTTTCGGTAGGAACGGCGTGCGGCCCGCCCTTCTAGGCGGGCCGCACGCTCAAAGGAGAAGGAGCGAATGAGCGGCGTCCTCGCCTTCCAGCTCTACAACTGGCACATCTTCTTCGCCAACCTCGTCGGCGGCATCACGATCGGAAGCCTCTACGCCCTGATCGCGCTCGGCTACACCATGGTGTACGGCGTCCTCAAGCTTCTCAACTTCGCGCACGGTGACGTCGTCATGGTCGGCGCGTACATCGGCTGGTTCGTGCTCAACGCGCTCGGCTCGCCCCTGCAGCCCGTGTTGCCGATCGTGCCGCTGCTCCTGCTCGCGTTCGCCGCGGCCATGGTCGGCTGCGGAGCACTCGGGGTCGTGATCGAGCGTTTCGCCTACCGGCCGCTGCGTCGAGCGCCTCGCATCGCGCCGCTCATCACCGCGATCGGTGTCTCGTTCTTCCTCCAGCAGACGGCAGTGCTTCTCTGGGGCGCGAATCCGCGCAGCTACAACACGTTCGAGCTCCGGGCGGGCAAGTCGGGGATCGGCGAGCTCTTCCACTCGATCAGCGTGGGGAACTTCTCGATCCAGTACGTCCAGCTCGTCGTCATCGTCTCGAATGTCGCGCTCATGGTCGCGCTCTCGCTGTTCGTCTGGCGGACCCGCACCGGCAAGGCGATGCGGGCAGTCTCGTTCGATGCCGAGGCTTCGTCGATGATGGGCATCGACGTCGATCGCGTGATCTCGATCACCTTCCTGCTCGGCTCGGCGCTGGCCGGCGCCGCGGGCGTGATGATCGGGCTCGCCTACCAGCAGCTGAACCCGTACCTCGGCTTCGGCACCGGCCTCAAGGCCTTCATCGCCGCGGTGGTCGGCGGCATCGGCAACATCGGCGGTGCCGTGCTGGGAGGCCTGTTCATCGGCCTGGTGGAGACGTTCACCGTGGGGTACCTCTCGTCCGCCTTCTCGGACCTGATCGTCTTCACGGTTCTCATCCTCTTCATGCTCTACCGGTCGACCGGAATTCGCGGAGCCCCGGTGCTCTCGAAGGTCTGAGATGAGCCCCGGCGCCCCGACTCCCCCGCCTGCGACCTCCCCCCAGATCGGAGTCGACGAGTGGGTGAGCCGCTCGACCGAGCGGATCGGAGGCCCGACCGGCCTGCTGGGCTCGGCGGCCCGGGTGGCGGACCGGACGCCGCGCATCCTGCTCCTCGCCGCCTTCGTGGGGCTCGTCTGCGCGATTCCCGTGCTGACCACGAACAGCTACGTCATCGGCGTCACCGCCGACACGATGCTCTACGTGCTCCTGGCCGTCGGCCTCAACGTGGCGGTCGGCTGGGCCGGGCTGCTCGACCTGGGCTACATCGCCTTCTACGGCTTCGCCGCCTATCTGTACGCGGAGCTGTCGTCGGCGCACTACAACATCCATTGGCCGACGTGGCAGAGCGTCCCGTTCGTGATCGCGGCGACCGTCCTGCTCGGCTTCGCCCTCGCCCTTCCCTCACGCCGGCTGAGCGGCGACTACCTCGCGATCGTCACGCTCTTCTTCCTCGAGATCTTCAACAACTTCACGACGAACGGCTACTCGTGGGACTGGCTCGGGCTGGGCGCGCCCCACGACATCACGGGCGGCCCGACCGGCATCACGAACGTCGATCCGTTCCGCGGCTTCGGGCATGTCCTGAACAACCGCCCTTCGGACTACGTCTGGGTCGGCGCCGCGGGCTTCGCCGTCGTCGCGATCCTGCTCCACTTCGTGAACCGGTCGCGTACCGGCCGCGCCTGGCGTGCCCTGCGAGAGGACCCGCTCGCGGCGGAGATGATGGGGATCCCCGTCAAGTGGCTGATGCTGCTCGCGGTCGCAGTCGGCGCCGGCGTGGCAGGCTTCGCGGGCACGGTGAACGGGGCGTACTACCAGGGCGTCTTTCCGGAGGCGTTCATGTTCCAGCTCCTGATCACGGTCTACGCGATGGTGATCCTCGGCGGCGCCGGCAGCCTCGGCGGCGTCGTCTTCGGCGCGGTCGTGGTCAACGTCCTGCTCGAGATCCTCACCACGCCCGTCCACGCGCGCTGGGTCTTCTATGCGGCCGCAGTGTTCGGGCTGCTCGCGAAGGTGCGTCCGTGGCGGGTGCTTGCGGCCATGCTCGCAGGCCTCGCGGCGTTCGGCGTGATCGTCAACCAAGTGGTGGGAGCGCTGTGGCCACGGGGCGTGCACGGGCCGATCGCGATCGGGGCGACGGCGTTCACGAAGCACGGCTTCCTGGCGACCGTGCTCCGCCACTGGATGGTCCTGCCCGCGCACACGTATCAAGCGAGCAACTACAAGATCGGCAACTACGCGTTCGTCCTCGTGATCGCGCTGGTGCTCGCGTGCACCGTGGTCAAGGGCTGGAAGCGGTGGGCGCTGCTCATCCCGACGCTCTGGGGAGCGGCGTTCGCCTGGGAGAACACCCTCATCGAGCAGAACGCGACGACGAGGCCGCTCTTCCTCGGCGTGATCCTGATCGTCCTGATGACGACGCGCCCGGCCGGCATCTTCGGACAGTCGCGGGTGGAGATCGTATGAGCGAGAACGGCGCGGACCGGAAGCGCCTGCTCGAGCTCCGCGGGCTCAACCTCTCATTCGGCGGGCTGAAGGTGATCGACGAGCTCGACCTGCACGTCGACGAGCACGAGATCCTGAGCGTGATCGGGCCGAACGGCGCCGGCAAGACGACGCTCTTCAACCTCATCACGGGCGTCTACCAGCCCGACGTCGGCGATATCCTGCTCGACGGGGAGAGCCTGGTCGGGCTCCAGCCGCACAAGATCACCCAGCGCGGCGTGGCGCGCACCTTCCAAACGCTCCGGCTGTTTCTCAACATGACGGTGAAGGAGAACGTCATGGCCGCGCAGTACGGGCGGACGAAGGCGACGCTGATCGAGCAGATGCTCCAGCTGCCCCGCGCCAGGCGCGAGGAGCGGGCGGTGAGCGCCTTCGCCGAGGAGAAGCTCGCCTTCTTCGGCGAGCGGCTCATGGGCTACCGCTGGAATCAGCCCGCCTACAGCCTCTCGTACGCGAACCGGCGGCGACTCGAGATCGCGAGGGCGACGGCCACGCGGCCGCGGATCCTGCTCCTCGACGAGCCGGCGGCGGGCATGAACCCGGTCGAGACGCACGAGATCACGGAGCTGATCGGGAAGCTGCGCGACGAGGGGGGCTACACGATCCTCCTCATCGAGCACGACATGCACGTCGTCGAGGGGATCTCCGACCGCGTCGTGGCGCTCGACCACGGCGTCAAGATCGCGGAGGGGAGCTTCGAGGCCGTGGCCACTAGTCCGCGGGTGGTCGAGGCGTACCTCGGCGCGAGCGCGACGGTGACGAAGTGAGCGAGCCGGCCGCGAGCGGGAACGGCGCGGCACCCGATGCCCTGTTGCGGCTCGAGTCCGTCGACACGTACTACGGGCAGATCCACATCCTCCAGAACGTGAACCTCGAGGTGCGCGCGGGCGAGCTCGTCTGCCTGCTCGGTGGCAACGCATCCGGCAAGTCGACGACGCTGAAGACGGTGCTCGGAATCGTGCAGCCGCGCCGCGGGACGGTGCGCTTCGAAGGCGAGGACGTGACGTCGCGCACGACGAGCTACCGGATCGGCAAGGGGATCGCGATCGTGCCCGAGAACCGGCGGCTGTTCGGGCCGATGACGGTGCTCGAGAACCTCCAGATGGGCGCCTACCTGCACGGCGGCGGCACGAAGGAGGCGTTCGAGCGCGTCTACGACCTCTTCCCGCTCCTCTACGAGCGGCGTTCCCAGCTGGCGGGGACGATGTCGGGCGGCGAGCAGCAGATGGTGGCGATGGGCCGGGCGCTGATGGGGAAGCCGAAGCTGCTGTTGATGGACGAGCCCTCGATGGGTCTCGCCCCGATCCTCGTCGAGCGGAGCTTCGAGATCATCAAGCAGGTGCACGAGTCGGGCGTCGCGATGCTCGTCGTCGAGCAGAACGCGAACGTCTCGCTATCGATCGCCGACCGCGGCTACGTGCTCTCGACCGGCCGGCTAGTCCTGGAAGGCGCGGCCTCCGAGCTCCGCGAGCACGAGGACCTCCGCAAGGCCTACCTGGGGCGGTAGGTAAGTCCTCGGCGCGGGCCCCTGCAGCCACGCTCCGGCGGGACATGCCCCGGTGCCAGGCACCAGCACATGTCCGAAAGGAACAGCCGGCCGCATCGCCAAGCCGGTTCGGGGGCGCGACGTCTTCGCGAGACTTGTCTCGGTGCCCGGCACCGAGACAGGGCTGGTTCGGACGGTTAGAGGCGCCCGACCGTCAGTAGCAGGAGGAAGTGCTTCGTGACGGTCCCGCCGGGGCGCGCTTCGATGCGGCCGTGGATGCGGCGGAAGAGCTCTTCGCGCTGCTCCGCGGGGAGCGCGAGATTGTCCGAGAACGTCCCCAGCACCGCAATGTACTCGTCTGCCGTGTACGTGATCGGCTGGAGATGACGCCGCTCTTCGATCGAAGTGAAGAAGCCCGAGGCACGGAACTCCTCAACCCACCAGCTCTGGATCTCCTCGGGTGGCTGCGGTGCGCGGTTGTCCGGGTGCGGAACCACCGCGTCGTAGTCCTCCTGCACCTCCGCGAAGAAGGGGTCGCCGTCCGCCGGAAGGACGTGCACTCCGGCGACGACTCCCAGCGCGCCGCCCGGCCGCAGCAGCCGCGCGGGCTTCGAGTACCGCAGCTCGGGCGCAACCCAGTGGAAGGCGGTGAAAGCGACGACCGCGTCGAAGCCGGCCTCCTCCGGCTCCCAGCGCTCGAAGTCGCCTACGACGAGCTCCGCATCCGGAACGTTCCTGCGCGCTACCGCCGCGAGCTCAGGGGACAGCTCCACCCCGGTGACCGCATAGCCGCGTCGCATCAGATCACGCGTCGCCTGCCCCGTGCCCGGGCCGATCTCGAGCACGCGCGAGCCCGGCTGGAGCCCGGCGAGCTCTGCGAGATCGTCGAAGACGACCGCGGGATACGTCGGCCGCGCCAGGTCGTACAGCTCGGCTACGGAGCCGAACGTCTTCCGCAGGCGCTCTCGGTCTCGGTGCTCCGGCACGGGCTAGATTGAAGCCGGATGGACGAGACGCTGCAGCAGGCCGCGCGCTGGCGCGAAGAGGGCAAGCGAGTCGCGCTCGCGTCGGTCGTCGCAACCCGCCGCTCGGCCCCCCGGCCCATCGGCTCCAAGCTCGTCGTCAGTGAGCAGGGCGAGCTCGCCGGCTCGGTCTCGGGCGGCTGCGTCGAGAGCGACGTCGTCGTCGCTGCGCAGGAGGTGCTCGCCGGGGGCGAGCCGCGGCTCGTGACCTACGGGATCACCGACGACATGGCCCTCGGCATCGGGCTTCCGTGCGGCGGCGAGATCGACGTCTTCGTCGAGGAGCTCCGGGACGCGGAACGGCCCGACGTCACGCTGACCGTCGTCGAGGGCGAGGGAGTCGGCGAGCGCCTTCACGATCCCGGGCTCGAGCAGGCCGCGCGCCGGCGCGGGAGGAGTCACGCCTTCCCGCTCGGGGAGCGCACCGTGTTCGCGGACGTCGACGCGCCGCCGCCGAGGCTCTTCGTCTACGGCGCGGTCGATACCGCGGAGGCGCTCTGCCGCGCCGCCAAGCTGCTCGGCTGGAGCACGGTAGTGGCCGACGCCCGCGCCAGCTTCGCGACGCCCGAGCGCATCCCGAGCGCCGACGAGCTCCTTGTCGTCTGGCCGGACGAGGCGCTCGCGCACGTTGGCCCCGACGTCGACACCGCAGTCCTCGTCCTCACGCACGACGACAAGTTCGACCTGCCGCTGCTCGAGGCCGTGCTCCGTACCGATGCCTTCTACGTGGGCGCGCTCGGCTCGAGGCGCAACCAGGAGCGGCGGCGTGGCCTGCTCCTCGAGCGGGGTGTCGACGAGGATGACCTCGACCGGATCGCCGGGCCCGCCGGGCTCGACCTCGGCGCCGACACGCCCGCCGAGACGGCGCTCTCCATGCTCGCGGAGATCCTCGCCGTTCGGGCCGGCCGGGCGGGCGGCCGGCTCAGGGAATCGCCACATCGCATTCACGCTGAACCCGTCTCGTAGCGCGGGATAGGATCGGCGCGATGCTCCTGCGCGAGGTCGAGTACGAGAAGCCCGGCTCCGTGGCGGAGGCGCTGGAGCTGCTCGCGGCGAACGACGGCGCGCGGGCGCTCGCCGGGGGGCAGACGCTGATCAACGTGATGAAGGCGCGGGCGGCCTCGCCCGACATGCTCGTCGACCTCAACGGCCTCGAGGAGCTGCGAGGGATCGAGCTCGCCGCCGACGGGACGCTGACGATCGGTGCGATGACGACGTACAGCGAGCTCATGCGCTCGGCGGAGGCGAAGGCCCGCCCGATCCTCGGCGAGGTCTGCGCCACGATCGCGGACGTCCAGGTGCGCAACCGCGGCACGATCGGCGGCAACGTCTGCTCCAACGACCCCACCAACCACCTCCCGCCGCTGATGGTCGCGGTCGGCGCCCGGATGACGATCGCAGGAGCGAGCGGTGAGCGGGAAGTGAGCGCGGAGGAGTTCTTCCTCGGCGTCTACCTCACCGCGGTCGGGCCGGGTGAGCTGCTCACGCGGATCGCGATCCCGGCCGGCAAGAAGGACGGCTTCGCCGCGGTCACGCTCGGCGCGGACGGCACATGCATCTGCAACGCCGCCGCCAGCGTCAACGGAGCCGTGCGAGTCGCGCTCGGCTGTGTCGACGCCGTGCCCGTGCTGGTCACGGCCGAGTCGCCGGAAGGCGTCGCCGATGCGGTCCGCGCGGCGAGCCTCGCTCCGCCCTCCGACGTCCACGCGTCGAGCGAGTACCGCACCCACCTCGCCGCCGTGCTCGCGGCGCGCGCCGCGCAGGAGGCCGCAGCCCGCTGATGGACGTCACGGTCACGGTCAACGGGCGGGCGTACGAGCGCGACGTCGAGCCGCGCAAGCTTCTCATCCACTTCCTGCGCGACGACCTCGACCTCACGGGCAGCCACGTCGGCTGCGACACGGGGAACTGCGGCGCGTGCTCGGTGATCCTCGACGGCGTGCTCGTGAAGAGCTGCATGCTCCTCGCCGTCCAGGCGAACGGCGCGAGCATCGAGACCGTCGAGGGACTGGCCGAGGACGGCGAGCTCACGCCGCTCCAGCAGGCGTTCAACGAGCACCACGCGCTCCAGTGCGGCTACTGCACGCCGGGGATGTTGATGAGCGCGACCGCCCTGCTGCGGGAGAGCCCGAGCCCGTCCGAGGACGAGATCAAGAAGGCCTTGCAGGGAAACATCTGTCGCTGCACGGGCTACTGGAACATCGTCGAGGCCGTGAAGTCGGTGGCGAAGTGACCGAGACCGTCGTCGCCCCCGCACCTGTCGAGATCCAGAAAGGCTGGGGCGGCCAGAGTGTCCGGCGCAAGGAGGACAAGCGCCTCCTGCAGGGCGAGGGCGTGTTCGTCGACGACGTCAAGCGGCACGGGATGGGCTACCTCCACTTCGTCCGCAGCCCGTACGCGCACGCGCACATCACGCGCGTCGACGTCTCGGCAGCCGAGGCGATCGACGGCGTGTACGGCACGCTGACCGGCGAAGAGGTGGCGGCGCTCACCGAGCCGTTCTTCCAGATCTCGAGCGTGCCGGGCGCGAACGTGAAGGACTACTCGCTCGCGGTCGGCAAGGTGCGCTACGTCGGCGAGCCCGTCGTCGCCGTCGTCGCCGAGACGCGGGAGCTCGCGCGCGACGCATCCGAGCTCGTCGAGGTGGACTACGAGCCGCTGCCGGCGGTGGTCGACGCGCGCAAGGCGCAGGACGCCGAGGCGCCGGTGCTGCACGACGACGCCGGCGGGAACCTCATGTGGTCGGGCCTCTACTCGTGGGGCGACCTCGACACCGCCTTCGCCGAGGCCGACCGAGTCGTGAAGATCCCCGAGCTCCACTTCCACCGCTTCAACTCGACGCCGCTCGAGTGCGACGGCGCGCTCGTGGAGTACAACCGCGGCGTCGGGCAGTGGACGATCCACACGAACAACCAGTTCCCCGGCTTCGCCGCGATCATGATGGGGCCGGCGATGAAGGTGGGGCTCGACAAGCTCCGCTTCGTCACGCAGGACATCGGCGGCGGCTTCGGCAACAAGATCACCTCGCATCCGCAGCTCGTCGTCTGCTGCCTCCTCTCGCGCAAGCTCAACAGGCCGGTGCAATGGACGGAGTGGCGCACCGACTTCCACCTCTCGATGTCGCACGGCAACGAACGCTGGTTCCACGACACCGAGGTCGCGGTCAAGAACGACGGAACGCTGCTCGGCTTCCGGACGAAGGCGCTCGACGACGCCGGCGCCTGGCTCAGGTACGAGCCGCTCGGCGGCGTGATCTGGGCGCAGGTGACGCCGGGGATGTACCGCTGGCGTCACATCGAGCTCGAGTTCACGCAGGTTGCGACGAACAAGGCGCCCGTCTCGCCGAATCGTGGCTACTCGCGCATGCAGCACCTCTGGTTCACCGAGCGCGTCATCGACATCGTCGCCCACGAGCTCGGCCTCGACCCGGTCGAGGTGCGCAAGCGGAACTACGTCCGCGCCGAGGAGATGCCGTACGAGACGCCCAACGGCTGCGTCTACGACTCCGGCGACTACGCGGCGATGCTCGACCTCGCGCTCGAGCTCGTCGGCTACGACTCGATGGACGCGCGCCGCGCCCAGGCGGAGGAGCGCGGGAGGCTGCTCGGCGTCGGGATCGGCTCGACCCTCGACTCCGGCACGAACAACTTCGGCCAGTCGCGCCTCATCAACCCGGAGCTCCAGTTCTCGGGCAACAACGAGGTCGCGACCGTGAAGCTCGACATCTTCGGCGAGATCGTCGTCACGCTCGGCACCACCCCGCAGGGCCAGGGGCACGAGACGACGGCGGCGCAGGTGGTGGCCGACATCCTCAACTGCGCGGTCGACGACGTGCACGTGCGCGCCGGCCACGACAGCTACTGGAACTCGCACGCCGGCTTCTCGGGAACGTACGCGAGCCAGTTCGCCGTGACGGGCCTCGGCGCGGTCAAGGGCGCGACCGAGATGCTCGCGGCCGAGATCAAGAAGCTCGCCGGCGCGGTCTTCGGCGGCGTGCCGCCCGAGGCGCTCGAGCTGGCCGACGGCGGTGTGCGGATCAAGGAGAGCCCCGACGCGTTCCTGCCCTTCATGGCGTGCGGCGCGATCGTCAACGCGAACAACGCCGGCCTGCCGGAGGATCTCGACGTGACGCTCAACTGCCGCTACGTCTACCGGCCCCCGTTCGAGGTGCCCGACGTCGAGCGGAAGTTCGGCAACCTCACGCTCACGTACGCGGTGCAGATCCACGTCGCGGTCGTCGAGGTCGATCCCGAGACCGGCGCGTACGAGATCGTCGACTACGCCGCCGTCGACGACTGCGGCAAGCGGATCAACCCGCAGATCGTGGAGGGCCAGGTGATGGGCGCGACGGCGCAGGCGATCGGCGCTGCGATCCACGAGGTCTACGAGTACGACGAGGACGGGAACCTGCTGACGCCCAACTTCTACGACTACCACGTCCCGCATGCGCTCGACATGCCGCCGCTCGCGACAGGCGCGACCGAGAGCCCGTCCCCCTTCACGCCGCTCGGGACGAAGGGCATGGGCGAGGGCGGCGGAGCCGGCATCCACGCGATCTGTGCCGCGATCCAGGATGCGACCGGGAAGGTCGTGACCGACAGCCACAACCCGTACCAGCGCGTCTGGCGGCTGCTGCAGGAGGCGAGCGCGACGTGAACGTGTCGGGCGAGCGCACCTTCCAGGCTCCGCGCGCGACGGTCTGGCAGGTGCTGAACGACCCCGCGTCGATGGCGAAGACGATGCCGGGCGTGGAGAGCTTCGACGTCCACGACGACCGGCGCTGGACCGCAAACGTGAAGATCCCGCTCGGCCTCGGCGGCCTGAAGATGAAGGTCGACATGGAGAAGATCGAGGAGCGGGAGCCGGAGTTCGCGAAGCTCGCGGTCAAGGGCAACGGCGTCGGCGCGATCATGAACATGGAGACGTCGTTCACGCTCTCGGACGCGGACGCAGGCGGCACGTCAATGGCGTGGAGCGCCGACGTGAAGATCCTCGGTCCGGTCGGCTCGATGGGTCAGCGCGTCCTGCAGCCGATCGTGAACCAGCAAGTGCAGCACGTGCTGACCGCGCTCGACGCGCAGGTGCAGGACGCGACCGGCAGCCGTGGCGAGCCGGCGACGCACGGTGCCGAGGAGGGGATCAGCCCGGGCTCACCCGAGGCGTACGCAGCGGACCCCGAGGGGCCGACGACCTCCACCGAAGACTGAGCCGCGTGGCCGTCTCGTTCCGCGTCGGCGTCATGCAGCTCACGATGGAGCCGCTTGACGAGATGCTTGCCTCCGCGCGCGCGATGGACGACGCCGGCCTGGACACGATCTGGCTCGCCGAGGCCTATCCGTGGTGGCGAAAGCACGGAATGGAGGCTCGCTCCTCCACCGGCGTCGGCGCGCTCATGGCCCGCGAGACGAAGCGCCTCACGGTCGGGTGGGGGATCATCGCGGCGTCGACCCGCCATCCCGTGCAGGCGGCGATGGACGCGCGCGTCGTGCAGGAGGCTGCCGGGCCGGGGCGGTTCATCCTCGGCTTCGGGACGTCGAAGATCTTTCTCAACAACACGAAGACGCAGACGCGCAAGACGCTGGGGCCGATGCGCGATGCCGTGACGATCGCGCGCGGCGTGCTCTCCGGCGAGCGGTTCGAGTACGACGGCGATACGTGGAGCGCCGACGTGCCTGCGCTCGCCGCGGAGGCGCACGCGCCGCGCGAGGTGCCGCCCGTGTACGTCGCGGCGACGGCCCCGAAGATGCAGCAGCTCGCCGGCGAGATCGCCGACGGCTGCCTCACTCCCTCCATCACGACGCCCGGCTTCGTCCGCTACACGCGTGCCAACGTCGGCAGCGAGATCGACGTCGGCTGCACGGTCGTCGCCTCGATCCACGAGACGGACCGGGATGCCGGCCGCGACGGCGCGCGCGAGATCGCGGGCATGTACCTCGCGAACAAGGTGCAGAACATCCAGGGCGCGGCCGACACGCTGCTCGAGCTCGCGGGGATCGAGCAGGACGAGATCCGTCCCGTGGCCGAGGCGATGGAGCGGGGCGGCCGGCTCGCCGCGAAGGCCGAGGTCTCGGACGCGCTGCTCGACAAGTGCCGTCCGATCGCGGGCACGCCGTCCGACTGCATCGAGGCGATCGAGGAGTACCGCGACGCCGGCTGCACGCACGTCATGCTGGAGCTTTGGGGGAAGGACCGACGGAACCAGATCCGCCTCTTCGGCGAGAAGGTGCTCCCGCACGTCCGGTCATGAAGGTCGATCCCGATCGCCTCGTCGAGACCGCGACGCGGCTCGTCAACGTGCCGAGCTTCACCGGCGACGAGGAGGCGGCGGCACGGCTCATGGTCGAGATCTACGAATCGCTCGGCCTGCAGGTGCAGTGGCAGCAGGTCGAGGATGGACGCGCGAACGCGCTCGCCACCTGGCCCGGCTCGGGCGGGGGCAAGTCGCTCATGTTCAACGGCCACCTCGACACGTCGTACTCGGGCCGCGAGCCGTGGCTGCGCAACGTCCCCGGCTTCCAGCCGCAGGCGTTCGAGCGGGACGGACGGCTCTACGGGCTCGGCCTCTCGAACATGAAGGGCGCCCTCGCCTGCTACGTCGAGGCCGTGCGCGCGCTGCAGGACGCCGGGGTGCGGCTGCGCGGGGACGTCCTGATCGCGGCGGTGTGCGGCGAGATCGAGAAGACGCAGCAGGGCCAGGCGCAGGGAGCGCAATACCGCGGCTACGCGGCCGGCACGCGCTACCTCGTGTCGCACGGCGGCGTCGCGGACATGTGCCTGCTCGGCGAGCCGACAGAGGGCAAGGTGGTGCTCGGCCATTTCGGCGCGCTGTGGTTGCGGATCCGCGTCCACGGCGACTTCATCCACACGGCGTTCAGCGAGGGGCGGCGCGACCGCAACTCGATCCTGCGCGCCCGGGAAGTGCTCGACGCGGTGCTCGAGTGGATCCCGACGTGGGAGGACGACCCAGCGAATGCGTACCGCGGTGCGAAGGCGATCGTCAACGTCGGGGCGGTCGAGGGCGGCTTCGGCTGGCGAGCCTCCCGTACGCCGCACCACACCGATCTCTTCCTCGACGTCCGGGTTCCGCCGACGAAGGAGATGGCGGTCGCGCGCAGCGAGGTGCTCGCCCTGGCGCGCGACCTCGCGGAGCGCTTCCCGGACTACGGCGTGGAGGGCGAGGTCTTCGTGACCGCACCGGGGGCGGAGATCGAGGAGGGGCACGAGCTCGTCGCGGCGATCGACGCGGCGCACGCCGAGGTGTGGGGCGAGGCGCCGGCGCGGGATGTGACGCGCTGGTTCAGCGACGCGTCGGCGCTCACCCGCTACGGCGTGCCGACCGTCAACTACGGCACGTCCACGGGGCTGATGGACGTCGAGCTCGGCGAGAACCTCGAGATCGACGCGCTCGTCAAGACGGCGGAGGTCTATGCCCGGGTGGCGATGCAGGTCTGTGGGGCCGCGTGAGACGCGTCTTCAGGAGACACGCCCGGTGTCTGACACCGGACACTGGCGAAAGCGGACACGGCCCGCGGTCGAAGGCCGCTTGGCCCCGTGGGAGACACGGCTCTTACAGACACGGCAGGTGTCTGACACCCGGACAGGTCGGAAGCGGGCAGGCGAGGTCGTGAAGCTCGTCACATACGACGATGGGAAGGTCGGGTACCTCGACGGCGAGGAGATCGTCCGGCTCGACGTGCCGACGATGCGGGCGTGGTTCGAGCGTGGGGGCGCCGACGAGACCGAAGAGCGGACGCCGCTAACGGAGGCGAAGCTGCGCGCCCCGATCGTGCCGAAGAAGTTCTTCCACACGGCGGGCAACTTCCGGGAGCACGAGGATGAGTCGAAGAACGTCAACTGGACGCACCGGATCGCGCCGTGGATCAACTTCTTCCAGAACGTCGACGCGATCGTCGGCCCCGACGAGCCGATCGTCTATCCCGAGCATCTGACGGAGGAGCTCGACTACGAGCTCGAGCTCGCGGTCGTGCTCAAGAAGGCGGGCAAGTGGTTCTCGCCCGACGAGGCCGAGGACTACATCGGCGGCTACGTCATCTTCAACGACATCACCGCGCGCGACATCCAGCGCGGCGAGATGCGCTCGGGCGTGTTCAGCTTCTGCAAGGCGATCGACACCTTCTGTCCGCTGGGCCCCTGGATCGTGACGCCGGACGAGATCCCGGACCCCCACGACCTCGCGATGGAGCTGCGGGTCAACGGCGAGCCGCGGCAGGAGTCGCACTCGAGCCGGATGAGCGTGACGATCCCGGAGATCCTGAGCAACTTCTCGGCCCTCGGCTACAGCGCGGGCGACGTCCTCTCGACCGGCACCGTGGCGGGGGTCGCCGGCTTCAAGTCGGAGGAGGAGCGCCGCCGGCTCTATCTCAAGCCGGGCGACGTGGTCGAGGCCGAGATCGAGCGGATCGGCGTGCTCCGGAATCCCGTCGTCTCGTGGCAGGAGGGCCACGGCGAGCCCGCGCCGCCCCGCATCCGCCCGTGGGGCGACAACGCGTGAGCTGGCCACCCGACGACCACAAGCTGGCTCGAGTCCGCGCCCTCATGGCCGAGGAAGGGCTCGACGCGCTCGTCGTGCGCGCGCCCGACAACGTCCTCTACCTCACGAGCTTCTGGGGGATGAAGGGCTACGACGCCTGCGTCTTCCCGCGCGAGGGCGAGCCCGTGCTGATCACGATCGAGGCGTCGGAGGAGGACGCGGCGCGCACGGCGTGGACCGAACACGTGCGGCTCATCCGCGGCTACGACCCCGAGGATCCGCGCCCGCCGCTCGCCCGTACGCTCGACGCCGCCGTCGCCGCTGCGCGCGACTACGAGCGCGTGGGGCTCGAGCTCTCCCTCGGCACGCAGGCCTCGGACCGCATGGTCGGCGAGCCCACCACGTTCACGGCCGCATGGTTCGACGCCTTTCCCGAGGCCGCCGACGCGACGCCGCTCCTCGTTCGCGCACGTTCGCGCAAGACCGAGCAGGAGCTCGAGCGGCTGCGGCTCGCGAACGAGATCGCGGCCGCCGCGATGGAGCACGTCCGAGAGCGCCTTCGACCCGGCATGAAGGAGGCCGAGGCAGCCGCACTCTGGCAGGGCTTCGTGCACGGCGAGGGCACGGGCTGGCAGGGCAGGGTCGAGCTCGCGCTCCCGTTCTCGCTCGTCTGGGCCGGCCGCGGGATCAAGACCTTCACCGCGACGGGCGATCTTCCGGCGGTCGAGGGCGAGCCGGTCCTCTTCGAGATCTGGGTCTGCGCCGACGGCTACTGGGCCGACCACACGAAGAACCTCGTCCTCGGACGCTTGCGCGAGGACTACGCCGAGCTGGAGGCTTTGCTGATGGCCGTCTACGAGTGGGCGCTCGAGCACATCCGGCCGGGCGCCTCGATGGCCGAGCTCGACCGGGGCGTCCGCGAGCGCCTGCAGGAGGCGGGCTACGCGGGTCAGCCCACGCACCCCGTCTGCCACGGCGTCGGAGCGCGGGCGCACGAGCCGCCCTATCCGCACCAGGCCGGGGGCGGCGAGTTCGAGGAAGGGATGGTGCTCGCGGTCGAGCCCGGCGTGTACTGGCCGGGCGGCGGGGGCCTGCGCGTCGAGGACAACTTCCTCGTCACGGCCGACGGCGTCGAGAAGCTCTCCTCGTTCCCCGACGGAGTGGTCGCGTGTCCGACCTGATCTGGACGGGCTCTCTGAACGACCGCTTCGCGATCCGCGGTCGGGTCGGCCTCTACGACACGACCTTGCGGGACGGCGAGCAGACGGTCGGCGTCGTCCTCTCGCCGGAGCAGAAGCTCGAGATCGCGCGCCTCCTCGACGGGCTCGGGATCGAGCGGATCGAGGCGGGTTTCCCGCGGGTGTCGGAGGACGACCAGCGCGCGGTCGAGCTGATCGCCGGGGCGGGGCTCGGTGCCGAGATCTGGGGGTTCTCCCGCGCCGTCGCGGCCGACCTGGAGCTGCTCGTCGAGCTCGGCGTCGGGGCTGCGGTGATCGAGTCGCCGATCTCCGACCTGAAGCTCGAGGCGATCGGCGTCACGCGCGAGACCATGCTCGAGCGGATCGCGAACGCCATGCGCTTCGCGACCGAGCACGGGATCAGAGCAGCCTTCTTCGGCGTCGACTCCACGCGCGCCGAGCCGGACTTCTACCGGCAGGTGTACGAGACGGCCGTCGGAGCGGGCGCGCAGGAGGTGGCCGTCGTCGACACGCTCGGCATCGCCTCGCCGGAGGCCGTCGCGGACCTCGTCGGCACAACGGTTCAGTACGTCGACGGGCTGCCCGTCCACTTCCACGGCCACGACGACTTCGGGCTCGCGACCGCCGCCGCCGTCGCGGCAGTGCGCGCCGGCGCGACGTGGATCCACGGCACGATCAACGGGATGGGCGAGCGCGCGGGGAACGCCGACCTCGGCGAGATCGCGCTCGCGCTACGTGCGCTCTACGGCGTCGAGACGGGGCTTCGCTTCGATCGGGTCCGCGAGACAGCCGCGCGCGTGCAGGAGCTCTCGGGCTACGGGCTCGCGCCGTGGAAGCCCCTCACCGGCGAGACGCTGTTCCGGCGCGAGTCCGGCGCCGTTGCCTCCCAGTTCCACGATCCGCCGTCCATCGAGCCGTACTCCTCCGAGCTCGTCGGGGCCGAGCGTGCGATCGTTCTCGGCAAGAAGAGCGGGCTCGACTCCATCCGGATCAAGGTGGAGGAGCTCGGCCTCAACGTGCCGGAGGAGCGGTGGCCCGAGCTGCTGGCGCAGGTGAAGGCTCTCGGGACGCGCAAGCGCGGCCTGGTCACCGACGACGAACTGCGCGAGATCGCGCGTGGCTGACTTCGACGCGGTCGTCGTCGGCAGCGGCGTCAACTCGCTCGCCTGCGCTGCGCTGCTCGCCAGGGCGGAGTGGCGCGTCTGCGTGCTCGAGCGCAACGACTGGTTCGGCGGAGCGATCAAGAGCGAGGAGCTGACCGAGCCGGGGTTCCTCCACGACGTGTTCAGCGCCTGGCACCCGCTCTGGGTCGGCGGCGCTGCCCACGCCGAACTCGGTGACGAGCTCGCGGCCCGCGGGCTCGAGTACCTGAACACGGAGCTTCCCAGCGCGACGGCTTTCCCGGACGGCGGGTCGGCCTTCCTCCTGCGCAGCGCAGACGGAAACGCGCAGGAGCTGGGCCCGGAGTGGCCGCACGTGCTCGAGCGCTTCCTTCCCGACGCCGACCTCGCGTTCGGCGTGCTCGGAACCGAGCTCTGGTCGCCCGCCGGCCTCGCGCTCGCGGCGAAGGCGGCTCGCAAGCTCGGCCGCGCGGGCGCGCTCGCCTTCCTCGGCGACGTACTGCAGTCGAGCCGCGACTGGCTCGAGACGACGTTCGCCTCGGAACGCGCGCACGGCGTGCTCGCGCCGTGGGTGCTGCACACCGGGCTCGGGCCCGACCAGGCGACGTCGGGCTTCATGACGCAGGTGATCGCGGTCGCGGTGCAGGAAGGCGGGATGCCCGTGCCGCGGGGCGGCGGCGCCAAGCTCGCCGAGGGGCTCGTGCAGCTCATCCGCGACCACGGCGGCGTCTGCGAGACCGACCGCGACGTCGAGCGCGTGCTCGTGCGCTCGGGTCGCGCGGTCGGCATCCGGCTCACCGACGGCGAGACGATCGAGGCCGAGCGCGCGGTCGTCGCGAACGTGACCCCGACCCAGCTCCACGAGCGTCTCCTCGCGGACGCCGACGTGCCTCTGCCGGTGAGGGAGGGCGCGCGCGGCTTCCGCTACGGCCGCTCCGAGATGCAGATCCACTACGCGCTCTCCGAGCCGCCGCGCTGGGAGGGCGACGAGCGGCTAGGCGGGACGGCCGTCGTCCACGTCACGCCGGGCCTCGACGGGGTTTCGCGCGCCGTGAACGAGGCCGAGCGCGGGCTGCTGCCGGCCGACGCGACGATCGTGGTCGGCCAGCCGCTCACGCTCGACCCGTCGCGGGCTCCCAAGGGGCGCGGCCTCCTCTGGATCCAGCTGCAGGAGCTGCCGTGGCGGATCAAGGGGGACGCGGCCGGCGCTCTCGAGATCGGCAGCGGCGACTGGACGGACGAGCTACGCGAGCGGTATGCCGACCGGATCCAGGCGCGCCTCGCGCGGCACATCCCGAATCTCGAGTCGGCGATCCTGAAGCGGGTCGCGCTCGGCCCGCACGACCTGCAGCGGGCGAACGTCAACCTCCGGCACGGCGATCCGTACGGGGGCTCGCTCGCGCTCGATCAGAACTTCCTCTGGCGCCCCTTCGGTCGCAGCCCCGGGCATACGACGCCGGTCGAGCGGCTCTGGCAGATCGGGGCGAGCACCTGGCCCGGCCCGGGGCTCGGCGCCGGCTCCGGAACGCTCGTCGCGCGCAAGCTGCTCGAGCCGCCGCTCACGCAGCGCGCGGTCGCACGGGCCCGTGCTCTCGCAGGCCGGCGCGCGTAGCTTCTTGCTCAGAAATCCGCGGGGTGACACGATCCGTACGGGTGTCGAGGGTGCCGGACCGGGCGTTGTTCTCCATCTCGCAGGTGAGCTCGCTTGCCGCGAGCTTCGCCGACGACGTCCGCGCCTATGCCGAGGCCGGCGCCGACGGCATCGGCATCTGGGAGCTCAAGCTCGGCGACGGCTCGCTCGAGGAGTTCCAGGCGAGCGGCCTCGGCTCCGCGACGGCCGTGCCCACGGTTCCGTCCGTCCACCCGTTGCCGCTGCTGCCCGGTCCCGAGACCGTGCGCGAGCGCGTCGACTCGCTGCTCCGCTCGCTCGAGGTGCTCGCGCCGTACGAGCCGGCGGCGATCCTCTGCTTCACAGGCCCCGGCGACCGCGAGACCGCGGTCCGCGGCGTGCGCGAGGTCGCGCGCGAGGCGGAGCGGCTCGGGCTGCGGCTGGCCGTCGAACCGTTCCAGCTCCAAGGAATCGAGAGCTGGTCGATCCTGAACACGCTCGGCGACGCCGCCGAATTCCTCGAGGAGGTGGGCAGCGACGCGGTCGGGATCCAGTTCGACGTCTGGCACCTCTGGAACACGGCGGACCTGCTGGAGGAGATCCCGCGCCACGCGCAGCTCATCGCCGGCGTGCACGTGAGCGACTGGCGCGAGCCGACCCGCGGCTGGGCCGATCGGGTGCTCCCAGGCGACGGCGCTGCTGACTTGCCGGCCATCCTCGGCGTCTTAGAGGACGTGGGCTGGAAGGGGTTCTACGACCTCGAGATCTTCTCCGACAACGGCGCCTTCGGCAGCGCGTATCCCGACTCGCTCTGGGATCTCGACGCCGCCGAGCTCGCGCGCCGCGGTCGGGAGGCATTCATGCAGTGCTGGTCGAAAAGGAGGGTCCCGGCGCAGGCCGCGGGCCGGAGAGGAGAGACATGAGGGTAAGCAAGCGGGCGCGCTGGGCGCTCGTGATCGTTGCCGCTGCGGCACTCGTCCTCGTCGCGGCCGCGGCGGCTCGCACACACTCGAGCGCGAAGAAGGGCCCGATCGTCATCGGCTGGGCCCACGACGACTCGGCAGGGCCCATGGGCCCGTTCGATCTCCCGGCGCTCGCCGCGGCCAAGATCGAGCTGGCGAAGATCGACAAGAAGGGCGTGCTCGGCCGGAAGATCGTGCTCAAGACCTGCGACACGCAAAAGGACGACCCGACGGCGTCCAAGGCCTGCGCCGACCAGCTGATCGGCAAGGGCGCCAAGATCATCTTGACCACCTGCGACGTGAACCTCGCGGCGCCGGTCGTGCAGGAAGCGATCAAGCACCACCTGCTCACGGTCGCGCCGTGCATCGGCACCGATCAGCTGGGGCCGAAGTTCCCCTTCTGCGGCGGAACCGACCTCTGCTTCAGCTTCGGCAACCTCGCGCAGGACGAGGGCTCTGCGATGGCGCAGTTCGCCTGGGATCACGGCTGGAAGACCGCCGACATCGCCAAGGACAACGCGATCATCTACTTCACGGCCGTCGTCAACGCGTTCAAGGCCCGATTCACCCAGCTCGGCGGCAAGATCAAGTTCCAGACGACCTACACGGACTCGCAGTACCACGGCAACAACGTCGGGAATGCCGTCAGCGCAATCAATGCCCACGCGAAGCCTGCCGTCATCGTGACGGCTACGGCCGGAGCGTTCGGGTCGCTGGCACCGCTCATCACCGGCCTGCGGACGGCCGGGAACAAGACGCCGGTACTCAACTCGTGGGCGGGCGACGGCACGTACTGGCTGCCACCGAACCCGAAGGTGACGAACTACTGGTTCGTGACGTACGCGAACGCGTTCGGCCAGGATCCGAGCAAGACCGTGAACCAGCTCGCCAAGACGATCAAGGCAGCGACCGGCGGCTTCATCACGGGGCCGGCGGCGATGGACGGCATCGCCCTCGCGATCAAGCGGGCGCATGGCTCGCTGGTGGGCTCGAAGCTCGCCGCGGTGATGCAGAAGTTCCACAAGGTGCCCACGATCTCCGGCAAGGTCAGCTTCTCGAAGAAGCTGCACTCGGTCTTCGGTCGCGCCTACCGCGTGGTCGAGATCAACAACAACAAGCCGAGCGAGAAGGGCATGGTCACCGCAAAGAGGGTCCCGAGCAGCCCCGATCAGCCATAGGGGTTGACTGCGGTCCCGCAGACCGAGACGCAGAGGAGGCCCGGAGGATCGCTCCGGGCCTCCTCCGTCTCCCGTTCCTTCGCGGGCGTCCAGGCGCTCCGCGACGTGACGCTCGAGCTTCGGCCGGCGGAGGTCGTCGGCCTGATCGGGCCGAACGGCGCGGGCAAGTCGACGCTCGTCAACGTGCTCAGCGGTTTCGACCGGCCGAGCAGCGGACGTGTCCTGCTCGAGGACCGCGACGTGACGCGGTGGCCGGCGCACCGTCGTGGGCGGCACGGGCTCGCTCGCACCTTCCAGCACAGCCATGCCTTCCGCGGGCTGACGGTGCGCGAGAACGTCGAGGTGTCGGCGCTCGGGGTCGGTGCGTCGGGTCGAACGGCTGCGCACCTCGCAGGCGAGCTCCTGGGGCTGGTCGGTCTCGCGGGGTACGCCGATCGTCCCGCCTCCGAGCTGGCGCACGGAGACGAGCGGCGACTCGGCGTGGCGCGAGCGCTCGCGACGGAGCCGCGCTTCGTGCTCATGGACGAGCCGGCGGCGGGTCTTCCGGAGGCGGAGATCCCCAGCTTCGCCGCCGCGGTCAACACGGTCCGAGAGCGTGGCGCAGGCGTGTTGCTCGTCGATCACAACGTCGCGCTCGTGTTGAAGGTCTGCGAGCGCATTCACGTGCTCGACCAGGGGACGACCCTCGCCGAGGGAACGCCCGGGGAGATCCGTAGCCACCTCGGTGTCGCCGCCGCATACCTGGGCGAGAGCGCAGCGGAGGACCTCGAATGAGCGCGCTGGCTCTCGAGAAGCTCTCCGTCCGTTACGGAGCCGTCGAGGCCGTGCGCGAGCTCTCGCTCGAGGTGAAGCCGGGTCAGATCGTCGGCCTGATCGGCCCGAACGGCGCCGGCAAGTCGTCGACGCTGCACGCGGTCATGGGCGTTGCCCCGGTCACCGGCGGCGACGTCCGGCTCGACGGACGAACGCTGGTCGGCCGCCGGCCCGAGGACATCGCGCGGCGTGGGATCGCACTCGTGCCCGAAGGGCGCCGCATCTTCGGCGAGCTCACGGTGGAGGAGAACCTCCGTCTCGGGTTGGCGGCGCGCCGAGCGCGGGCGAACGGCCACGGCCTGGCGCGCGCCTACGACCTCTTCCCGATGCTGCGCGAGTTCCGCTCGCGCCACGCCGGCGCACTCTCGGGTGGCCAACAGCAGCAGCTCGCGATCGGGCGTGCGCTCGCAGCGGACCCCGACGTCCTGCTCCTCGACGAGCCCTCACTTGGGCTCGCACCGAAGATCGTCGACGCCGTCTTCGAGGCCCTGGCGCAGATCAGGGACGCCGGCCTCGCCGTCCTGCTCGTCGAGCAGCGCGCCCAGCGAACCGTTGCGCTGGCCGACGAGTCGCACGTGCTCGCAAACGGGGAGCTCCGACTCACGCTCGGCCCGAAGGACGCGGGCCACACCGACCGTCTCGTCGCCGCCTATCTCGCATGACGCTCGCTTTTCTCAACCTGACCTGGCCGACCTTCGCGGACGGTCTCGAGCTGGGCGGCATCTACGCGCTGATGGCCGTCGGGATCGGGCTCGTTTTCGGGGTCCTTCGTCTCGTCAACTTCGCCTACGGCCAGCTCATCATGGCCGGCGCCTACGCCCTCGCGTACGGCGCGACCTGGAACCTCCCAAACTGGGAGTCGATCCTGCTCTGCTTCGGCGTCGTGCTCGTGCTTTCGGTGCTGATGGACCGCCTCGTGTTCCGGCCGCTGCGCCTGCACTCGCCCGCCGTGATGCTCGTGGCGACCTTCGCAGTCGCATTCCTCCTCCAGAACGTCGCGCTGCTCAAGTTCGGCGCGCTCCCCCGCAGCGTCGGCTCGCTCGCGCTCCTCAATGCCCCCTGGGACATCTTCGGCGTCGAGATCAAGAAGATCGCGGTGATCTCGGTCGCAACCGCGGTCGGTTCCCTCACCATCCTCCAGCTCCTGCTGACTCGGACGCCACTCGGCCTCCACATGCGCGCCGCGGCGACGGACTTCCGGACGGCACGGCTGCTGGGCGTTCGCGCAAACCGGGTGATCGGGGCAGCAGTGATCCTCTCGGGGCTGCTCGCGGCGGTCTCCGCCGTGATGCTGAGCGTCCAGGACATCAACGTCGTGCCCGCGTTCGGCCTGCAGGACACGATCGTCGTCCTCGCCGGCGTCGTCCTGGGCGGGCTCAACCGGCCGATTCCCGCCACGCTCGGAGGCTTTGCGATCGGCTTCGCGACAGGGATTCTCGGCGGCGTACTGTCGTCGAACCAGGTCCAGTACCTGCCCGCCTTTGTCTTTGCGGCGGTGATCGTCGTGCTCCTCCTCCGTCCGAACGGCCTCTTCACCCGGGCCACGGGAGCCGTGGAGCGCGTGTGAACCAGCTTCGCCGGCTACCGGAGCTGTTCGCGCCGGCGTTGCTGATCCTCGCGACGGCGTGGCTCGGGCTCGCGGTGTCCGGTTACCTGCAGGCCTATTTCGTCGACACGCTCGTGAAAGTCGCGATCGTCGTCGCCCTCTACGTCTTCATCGGCAACTCGGGCGTCCTGTCGTTCGGACAGATCAGCTTCGTCGCGCTCGGCGCGTGGACGGCGGGGCTCCTCACGATGCCTGAGGACGAGAAGCGGATCGGATTGCCGGGTCTCGCCCACTTCCTGCTCACCACGAACACCGGCAACGCCGCCTCCCTCGCGCTCGCCGCGGCGGTGGGCGGGATCGCAGCGCTCCTCGTGGGGCTGCCGCTGATGCGGCTCTCGGGCCTCGCTGCCGGAATCGCGACGTTCGCCGTGCTCGAGATCACGAACAACGTGCTCAACTACGACGGGTCGATCGGTCCGTCGCTGAACAACTTCTCGTCGGTCCCGGCGACGACCGGGATCTGGCAGGCGGCTATCGCCGGCTTGATCTGCGTCGCCGTCTCCTACGTGTACCAGCGCACCCGCTTCGGGCGCATGCTGCGGGCGACCCGCGAGGACCCGGCCGCCGCCGCGGCGGCGGGGATCTCGATCTACCGGCAGCGCCTGCTCGCCTTCACGCTCTCCGGCGCGCTGGCGGGCTTCGCCGGCGGGATCTACGTCCACCTGCAGCCGCTGGCGGCCAGCAACCTCTACCTGGATCTCACGTTCATCACGCTCGCGATGCTCGTCGTCGGCGGGTCCGGAAGCCTCCTCGGAGCTGTCGTCGGCGCCCTGGCGCTGAACGGGATCTTCTCCTTCTTCTCGGCCGCGACGAACGGCGTCGGCGTTCTGGGCTGGCATCTGACCGTCCCGTCGGGCACGGCCGAGATCGTGCTAGGGACGCTGATGGCGGTCGTGCTCATCCTCCGGCCGAGCGGCCTCACGGGTGGCCGCGAGCTGTCCCTGCCACGGCGTCGCCGGCCCGTGGCCGACCTCGAGAAAGCGAGGGCCACGACATGAGGTTCAGCATCTACAGCGAGCTCCAGAGCTGGCCGGGGAAGCCGTACGACCGGCTCTACGGCGAGGTGCTCGAGCAGATCGAGAACGCCGACCGGCTCGGCTACTCCGCATACGCCGCGGTCGAGCATCTCTTCTTCCCGAAGTTCTCCGCATCGGCGAACGTCTTCGGCCTGTTCGGGATGGCTGCGGCCCGTACGAGCCGCATCAACTTCCGCACGATGCTGCACATCCTCCCGTACCACAATCCGCTCGTCCTCGCGGCCCAGATCCACGAGTTCTCGCTCCTCACCGGCGGCCGCTACGAGTTCGGCGTGGGCCGCGGGCACGGCTGGATCCCGCTGCCCGCGGGGATGCCGCTCGACGAGACCTCCCGGCCGCGGTACGAGGAGGCGCTCGACCTCTTCATCGAGGCCTTGCACTCCGACGTCGTCAGCTTCGAGGGCGAGCACTGGAACGTGGAGGACAGCCAGGTCATCCCGTTCAGCGGGCACAAGTTCCGCGTCGTGCTCGGGGGCACCTCCGACCGCACGTACGACCTCGCGGCGAAGCACGGCTGGGCCGTCGCGGTGCCGCCGCTCCTTCCGTACGCCGCGCTCAAGGACCAGCTCGACCTCTACCGCGCGAAATGCGCCGAGTACGGCACGACACCGGACATCATCTGGATCCACGCCTGCTACCTCGACGACGACGCCGAGCTCGCGCGCCGTGAGGCCGAGCAGCACATGCGCGGCTTCCTCGAGGGAAACGCGTCGCCGCTCACCGAGCACCCGGTGCCGCCCGCCGACGCGCTCAACGCGGCCGGCTACGGCTTCTACGCGTCCGGGATCATGGAAAAGCTCGCGGCCACCCCGTACGACAAGATGATCGCCGGCGACATCGTCTGGGTCGGCACGCCGGAGGACGTGCTCCAGCGCATCCGCGAGACGATCGAGGTCTGCGAGGGGTTGACGGAGATCGCGATCACCACCAATCCGGGCGGCGTCGAGCACTGGAAGGCGATCAAGGCGCAGGAGCTCTTCGCGGAGCACGTCATCCCCGTGGTCCAGCGAGAGACCGGGGCGGTCGCGGTCGAGGCGTGACGTCCGTCGTCGTAGCGGGGGCAGGGTCGATCGGCTCCCTGCTTGCGGCGCATCTCGCGCGAGTCGCAGACGTCACGGTGCTGACGCGGCGGGAGGAGCACGCCGCGGCGCTCCGGGAGGACGGTCTCCGCGTCTCGGGGCGCGCCGATTTCACGGCGCGGCTCGGCGCGACCGCCGATCCGGCGGCGCTGCCGGGGGGCGCCGAGCTCGCGATCCTCGCGTGCAAGAGCACCGACCTCGAGTCGCTCGCCGCGCGCCTCGAGGGGACGCTCGCGGGCGCGACGGTGATGACGATCCAGAATGGGCTCGGGGCGGAGGAGATCGTCGCTGCGCACGGCGAGTGGCCGCTTCTCTCGGCAGTCACGTTCATGAGCGGCACCCGTCACGGCGACGCGCACGTCGAGTACGTCCTCGACACGGCCACGTGGGTGGGGCCGCATCGCGGCACGACGGAGGCCGACGCGCGACGCGTGGCGGAGCTGATCCAGGCGGGCGGGCTGCAGGCGGAGGCATTTCCGGATTTGCGCCCGGCGCAGTGGTCGAAGCTGATCTTCAACGCGACCGTGAACGGCGTGGCGGCGCTGACCGGGCTCCCGCACGATTTCCACTTCGCGCAGACCGCCGAGCTGTCCGATCTCGGCCACCTCGTCCGCGACCTCGTCGACGAAGGCAAGGCGGTCGCCGCCGCGGCGGGCGTCGAGCTCCACGACGACCCGTGGGAGATGAACGTCCTCGCGACGCAGCGCGGGCATCGGCACTTCCCCTCGATGCTCGAGGACGTCGAGGCGCGCCGACCGACGGAGCTCGAGCTGATCAACGGTGCCCTCGTGCGCGAAGCGGAGCGGCACGGGGTGGCGGTGCCGCTGCAGACGGCGCTCTATAGGCTCGTCAAGGCGAGGGAGGCGAGCTACTCGGAGTGAGGATTGCCGTGGTCGGATGCGGGGCGGTGGGGTCGCTGTTCGCGGCGAACCTCTCCCTGCTCGAGGACGTCGAGGTCTGGGCCTTCGACCTCAACGAGCTCCACGTCGCGGCCATCAACCGCGACGGGCTACGGCTCTCGGGAGCCGGCGACGTGGTGGGGCATCCGCGGGCCACGAGTGACGCCGCCGAGCTCCCGCCCTGCGGCTTCGGCATCGTCGCGACGAAGGCGATGCACACCGATGCCGCGATCGCGGCAACCGCGCACGCCTTCGCCGACGGCTGCGTCGCCACGGTGCAGAACGGGCTCGGCAACGAGGAGGCGCTCGCCCGGCATGTCGAGCGTGTGATCCGCGGCACGACGTTCCCCGCCGGGAAGCTGCTCGGCCCCGGTCACGTGCAGTGGGACGTGAAGGGCGACACGACGTTCGGCCCCTACGACGAGCGGACGCCGTTCGCCGAGGTGGAGCGGCTCGCCGACGCGTGCACGCGTGCCGGGATGCCTGCCCAGGCAGTCGAGGATGCGCGCGGCCCGCAGTGGCGGAAGGTCATCTTCAACGCCTCCACGAACCCGATCGGGGCGCTCACGGGCCTCACCCATGGCCGCGTGTGCGAGCGGCCCGATCTGCGTACGCTCGTCACGGGCCTCGTCGACGAGGGCAAGGCCGTGGCGGCCGCGCAGGGAATCGAGCTCGACGCCGACCCGGAGGAGCTCATCGACCATGCCGCCCGCCCGGACGTCGCCTACGACCACAAGGCGTCGATGCTGCAGGACGTCGAGGCCCGGCGCGAGACGGAGGTCGACTATCTCAACGGCGGCATCGTCCGTTTCGGCCGTGCGGGCGGCGTCCCGACGCCGCTCAATGCCGCGATCCAGGCGCTCGTGAAGGGAAGGGAGGCCTCGTGGACGCAGAGCTGACCGCGCGGCATACGCGCGTCCGCGAGGCGCTCGAGCGGGAGGGGCTCGACGTGGCGCTCGTCTGCGGCTCGGAGTACACCGGCTTCGAGGGAGCGGTGACCTACCTCTCGGGCTTCCAGATCGTCCACCGCTACGCGTACGTCGTCCTCCCCCGCGAGGGCGACCCCGCGATCGTGTTTCCGGCGGAGGCCCGCTACGTCGGTGAGCACGGGGACTCGCAGATCGCCGACCAGGTCTTCGCCGACCGGCCGGGCGAGTGGCTGGCCGACCGGCTGCGCGGGCGGCGGGTCGGCGTGTACGGGCTCGACTACGTGATGACGGTGCGGGACTACGCGGCGCTGGCGGACGCGGCCGAGCTCGTGCCGTGGGACGAGCAGTTCGACCTTGCCCGCGCGGTCAAGTCGGAGGCCGAGCTCGCCTCGGTGCGGGAGAGCGTCGAGATAAACGTCGCCGGCTTCCACGCCTTCCGCGAGACGTGGGCTCCGGGCCGCAGCGCCGCCGAGGTGCTGGCGCCCGCCGAGCGGGTCTTCGTGGAGCGCGGCTGCGGCCGCCTGACCATGAACATGGTGCTCGTCGGCGCGGAGTTCGCGATCGCGCGCGAAGACACGGTCTTCGGCGACTTCACGATCCCGTCGCTCGAGATCGCCGGGCCCGGCGGCCACTGGGTCGAGGTCTCGCGCGCCCTGGGCACTCCGAGCGACGAGGTGAAGCGGATGCTCGAGGCGTACGCGGAGTACTACGAGGTCGCGCAGACCGCTCTCCACGCGGGCGCGACGGCGCACGACGTCCACCGCGCCGTCTCGGCCGGCTTCACGCAGCGCGGCTACCACCTCGGCCACGTGACGGGCCATTCGATCGGGATGACGATGATCGAGCACCCGCGCATCGGCGAGGGCATCGAGACGGAGCTCGCGGCGAACATGGTCTTCTCCATGCATCCGCACGCCATCGCGGCCGATGGTCGAGAATGCCTCTATATGCAGGACACCTGGCTGGTCACGGAGGACGGCGGCGTGCCGCTCGCGGGCCTGGAGATGCGGATCTGGTGAGCGCTCCTAATGCCGATGAGTTCGCTCCGATCCTCGAAGGTCAGGGCGCTTCCGACTACGAGCGCTACCTCCGCACCGACGAGCTCCTCGCTCTCCAGAAAGGGCCGGACGAGTGGGTGCACCGCGACGAGCTCCTCTTCCAGACCGTCCACCAGTCGTCGGAGATCTGGCTCAAGCACGCCTGGATGGAGGTGGAGGAGGCGACGCGGCTGATCGAGACCCGCGACCTCGCCGGCGCATTGCGCCTGCTCGGGCGCGCGAACCACGCCATTCGCTACGTGATCTCGTTCCTCGAGCACCTCGAGCTGATGTCGCCGTGGGAGTACCAGGAGGTGCGCCGCGTGCTCGGCCACGGCTCCGGCTTCGATTCGCCCGGTTTCCGCGGGATCCGGGACGTCTCGCCGGGCCTCTACGCGGCCTTCGACGCGCTGCGGCGCGAGCGCGGGCTCTCGCTGCTCGAGGTCTACACCCAGGGCCGCGAGCACGAGGACCTGTACCAACTCGCCGAGGCGCTGATCGACTGGGACGAGCAGGTCGGTGTCTGGCGCTTCCGCCACGTGAAGATGGTGGGCCGCGTGATCGGCGAAGACGTAGTCGGAACCCAGGGCACGCCGGTCGAGCTGCTGGCCGGCCTGATCAAGCACAAGATGTTCCCCGAGCTCTGGGCGGTGCGTACGGAGCTCACGGAGCTGGCGAAGCAGTCGGATTGATCCCGCTCGAGGAGATCCGCCGGGCACGCGAGCGGATCAGCGATGCAGTGCTGCCCTCCCCGCTCGTGCAGTTCGAGGAGCACATCTGGCTCAAGCTCGAGAACCTTCATCCGATCGGGTGCTTCAAGCTGCGCGGCGCGCTGAACAAGGTGCGCTCCGAGCCCGAGGTGCGCGATCTCGTCACCGCAAGCGCGGGGAACATGGCGCAGGGCGTCGCGTGGGCAGCGCGAGAGGTGGGCGTCAACGCGACGGTCGTCGCGCCCGAGTTGGCACCCCGCACGAAGCTCGACGCGGCGGAGCGCCTCGGCGCGCGAGTCGTCTCCGTTCCGTACGAGGAGTGGTGGCAGGCAATGGTCGACCGCGGACGAGACGGCATCGAGGGGCTCTTCGTCCATCCGACCGACGATCCGGCGGTGATGGCGGGGAACGGCACGATCGGCCTCGAGCTCTGCGAGCAGCGCGACGTCTTCGACACCGTGATCGTGCCGTGGGGAGGCGGCGGCCTGACGCTCGGGATCGCGAGCGCGCTCAAGGCTCTGCGGCCCGGCGCGCGAGTCGTCGCCGCCGAGCCGGCGACCGGAGCGCCGCTGAGCGCCGCCTTCGCCGCCGGCGCGCCCACGGAGATCGAGTTCGAGCGCTCGTTCGTCGACGGCGCCGGCGGGCCTGCGCTCCTCCCGGGGATGTGGGAGCGGGCCACGAAGCTCGTCGACGAGGCGGTCCCGGTGCCGCTCGCCGAGGTGGAGGAAGCGATCCGGCTGCTCGCCGCGCGCGCCCACGTCGTCGCGGAAGGCGCCGGCGCGCTCGCGCTCGCGGCCGCGCTGCGACGGGACGACCGCTGCGTCTGCATCGTCAGCGGTGGGAACATCGACCCCGACGTCTACGCCGGGATCATCAGTCCGGCAGCAGCGGCATAGACCAGCCGGAGTCGCGACCCAGGAGAACGGCACGCGTGATCGCCGTCGTGCCGAAGCGGTCGCGGATCGCGTCGACCGCCGCGTCGATGGCCTCGTCGGGTCCGAGCAGCAGCTGATGCGTCCGGTCGTCCTCGAGCATGGCGACCGAGCACCCGATCAGCGTGATTCCGCGCCGCTCGATCAGCGGCGTGGCCGTGGCGAGCAGCGCGCGTGCCGTGACGAGGATCGCCTGCGTGCTCGCGGTTGCGAAGGGGAGGGTGTGAGAGCGCGTCGCTCGCTCGAAGTCGCCGAAGCGGAGTCGAAGCACGACCGTGCGGCCGACGCGCCGCGCTGCGCGCAGCCGCCGCGCGATGCGGTCGACGATGGAGACGAGCGTCGCGTCGATCGTCTCGGCGGAGTGGCGTCCCCTCCCCAGCGCGCGCTGCGAGCCGATCGAGCCGCGCCGGCGGCCCGGCTCGACGCGCCGGAAGTCGCGGTTGTGCGCGAGCGCGCTCAGCTGGTGTCCGGCCCCCCGGCCGAGCATGGCCACGAGCGTCGACTCCGAGAGCGCGGCCAGCTCGCCCACCGTCCGCACGTTCCACGCCTGCAAACGCCGCGCCGTCGCGGGCCCCACGCCCCACACGCACTCGACCGGCAGCGGGTGCAGGAACTCGAGCTCGCGATCCGCGGGGACGACGAGGAGACCGTCCGGCTTCGCAACCCCGCTCGCGACCTTGGCAAGGAACTTCGTGCGCGCCACGCCGACCGTGACAGGGAGCCCGACGCGCTCGCGGACGGCGTGGCGCAGCCGGACGGCGATCTCCGCCGCCGAGCCCGCGATCCGCTCCATGCCGCGGACGTCGAGGAAGGCTTCGTCGATCGACAGCCCTTCCACCACCGGCGACGTGTCCTCGAAGACGGCGAAGAGCGCACGGCTCGCCTCCGTGTACGCGGAGAACCGCGGCGGCACGACGACGGCCGCGGGGCAGAGGCGACGCGCCTGCCGTCCGCTCATCGCGGTGCGGACGCCGTACGCCTTCGCCTCGTAGCTCGCCGCCAGCACGACGCCGCCGCCGACAATCACCGGCTGACCGCGGAGCCGCGGGTCGTCCCGCTGCTCGACCGACGCGAAGAACGCGTCCGCGTCCGCATGAAGCACGAACATATGTTCGCTTAGGCTACAGCTGCGCGAGCGCCGCGTTGAAGCGGTCGATCTCGTCGGCGGTGTTGTAGTGGGTGAGGCCGACGCGGATCGCGCTCTCCGGATACGGGAGCTTCTCCCGCAGCCCGAGCGAGAACCAGTTGTCGTGCGCCCAGACGCCGAAGCCCTCGTCCGCCAGCCGCTTCGCCGCGGCGGTGGCGTCGACTCCGTCGAGATTGAGGAGGAACGTGGCGACCCGGCCGTCCATCGTCTGCAGCCCGTACACCGTCGCTCGATCCGGCAGGCCGTCGAGGAAGCGCCGGCCGAGCTCTCGCTCGTAGGCCGCGATCGCCTCCATTCCGCCGATCGACTCGAGGTACGCGATCGTCGCCGAGAAACCGGCGAGGAGCTCGTACGGCGCCGTTCCGACCTCGAAGCGGCGGCCGACCGGCTCGGACGCTGCCGGCCGCGCCTTGTACGGGCGCCACGACTCGAGCAGGTCGTGGCGGCCGTACGCGAGCCCGACGTGCGGCCCGCAGAACTTGTACGCCGAGGTGATGAAGACGTCGCACCCGAGCGCCTCGACGTCGACGCGCTCGTGCGCGGCGTACTGCACGGCGTCGACCCAGCAGAGCGCGCCCGCCTCGTGGGCGAGCTCCGACACGCGCGCGACGTCGACGATCGTCCCCACGGCGTTCGAGGATGCGACGCACGCCACGACCCGCACGCGCTCGTCGAGCCGGTTCGCGAGGTCGTCGTAGTCGAGGCGGAGATCCTCGGTCACGTTCACCCAATCGACCTCGAAGCCGCGGTCGGCGGCGAGCTCGACCCACGGCGCGACGCCGCCGTCGTGGTCGAGGCGCGAGACGAGGATCCGGTCGCCTTCCTTCCAGTCTCTGGCCGCCGTACGGGAGAGCGCGAAGTCGAGCCACGTCATGTTGGTGCCGAAGACGACGTCGTCGGACGAGCAGCCGAGGAAGCGCGCTGCATCGTCGCGGGCCGTCGCAAGGATTCGCTCGACGCGCTTGCTCGTCTCGTAGTTCGCGCCGATGTTCGCGCTCGCCTCCCGCAGCGCCCGCGCGATCGCGTCGCCGACCTCGTCCGGCACCTGCGAGCCGCCCGGCGCGTCGAGGAAGACGAAGCCCTCGTCGCGAAGCGAGGAGAAGCGTGCGCGGACCGCTTCGACGTCCAATAGGGTCGCCGCCATGAAACGAGCCTACCCCCGCCTCATCCTCGGGTGTGGCAATTTCGGAGGGATCGGCTCGGCGCCCGCCTTCTTCGGCCAAGGGGAAACGCTCGAGCAGGCGCTGGAGCTCATGGACGCCGCCTGGGCCGCGGGGATCACGTGGTTCGACACCGCCGACGCGTACGGCGGCGGGCGCAGCGAGACGTACATCGGGGAGTGGATCCGCACGCGTCGCCCCGACGGGCTTCGCCTCACGACGAAGACATTCAACCCGATGGACGAGGGCGAGGATCACGGGCTTGCGCCCGCGCGGGTTCGTCGGCAGATCGACACGAGCCTGGAGCGGCTCGGCGTCGAGCGCGTCGACCTCTATCTCGCGCACGCCTGGGACGACGACGTCCCCGCAGCCGAGCTCGCGGGCGTCTTCGAGGAGCTCGTCGCCGCGGGCAAGATCGGCGCGTACGGGCTCAGCAACGTCGGCGGGGCGGAGCTGGAGGATGCGCTGGACGCCGGCTCCTTCGTTGCGGTCCAGAACTCGTACTCGCTGCTCGATCGAGAGGCCGAGAACGAGGTGCTACCGCTCTGCGCGGCGAGGGACGTCTGGTTCCAGGCGTTCAGCCCGCTCGCGGGCGGCTGGCTGACAGGGAAGTACCGGCGTGACGCGCCCGCGCCGCAAGGCTCGCGGATGACGATGCGCTCCGGGCCGTACGAGCATCTCCGCGACGACCGCGTCTACGACGCGCTGGAGGAGCTCGAGCGCAGCGGCGATCCCGCGACCCTCTCGCTCGCGTGGCTGCTCGCGGACGAACGCGTCTCCGTCGTCCTCGGACCGCGGCGTCCGGAGCATCTCCGGCCGGCGCTCGACGCCCTCGCGCATCCGCTTGGCCCCGGCGAGCGGGAAGCCGTCTCCGCTGAGTTTCGGCTCGTCCCGCAGTCGTAGGGACACACCACGAGAGGAGCCCGAATGGAAGAGATGCTGAACGCATACGCCGCCGCTGTGCGCGCGAAGGATGTGGACGCGTTTCTCGGCCTGTACGCCGACGACGTCCGCAACTTCGATCTTTGGAGCGAGTGGTCGTACGACGGCAAGGACGCCCTGCGGGGGATGGTCGCCGAGTGGTTCGGCTCGCTTCCCGACGACGAGACCGTATCGGTGCGCTTCGACGACGTCCGCACCGAGAGTGGGGCCGACGTGGCCGGGGTCAGCGCGTTCACCACGTTTGCGGCCGAGGCTCCGGACGGCACGGAGCTGCGCTCGATGAACAACCGCCTCACCTGGATCCTCCGCAAGGACGCCGAGGGCTCCTGGAAGATCGCGCACGAGCACACGTCCGCACCGGCCGGCGACGAGGGAAAGGTCCAGCTCCGCCGCTAGCAATCGGACCTGTCCACGGAGGCCATGGCCAGGTGCCAGGCACCAGGCCATGTCTGCGTCAGACATCAAGATCGTGGAAGTCGCTCCCCACGTGCCGTCGGCCGCCAGCCACGTCCTCCCTGGACACGTCTCGGTGCCTGGCACCGGGACACCGCCCGAGAGGGCAGGTCCGGGGTTCGGCTCTAGCGGCTCGCGAGCGGGACGAACTCGCGCTCGCCGGGGCCGGTGTAGATCTGGCGCGGGCGCGCGATCCGCTGCTCCGGGTCGGAGAGCATCTCCTCCCACTGCGCGAGCCAGCCCGGCAGCCGCCCGAGCGCGAACAGGACCGTGAAGTAGTCGGTCGGATAGCCCATCGCCTGATAGATGAGGCCCGAGTAGAAGTCGACGTTCGGGTACAGCTTGCGCGAGACGAAGTAGTCGTCCTCGAGCGCGATCCGCTCCAGCTCGAGCGCGATCTCGAGCTTCGGGTTGAGCCCGGTCTGGGCGAAGACGTCGTCGGCCACCCGTTTGATGAGCTTTGCGCGCGGGTCGTAGCTCTTGTAGACGCGATGGCCGAAGCCCATCAGCCTCCCGTGGCCGGCCTTGACGCTCTCGATGAACTCGGGCACCCGCTCGACCGTGCCGACCTCGTCGAGCATCCGTAGCACGGCCTCGTTCGCCCCGCCGTGCAGCGGCCCGTACAGCGCCGCGATCCCGGCGGAGACGGCGGAGAACGGGTCGACCTGCGTCGAGCCGACTCCGCGGACGGCGTTCGTCGAGGCGTTCTGCTCGTGGTCGGCGTGCAGGACGAGCAGGATCTCGAGGGCCCGCTGCAGCACGGGATTCGGGTCGTGGCGCCCGCCGATCTCGAACGTCATGTTGACGAAGTTGCCGATGTAGTCGAGGTCGTTGCGCGGGAAGACGTACGGCAGCCCGCGGCTGTGGCGGAAAACCCAGGCGGCGATCGTGGGGAACTTCGCGATCAACCGCAGCCGCTGCAGGCGGCGGCTCTCCACGTCCCCGATCTCCTTCGCGTCCGGATAGAAGGTCGAGAGCGCCGCGACGGCGCCGAGCAGCATCCCCATGGGGTGCGCGTCGTGGCGGAAGCCGTCGAGGAACTGCATCACGTTCGTGTGCACGTACGTATGGACGCGAACCTCCTCCTCCCAGGTCTCGAGTTGTTCGCGCGTCGGCAGCTCGCCTTCGAACAGGAGCCACGCCGTCTCGAGGAAGCTCGCGTGCTCGGCGAGCTGCTCGATCGGGTAGCCGCGGTAGCGGAGGATCCCCGCGTCGCCGTCGATGTACGTGATGCCGCTGCGCGTCGAGGCGGTGTTGAGAAAGGCCGGGTCGTACGACATGAGCCCGAGCTGGCGGAGGTCGGTGGCGTGGATCGTGCCGTCGGAGATCGGGATCTCTACCTCGGTTCCGGTGCGGTTGTCCCGCACCGTGAGGGTCTCGTCGGGCACCCCCGGACCTTAGCTCCGGCTGCCCGGTTTGCAGTTCGACAGGCGCGGAACGCACCCCTGCGAAATACGACTCGAAAAGGAGGAAACACATGGGCTTCAATTCGCTCAAGGACGTGCTGCAGGAGCAGCTCGAGGATCTGCACAGCGCCGAGACGCAGCTGGTCGAAGCGCTGCCGAAGATGGCGAAGGCTGCGCACCACGACGAGCTTCGGGAAGCCTTCGACCACCATCTCGAGGAGACGCGCGGCCACGTGAAGCGCGTCGAGGAAGCACTCGGCGAGCTCGGCGTCTCCAACCCGAGCGAGGTCTGCAAGGGGATGAAGGGACTCATCGCCGAGGGCGAGGAGATGATCGAGATGGATGGCGACTCGACCGCGAAGGACGCCGCGCTGATCGCCGCCGCCCAGCGCGTCGAGCACTACGAGATCGCCGCCTACGGCACGGCGAGGCAGCTCGCCGACGACTGCGGCCTCGAGGGGATCAAGGACCTGATGGACCAGACCCTGGACGAGGAGTCGCAGGCCGACAAGCTCCTGACGAAGATCGCGACGGGCGGCATGTTCAAGGCCGGGGTCAACCAGCAGGCGACCACCTAGTGAAGGCGGTCGCCTGGCACGGCAAGCGCGATGTCCGGGTCGAGGAGGTTCCCGACCCGGGCATCCGCGAGCCGGACGACGTCATCGTCCGGATCACCTCCTCCGGCGTCTGCGGCTCGGACCTCCACCTCTACGAGGTGATGACGCCGTACCTGAACGAGGGGAACGTGCTCGGCCACGAGCCGATGGGCGTCGTCGAGGAGGTCGGCCCCGAGGTGACCTCGGTCTCGCCGGGTGACCGCGTCGTCGTTCCGTTCAACATCTCGTGCGGCACGTGCTGGATGTGCTCGCAGGGGCTCCACTCGCAGTGCGAGACGACGCAGCAGCGCGAGCACGGCACCGGCGCCGCACTCTTCGGCTACACGGTCCTCTACGGCGAGGTGCCGGGCGGCCAGGCGGAGTACCTGCGCGTGCCCTTCGGCAACACGCTGACGATCAAGGTGCCGGAAGGCCCTCCGGACGATCGCTTCCTCTTCCTCTCCGACGTGCTGCCGACGGCGTGGCAGGGCGTCGAGTACGCCGCGGTGCCGGACGGTGGCACTCTGCTCGTGCTCGGCCTCGGCCCGATCGGCGAGATGGCGACGCGCATCGCCCAGCACCGCGGCTACCGAGTGCTGGGAGTCGACCTCGTGCCCGATCGCCTCGGGCGCGCGCGCTCGCACGGCGTCGAGGTCTACGACCTGCTCGAGCACGAGGACGACCTCGTCGAGGTCGTGCGCGAAGCGACCGGCGGGCGCGGTCCCGACTCCGTGCTCGACGCCGTCGGCATGGAGGCGCACGGGGCGCCGGTGGCCAAGGCCGTGCAGCAGGCGGCGGGCCTCCTACCAGACGCGCTGCAGCGAAAGCTCATGGACACGGCGGGCATGGACCGACTCCACGCGCTCTACCTGGCGATCGAGCTCGTCCGGCGCGGCGGCACAATCTCGATCTCGGGCGTCTACGGCGGCACCGCAGACCCGCTACCACTGCGCGTCCTCTTCGACAAGCAGATTCAGATCCGCATGGGCCAGGCGAACGTGCTGCGCTGGGTGCCGGAGATCATGCCGCTGCTGCTCGACGGCGACCCGCTCGGCACCGACTCCTTCGCGAGCCACCATCTGCCGCTCGCCGACGCGCCGGCCGCCTACGAGAGGTTCCAGAAGAAGCAGGACGGCTCGTTCAAGGTCGTCCTGCAGCCCTAGGGGTAGGGCGTGCGCGTCGTCGTCACCGGAGCGAGCGGCAACGTCGGGACGAGCCTCGTGCGCGCCCTCGCAGCCGACGGCGACATCGAGGAGATCGTCGGCCTCGCGCGGCGCCTGCCGCTCCGCAACTTCCACGAGACCGAGTGGCAGGCGGCGAACATCGAGCACGACGACCTCGTGCCGCTGTTCCGCGGTGCCGACTGCGTCGTCCACCTCGCGTGGCGGATCCAGCCGTCGCACGACCTCCCGGCGCTGCGGCGCACGAATGTCGACGGCAGCGAGCGCGTCTTCCGGGCGGTTGCCGAGGCGGGCGTGCCGGCGCTCGTCTACGCCTCCTCTATCGGCGCCTATTCGCCGGGCCCGAAGGACCGGAGGGTCGACGAGAGCTGGCCGACCGAGGGGACGCCGACGAGCTTCTATGCGCGGCACAAGGCCGAGGTCGAGACGCTGCTCGACCGCTTCCAGCTCGAGCGGCCCGAGACGCGCGTCGTGCGTCTCCGTCCCGGCCTGATCTTCAAGCGCAGCTCGGGCGAGGAGCAGCGCCGCTACTTCCTGGGCCCGCTCTTTCCGCGGGTGCTGGCCCGGCGAGGGGCGGTGGCGGTCGTCCCCAACGTCGCCGGCCTGCGCGTCCAGGCCGTCCACACGCGCGACGTCGCCGAGGCGTACCGGCTCGCGGTCGTCGGCGACGCTCGCGGCGCCTTCAACGTCGCGGCGGAGCCGATCCTCGACGCCCCGACGCTCGCTCAGGCGCTCGGAGCGCGCGTCGTCCCCGTGCCGCCGGCGGTCGCGCGGGGAGCGATTGCGGCGAGCTGGCGGCTGCGGCTGCAGCCGACGCCGCCCGGCTGGCTCGACATGGGCTTATCGGTGCCGCTCATGGACACGACTCGCGCGCGCGACGAGCTCGGCTGGGAGCCACGGCACAGCTCGCTCGAAGCGGTCCGCGAAGTCCTCTCGGGCATCGCCGAAGCCGAGGGCGAGCCCACGCCGCCGCTCGAGCCCGCCAAGCGCTGACCCGACTAGCATCGGCGGCGTGCCTGAGCCGCCCGTGGTCTGGACTCCGAGCCCCGAGCGCATCGCGTCCGCCACGATCACGCGCTACCGCGGGTGGTTGAACGAGACGCGTGGCCTGCAGCTCGAGGACTACGCGGGCCTCTGGCAGTGGTCGGTCGAGGAGCTCGAGGACTTCTGGGCCTCGATCTGGGAGTTCTTCGAAGTCGAGGCGAGCGAGCCGTACGAGCGCGTGCTCACCCGGCGCGAGATGCCCGGGACGGAATGGTTCCCCGGCGCGCGGCTCAGTTACGCGGAGCACGTCTTCCGCGGCCGCGACGAGGCCGCCGTCGCGATCCGGCATGCATCGGAGCTCCGGCCACTCGGCGAGTGGACCTGGGGGCAGCTGCGAGCCCAGGCGGGCGCGGTCGCGGCAGCGCTGCGCGAGGCGGGGGTCGAGGCGGGCGACCGCGTGGCCGCATACCTCCCGAACATCCCCGAGACGGTCGCGGCCTTCCTCGGTTGCGCGAGCATCGGCGCGATCTGGTCGAGCTGCGCGCCCGAGTTCGGCGTCCGCAGTGTCGTCGACCGCTTCGCGCAGATCGAGCCGAAAGTCCTCCTCGCGGTCGACGGCTACCGCTACGGCGGCAAGGACTTCGACCGCAGCGAGGCGATCGCGGCGCTGCAGCGAGAGCTGCCGACGCTGCGCCGGACGTTGGCGCTGCCCTACCTGGCGGGCGGCGACTGGGAGCTCCCGCCGGCGGAGCTCGAGCTCGCACAGCTCCCGTTCGACCATCCGCTGTGGGTGCTCTACAGCTCGGGCACGACCGGCCTCCCCAAGGCAATCGTCCACGGGCAGGGCGGGATCCTTCTCGAGCACCTGAAGAAGCTCCGCCTCCACCTCGACGCGCGCGAGGGCGACCGGCTCTTCTGGTTCACGACCACCGGCTGGATGATGTGGAACTTCCTCGTCGGCGGCCTCCTCTCCGACGCCTCGATCGTCCTCTTCGACGGGAACCCCGCATACCCGGATCTCGGCACGTTGTGGGATCTCGCCGACGCTGCCGGCATCACCTGCTTCGGCACGAGCGCCGGCTTCATCGCCGCCTGCCAGAAGTCCGGCGTCGAACCGCGGGCGGGTCGCGACCTCTCGCGACTCGACAGCGTCGGCTCGACCGGCTCGCCGCTCGCGCCGGAGGGATTCGACTGGGTGCGGGACCGGCTCGGCGAGGACGTCTGGCTCTTCTCCACCTCGGGCGGCACCGACGTCTGCACCGCGTTCGTCGGCGGTGTCCCGACGCTGCCGGTCCACCGCGGCGAGCTGCAGGCACGCGCGCTCGGTGCGAAGGTGGAGGCCTGGAGCGAGGACGGCCGTTCGCTCGTGGGCGAGGTCGGCGAGCTTGTCCTCACCGAGCCGATGCCCTCGATGCCGCTCTATCTCTGGGGCGACGAGGACGGGTCGCGCTACCGCGAGAGCTACTTCTCGACGTTCCCGGGCGTCTGGCGTCACGGTGACTGGATCGAGATCACCGAACGCGGCACCGCGATCATCACCGGCCGCTCAGACGCGACGATCAACCGGGCGGGCGTGCGCATGGGCACGAGCGAGCTGTATCGCAGCGTGCTCGCGCTCGACGACGTCCTCGACGCGCTCGTGGTCGACGTCCCGAGTGGGGACGGCAGCCGCATGACGCTGTTCGTCGTGCTGCGTGACGGTGCCGCGCTCGACGAGCCGCTCGAGCAGGAGATCCGCCGCCGGATCCGGGAGGAGTGCTCCCCGCGCCACGTTCCCGACGCGGTGCTCTCCGCCCCCGAGATCCCGCGAACGCTGTCCGGAAAGATCCTCGAGGTGCCCGTGAAGCGCCTGCTGATGGGGGCGAGGGCCGAGGAGGTGGCGAGCCGCGACTCGCTGGCAAACCCCGAGGCGCTCGACTGGTTCGCCCGGCTGGCTGCCCGCCGCAACGGCTTCTAACTTTCCCAGCAGGGTCCCGTCAGAAGATCTGAGGAGCAAATTTGTCGTTCTCGTCTGCAGATTGTCCGCGCGCGCGCGAGTCCGTCTCGGCCCAGCTCGATCGGGAGCTGCCCGAGCTGGAGCTCGACCGTCTGGAGAACCATCTCCGGGTCTGCCCGGAGTGCTCGACCTGGGCCGAGCAGGTCCGAGATCTGACAGTGCGGCTGCGGGAGGCGGCACTCGAGGTGCCGGCGGAGGGCTTCGGCTTCGTGCGGCCGCGGCGCTCGCGCAGCTGGGCAGTCAGCTCAGCGGTGGCGCTCGCCTCGGCGGCAGCTGTCGTGGCGACGATATTCGTCGCTCCCGCCCGCCAGCACACGTCTCTGGGCCCCCTGGGCTCCTTCGACGCGGCGCAGCCTCGCTCGACGAGGTACGACGTGCCTCTCACATCGCCGTACCCGCATCCGCTCGACCTCTTGATCCCGGGCGCTTCGTCGGTGGTCACGGCGCAGTGGCCCGTGCGGCCCCTCTAGCGCGTTCGGCGCGCCTCTAACTAAGCTCGCCGGTCGTCGTCTATAGCACGTGACGGACGCTCAGTGGAGCGTCGGAGTGAGCTGGCGCCGCCGTCCCAAGGACTCCCGGCGCAGACCAACGGAGGGAATCATCAATGCATAGACGGATCTGGTTCCTCGTGGTAGCGGCCGCCGCCGTGCTTGCGGTAGCGGGCTCCGCCGCCGCGACGAGCCATAGAGCCGCCGCCGCTGCGCCCGGCACGGTCCAGTCGTTCGCCAAGGCTTGGGCACAGACGCCGCGGACGCCTGCCGCGCGGGAGGCGAAGAAGACCATCACCGTTGCGATGGAGCAGGACCTCGCCGGCACCTGGAACATCAACCAGGCGTCCAGCACGCTGGCGTGGGCGACGTGGGTGGAGAACGGGATTCTCCGCAGCCCGTACCAGCTCACGAACAAGTACCAGTACAAGTACGACCTCGTGACGAAGGTCACCGTCAACAAGAAGTTCATCCAGTACAAGATCCGGAACAACGCCAACTGGAACTACGGTGGCAAGAAGGTTCCGGTGACCTACAAGGACTTCTTCTACACGGTCAAGGCGCTGAACAACAAGAAGAACGACGTCGCCAGCAACGTCGGCGTCAACCAGATCGGCAAGATGACCCACAAGGGCCAGAAGATCGTCACCTTCTTCTGGAAGCACAAGGGCTGCACCCAGGACGCTCCGTGCGGTCCGTTCGCTGACTACCGCGACCTGCTCGGCTTCGTCTATCCGTCGGTCGCCGTCAAGGGGCTGACCTGGAACACGATGTGGGCCAAGTGCGTCTGCGGCGCCAACGGCAAGCCCGTCTCCGACGGCCCGTACCTGATGACGAACTACACCAAGGGCCAGGGCGTCACGCTGAAGGCCAACCCGATGTGGTACGGCCACAAGCCGTCGATCACCACGGTCAACTTCAAGCTGTACACGAACACGAACTCCGAGGTGCAGGCGATCCGCAGCGGAGAGGTCGACGCGGCCGCCCCGCAGCCGACGCCGGCGCTCTCGAGCATCCGCGGCGTCAAGGGCGTCAACTACCACGTCGCCCCGGGTAACTACCTGGAGCACATCGACATCCAGGAAGGTCCGCACCAGACGAACCCGCTCGCGCGGAAGTCGTGGATGCGGCAGGCAATCATGATGGGTCTCAACCGGCAGGGCCTGATCAACGCCGTGTTCGGCCAGATCGCTCCCGGTCTCCATCCGCTGAACAGCCTGCTCGTCTTCCAGTCGGACAGCCGGTACAAGAACTACTTCGCCAAGTGGAACTACAACCCGAAGGGCGCGATCGCGCTGCTCAAAAAGCACGGCTGCAAGGGCGGCCCGAGCAAGCCCACCAACGGGAACTCGAGCTACTTCACGTGCGGTGGCCAGCTGGCGACCTTCCCCTACACGACGGCGTCCGACAACGCCCGCCGTGTGGAGAGCTACACGGTCTTCAAGGCCAACCTCGCGGCGATCGGCATCCAGCTGACCGACAACCTGATGCCGACCGCGGTCATGTTCGGGGACACGGTCCTTTCGGCCGGTAACTACTCCCTGATGGAGTTCGCATGGGGCGGCGCGGTCGACCCGGGCGGATTCATCTCCATCTGGGGCTGCGGTGGTGGCCAGAACTTCCTTCACTACTGCAACAAGAAGGCCAGCAAGGACCTGAACGCGACGAAGACGCAGCTCAACGCCACGAAGCGGAACGCTGACTTCGTCAACGCGGACAAGATCATGTCGGCCGACGTGCCGGCGATCCCGCTGTACGCGCTTCCGGACATCATCACGTACCGGAACGGACTGAAGAACATCGTCAACAACCCCGCTGCCGGGTTCACGTGGAACATCGAGCAGTGGAAGTGGAGCTAGCACTAAGGAACGGTCGGCTCTAGAATCGGCCAATCCGAACGACCCGTGCCCGTCGCCAGCGGCGGGCACGGGTCGTACAATCAGTTCGGCTCCTCACCGGCTCAAGGAACCCAGTCGTGCTCACCTACATCACGCGGCGCATTCTCTACAGCATCCCGGTTCTGATCGTCTCGACCTTCCTGAGCTTCGTCGCGGTCTCGTACGGAGGTGACCCACTCGGCACGCTCCGGATCCAGCGCGGCATCTCGCAGCACACGCTGCACCTGCTCTACATCCAGTACCACCTGAACAAGCCTGTTCCCGTGCGTTACTGGTACTGGGTCCAGGACGCGGTCGAGCACAAGTTCGGCAACTCGCTGATCACGCTCCAGCCCATCTGGCCGGACGTCACCAGGACGATGGGGCACACGCTCCAGGTCGTGCTCACCGCCGAGCTGCTCGCCATGGTGATCGGGATCGTCATCGGCATCATCTCGGCGATCCGCCAGTACTCGATCTTCGACTACGTCTCCACGTCGGTCAGCTTCCTCGGCTTCGCGATGCCGGTCTTCTGGCTCGCGCTGCTGCTGCAGATTCTCTTCGTCGACATTTACCTGCACTGGAACATCCGGATCTTCTACACCTCCGGTCTCAACTCGCCCGGTCAATACGCGACGTGGAGCCTCGACCGCCTGCAACACATAGCTCTGCCCGTGGTCACGCTTGCCCTGATCAGCTTCGCCGTCTATAGCCGCTACATGCGCGCCTCGATGCTCGACGTCCTCAACACGGACTACGTGCGCACGGCGCGTGCGAAGGGCCTTCCCGAGTGGCGCGTGATCATGGGGCACGTGTTCCGGAACGCGCTGATCCCGATCACGACGGTGGCGGCGCTCAACATCGGCGCGGTGTTCGGCGGCGCGATCATCACCGAGCAGGTGTTCACGCTCGACGGGATCGGCTTCTACTTCCTGCGGAGCCTCGGGTCGCTCGACATCTACGCCGTGATGGCGTACCTGACGCTGACCGCGATCGCCATCATCCTGTTCAACCTGATTGCGGACATCCTGTACGGGTTCCTCGACCCGCGCATCCGCTATGACTGAGCCGACGGTCACGCCCCCAGTCGGGCCGCCGATTCCAGCCGGCGACCCCTCGGTGGTTCCGTCCCCTGCCGGGGTCGACGTCACCGTCGCGGCGGGCCTCGAGCTCAAGATCCGCAGCCAGTGGTCGTACGCGCGCAACCGGTTCCTTCGCCACCGACTCGCAGTCCTGGCCCTGTTCCTTCTGATCGGCATCTTCCTGGTCGGGGCGTTCGCGAACTACATCGCGCCGTATTCGTACTCCGCGATCGACTTCAACAACCTCCTGATCGGGCCGACGACGAGGGCCCAGCACTACTTCGGCACGGACGAGCTCGGGCGCGACTATTTCAGCCGCGTGATCTGGGGGATCCGCACGTCCGAGGAGGTCGGGATCTTCGTCGCGGTCGTCTCGTCGATCATCGGGCTCGTCGTCGGCGCCATCGCCGGGTACTACAGGGGCTGGCTCGACAACGTGCTCATGCGCGTCACCGATCTCGTGTTGACGCTGCCGGCGCTGGCGATCCTGCTCGTCCTGGAGGCGCTGTTCGGCGGAGCGAGCCAGTGGCGGACCTCGTTGATCCTCGCCGGCTTCTTCTGGACGGGCCTCGCCCGCATCGTGCGCGGCATCTTCCTCTCGCTGCGTGAGAAGGAGTATGTCGAGGCGGCGAAGGCGTCGGGCGCCGGCGACATGCGGATCATGTTCCGGCACATCCTCCCGAACACCATGGGGCCCGTGATCGTCAACGGGACGCTCGCAGTTGCGGCGGCGATCCTGGTCGAGGCGGCGCTCTCCTTCCTGGGCTTCGGGATCAAGCCGCCGACCCCCTCGCTCGGGGTGCTCGTCGCCGACGGCGAGACGAACCCGCAGGCGTGGTGGATCACCGTCTTCCCCGGACTGACGATCGTTCTCATCGTGCTGTGCGTGAACTTCGTCGGCGACGGCCTGCGGGACGCGCTCGACCCGACCCAGAGGAGGGTGCGTGCCTGAGCCGCTGCTCTCGATCCGCGATCTCACCGTCGAGTTCAGGACCGAGGACGGCGTCGTCCACGCGGTCGACAGCGTGTCCTACGACCTGTTCCCCGGCGAGATCCTGGGCATCGTCGGCGAATCCGGCTCGGGCAAGAGCGTCTCGACGCTCGCGCTGCTCGGCCTCATCCCGCAACCGCCGGGCAAGATCGTCAAGGGCGAGGCGCTGTTCAAGGGCCGCGACCTGCTGAAGCTGCGCAAGAAGGAGCAGCGCGACCTCCGGGGCAAGGAGGTGGCGATGATCTTCCAGGACCCGATGACGTCGCTCAACCCCGTGTTGACGATCGGGTTCCAGCTCGGCGAGGCGATCAAGACCCACTTCCCAGACGAGAAGAACGACGCGGTGAAACAGCGCGTGGTCGACCTCCTGAATCTCGTCGGCGTCCCGAACGCAGAGACGCGCTACACCCAGTATCCGCACGAGTTCTCGGGCGGCATGCGGCAGCGCGCGATGATCGCGATGTCGATGGCCAACTCGCCCTCGCTCCTGATCGCGGACGAGCCGACGACGGCGCTCGACGTGACGATCCAGGCGCAGGTGCTCGAGGTGCTGAAGAAGGTGCAGGCGGAGACCGAGGCGGCCACGATCCTGATCACGCACGACCTCGGGATCGTCGCGGAGATGTGTGACCGGGTGCTCGTGATGTACGCGGGGCACATCGTCGAGAGCGGCGACGTCATGACGATCTTCCAGAAGCCGCGGCACCCCTACACGATCGGGCTCATGAACAGCCTGCCGAAGGTGACCGAGGACGAGGAGTGGCTCGAGCCGATTCAGGGCGCCCCGCCGTCCCTGATCAGCCTTCCTCCGGGGTGCCCGTTCCATCCGCGCTGCTTCCTGGCCCGTGAGCGCTGCCGCCAGGAGCTGCCGCCTCTCGAGCCGGTCGACGACGCCGGGCACAAGAGCGCCTGTCACTTCTCCGAAGAGCTCATCGGCTACGAGTCCAAGTACTCGCAGGCGGTTGCATGAGCGCAGCGGCGGCCGAGGGAATCCACGAGCGCGCGGAGTCCGGCGACGAGATCCTCCGGGTCGAGCAGCTCGTCAAGCACTTCCCGATTCGCGCCGGGATCTTCAAGCGCACGGTCGGGCAGATCCACGCCGTAGACGGCGTCGATCTGGCGCTGCGAGCGGGCGAGACGCTCGGTCTCGTCGGCGAGTCCGGCTGTGGCAAGACCACGCTTTCGCGCACGCTGATCAAGCTGGTCGAGCCGACCGAGGGGAAGATCATCTTCAACGGGCGGGACATCACGAAGCTGCGCCGGCGCCAGATGCGCGAGGTTCGCCGGGAAATGCAGATCGTCTTCCAGGACCCGTATGCCTCGCTCAACCCGCGCATGACGGTCCGCGACATCGTCGGCGAGCCACTTCGCATCCACGGTTCCTATCGCGGCAACCAGGGACGGGCTCGGATGGACGAGCTGCTGCGGACGGTCGGGCTCTCGCCCGAGCACGCGAACCGCTTCCCGCACGAGTTCTCGGGCGGTCAGCGCCAGCGCATCGGCATCGCTCGCGCGCTCGCGCTCAATCCGCAGCTCATCATCCTCGACGAGCCGGTATCGGCCCTCGACGTCTCGATCAGGGCGCAGGTCGTCAACCTGCTGGAGTCGCTGCAGCGGGACTTCGGGCTGACCTACATCTTCGTCGCGCACGACCTGTCGGTCGTGCGGCACGTGTCCGACCGCGTGGCCGTGATGTACCTCGGCAAGGTCGTCGAGATCGGGACGAAGCACGACATCTACGAGCGCGCCTCGCATCCGTACACGCAGGCGCTCCTGTCGGCTGTGCCGATCGAGGAGCCGGGTCAGCGGGGAAAGCGCAAGCGGATCGTGCTCGAAGGCGACGTGCCGAGCCCGGCCAACCCGCCGTCCGGCTGCCGCTTCCGAACGCGCTGCTGGAAGGCGCAGGCGATCTGCGCGGAAGAGGAGCCGGCGCTCGTGGATCGCGGCACCGGCCATCCGACCGCCTGCCACTTCGCCGAGATCGTCAAGCCGCTCGACATCGCCGAGCCCTCCGCAACTCCCGCGTAGCGAGACTTAGGGCGTAGCCGGGTCCGGCGCTGCCGATGCGAGGGCGGCGTCCGTGGCCAGCGTCTCCGCGGTGAGAGCGGCATCGGCGGTGACGTCGTCCTGAGCGTGGGTGCGCTCGGACTCCTTGAGCGCCCGGGCGAGCAGCTCGTGCTCGACGCAGTACGTGCTCAGCGTGAGGGTCGAGCACCCCGGGAACGCGCAGCCGTGCAGCATCGGCATTGACAGGACATTAACGGTTCGCGACGCCGAAGGCGAGGCTACGTTGGGCCCGATGGCGGGTAGACGGAGGAAGGTGTTGAGGATCGTCTCGGCGGCTGTGCTGCTCACGATCCTGGCGGCCGGCTGCGGCAGCGTCGCCGGCCGCCAGCGGTCGTCCACACGTGGAGTGCCGCGTGCGCTGGCGCGCACCTGGGAGGCTCGGGCGCTGGCCGTCGCCGACGCTGCGCGCGCCGGAAACAACTGCGCCGCGCTGCGGCTTGCGACTTCTCTTCGCGAGGACATCGCCGCCAGGGCATCCCAGCTTCCGCGGCGGCTTCAGTCGCCGCTTCTCACCGGGGCCAGCGCGCTCGCCGACCGCATCACGTGTACGCCTCCCCCGCGGACGGTCACCGTGGCGCCCCCGCACCCGAAGCAGCCGAAGCCGGGTCCCAAGCCGCCCAAGCCGGGCCCGAAGGCTCCCAAGCCGCCGAAGCACGGCCCTCCGGGCGACCATGGGCACGGACACGGGGGCGACGGATGAGCGTGTCCACGCGCGTCGCGCGGCGCTACGAGCTCGTCCGGCCGCTCGGCCACGGGGCCATGGCGACCGTCGATCTCGCTCACGACGTCGAGCTCGACCGGCCGGTGGCGCTCAAGCGGCTCGCCGAGAACCTCGCCCGCGACGAGGATCTGCGGCGGCGGTTTCTCCGCGAGGCGCGACTGGCGGCGCGGCTCGCCCACCCGAATGTCGTGCGCGTATTCGACGTCGGCGAGGACGACGGTCGTCCCTTCATCGCGATGGAGTACGTGGAGGGGGAGACGCTCGCCGACCTCGTCGCGCGGCGCGGGCGGCTCCCCGCGGGCGAGGCAGCATCGCTCGGCATGCAGATGTGCGCGGGGCTCGCCGCGGCCCACGCCGCCGGGCTCGTGCATCGCGACGTGAAGCCACAGAACCTCCTCCTCGGCCGGGACGGGGTGCTCAAGCTCGGCGATTTCGGCATCGCCCTTGGCCACGAGGGAACGAAGCTCACGCTCGCCGGCACCGTCCTCGGCACCGCCGGCTACCTCGCCCCCGAGCAGGCTCGCGGGGAGCAGGTCACGGCCGCGGCGGACATCTACGCCGTCGGAGCCGTGCTCTACGAGCTCCTGACGGGTGAGCCTTCCCGGGTCACGACGTCGTTGGCCGAGCTCGGCTCGGAGGACGGCTTCCAGCCTCCGGACCTCACCGCCTGCGTGCTCGACGCGCCGCCCGAGCTCGTTGCGGCGGTGGCCGCATGCCTCTCGATCCGGCCCGAGGACAGGCCTCCTTCCGCCGCGGCGCTCGCGCGGCTCCTCGCTCCCGCGGCGTCGGAGGCCGAGACGCTGTCACTGCCGCCCGATCCGGTGGAGCGCGCGACCGAGATCCTCGCCTCTCGGCCGGCCGGACGCCGGCCGCGGTGGAGTGCTCGCCGGCTTGCCCCGGCCGGAGCGCTCGTCGCGGCTGCGGTTGCGGGTCTCGTCATCGCCGTCGCGCTGAGCGGAGGCGGCAGGCATACCCCACGGCCGAGCTCGACCACGCACGCCGTGGCTCCGCCGGCCCCCGGCACGAGCGTCGTCGAGCAGGCGCAGAACTTCGCCGCGTGGCTCAAACGGCACTCGAACTAGCCGGGTCTCAGCCCCAGCCGGTCTCGAGCAGCTCGCGCGTCTCGTCGACGCCCGTCGCCCAGACCCTCAGGACGTCCTCGTCCGGCAGGCTGTAGAAGCCTCCGTACTGGCCGTCCCCGGCGACCTCGCGCATCGCGCCGGGCGCGGCGGGCAAGGGCTGAGGCAGCGGTTCCTTGCGGTCCGCCGGCAGCTCGACCTCCGTCAGCCGCGTCCAGGGGAAGTTCTCCATCCACGACGCGTGGCTCGCGTGAGGGTCGAGCTCCTGCACGAGGCGCTGGACGCGGGGCCCGATCCACCAGTGGTGGAACAGGACGTCCGCGTCGGGGTGTCTCGCGCACCACTCGCGGCGCGCGGCGTCGGCCGGAGCGTTCCCGCCGTGCCCGTTCACGATCAGGATCCGCCGGAACCCCTGCCCGCGCAGCGAATCCAGCAGGTCCTGCACGACCGCGACGAGCGTTTCGACCCGCAAGGTGGGCGAGCCCGGATAGGCGCCGAAGCTCGGCGTCAACCCGTAGGCGAGCACCGGCAGGACCGGCACGCGCAGCGGCTCGGCGGCCTCCACCGCGACCCGCTCGGCGAGGATGTTGTCGGTCTCGAGGGAGAGGTACGCGTGCTGCTCGGTCGAGCCGATCGGCAGCACGATCCGGTCGTCGCGGGTCAGGTACTCCTCGAGCTGGAACCAGTTCAGGTCGCGGACCCGCACTCGGGCAGAATTGCAGCCCGATGGGCAGCGCGTTGATCGCATATCTCGTCGCCGCCGCCGTGGCGGCCTCGCACGCTGCCGGCCCGCCGAACGGCACGGCCTCCGCCCTGGCGGCGAGGCCGGTGCACTCAGGCGTCGTCCTTCGCGCTCGGCCGGGCGGGAAGCCGCTCCTGCGGCTCGGGCCACGTGGCCCGCTCGGCGGCCCGCTCGTGCTCGGAGTCGTCACCGTGCGCGGCCGGTGGGTGGAGGTGACGGCCGAGGCGCTCCCGAACGGCCGCTTCGGCTGGGCCGAGTTCGGGCGTGATGTCGGGGTCCGGCCGGTCAGGTGGGCTCTCCGCGCCTCGCTCTCCCGGCGGCAGCTCTACGTCCTGCGGGACGATCGAGTCGTGCGGACGATCCCGGTCGGGATCGGCGCTCCCGACTCGCCGACGCCGACGGGCCGCTTCGCAGTCGGCGAAAAGGTAACCGGCCCATTCGGCCCCGCCTACGGCTGCTGCATCCTCGTCCTCACCGCCCGCCAGCCGCATCTGCCGCCGGGGTGGAACCGAAGCATCACGTACTACGTCGCCATCCACGCCGGTTTCGACCAGGGCTCCGCGGTGTCGGCCGGGTGCCTCCACGCGACCGAGGCCGAGGTGCGCTACCTCATGCGCACTCTGCCACTCGGCACGCCGGTTCGGATCTCGCCCTGAGCTGTGCGATGATCGGCGTCCGATGAGCGCTGCGGTCGAGGTGCACGAGCACGAGCAAGAGGAAGAGGAGGACCTCCCGGCCTGGAGCCTTCCCGCCGAGGCCGTCGACCGCATCCGCGTCCCGGTGGCCCTGCCGGACCAGGTGACCCGTGAGTGGGCCTGGGGCGGCTCGACCGGAGCCGGTGTGAAGGTCTGCATCCTCGACAGCGGGATCGAGTTCGACCATCCGCTCGTCGGCCACGTCGACCGCTCGGTCGCCGTGCTCCGCGACGAGGAGGGCGAGCTCCAGGTCGTCGACAACGACGAAGGCGACCTGTGCGGTCACGGGACGGCATGCGCGGGCGTCGTCCGCGCCCTTGCGCCAGACGCCGAGCTGACGAGCGTCCGAGTCCTCGGCGCCGGCTACACCGGCGGCGGCGAGGTGATGTTGCACGGACTGGGCTGGGCGATCGAGCAGGGCTTCCAGATCGTGAACATGAGCCTCTCGACGACACGGACGAAATACGTGGAGCGGCTCCACGAGCTCGCGGATCGCGCTTACTTCCGACGCGTCCTCCTCGTCGCGTCGGCCCACAACATGCCCGTCGAGAGCTTCCCGTGGCGCTTCGCGAGCGTGATCTCCGTCGGGAGCCACGAGGAGGCCGATCCGCTGACCTTCTACTACAACCCCTCGCCGCCGGTGGAATTCTTCGGCCGGGGCCTCGACCTCGACGTCGCCTGGCTCGACGGCGGCACGCTGCGCTGCACCGGCAACAGCTTCGCCACACCGCACATCGCCGGCATCTGCGCGCTCATCCTCGGCAAGCACCCCGAGCTGACGCCGTTCCAGCTCAAGAGCGTCCTGTCCCAGACGGCTGCGAACGCGAAGGGAGCGACATGAGCGATCTCGAAGCGGCTGTGGCAGCTGGTGTGCTCGGGGCGGACGAGGCCCACCGCGCGCTCCTGCAGGCGACGGTGGAGGTGGCGCGGGCGATCTTCGGCGCCAAGGCCGCGTCCGTCTTCCTCCTCGACGAGGAGGCGGAGGAGCTCGTCTTCGAGGCGGTCTCAGGCGAGGGAGAAGGCGAGCTGATCGGGATGCGCTTCCCGGCCGGCAACGGGATCGCCGGCTGGGTGCTGACGACACGGCAGCCGCTCGTCGTCGACGACCTGAGCTCTGACACGCGCTGGTCCCGCTCGCAGGCGGAGTCGACAGGCTACGTGCCGAAAAGCATGATGTCGGTGCCTCTGCTCGTCGAGGAACGCGCGCTCGGAGTTCTCCAGGTACTCGACCGGCCCCCGGAGTCGAAGGTCAAGCTGAGGGAGATCGACCTCCTCGGTTTGTTCGCGAACCAGGCAGCGATCGCGCTCGATCTCCTGCAGCGGGCGCGACGCGCACGCGAGGCGCTCGCCGGCGAAGGCCGCCTGGCGCCCCTGGCCCGCGTCGCCGGCCGCCTGGAGGAGGGAGAGCGCGACGCGGCGTTCGAGCTCCTTCGCGCCCTCGAGCGCGTGCTCGTGGAGACGCCCTAGCCCGCGAGGGCGCCGGCCGGAAGCCGCGACACGACGACGTTCTCCGTCGCGGCGAGCGTGGGCGCGTGCCCGGTGACGGCGGCAATGAACTCGTCGCGCTCGAGGGCGTAGAGATGCAGCGGCTCGAGCGCTCGCACGGTCGCGGTCCGAGGGACGTCGCGTAGGAGGGCGATCTCGCCGAAGAAGTCGCCCGGCCCGAGCTCCCGGGTGGTGCCGTCCTCGAGCTCCACCGCGGCTCTCCCGGCAGCGATCGCGTAGAAGTGGTTCCCGGCCTCGCCGCGGGAGACGACGATCTGGTCCGCCACCACCGAGACGGACGTGGCCGCCGCCGCAAGGCGCTCGAGCACCGGTTCCGGGAGCTGCGCGAAGATCGCGATCCGCCGCAGCAGCTCGAGCGGCTCCTCGGCGATCACGGCCTCGTCGTCGATCTGCCGCAAGCCCGGCCAGAGCCCGATGAGCAGCACGGGAACCAACGCTCCTGCCGCGATCAACGCGCCTCGCGGCCCGAGCCAGCTGACGAGGCCGGGCGTGACGATCGAGCCGATTGCCAGCCCCGCCAGCATCAGGCTCTCGAGCACCGCGAACACCCGCCCCAGCACCTCGTTCTCGGTGGAGCGTTGCAGCAGCGTCACGCTGTTGACCTGGCAGAAGACTCCGCCCACCCCGATGGCGCCCATGAGGATCAGCGCCGGAGCGAGGGAGGATACGGCGGCGGTGGCCACGAGCGGCAGGGCCGACAGCAAGAGCCCGATCGCAAAGCCGCCGGCCAGTCGGCGGCGCCTGGCCAGGGCCGCGACGACGAACGCACCGGCCACACTGCCGACGCCGACGGCGGTGTTGAGCCAGCCGAGGGCGCCGTTCCCGCCGTGCAGGAGGCGCAGGGCGAGCACGACGAGCAGGACCTCGAGCGCTCCTTCGACCAGCGCCAGCACGGCACTCAGCCCGATTACGAGGCGAAGTGCCGACACCCGGGCCACAGTCGTGAATCCGGCCGTCAGCTCGGCCAGGAAGTGTGGTCGCTCCACACGCTCGGGAGGCGCGTCGCGCGGCACCAGGAAGACGAATCCCGCCGACCAGAGCGTGAGCGCCGCGGTGAGGGCGAAGACGGCCGCCGGACCGCTGAGCGCGAGGAGGACGCCGCCGAGGGCCGGTCCGGCGAACATTCCGACGCTCGAGATCGTGTTCTCCACGACGTTCGCCGCGGTCAGCTCGTCGGGCGAGTCGACGAGGGAGGGCATCAATGCCGCTTGGGCGGGCGTCCAGGCTGCGGCGACGAGGGTCGACGTGACCGCGAGGACGTAGACGGCATAGGCATTGCCGCCTGCGACCGCCACTGTCGTCATAGCGGCCATGAGTCCGCAGCGGATGAGGTCCGATGTGAGCATCACTCGCCGGCGGGACCAGCGATCGGCGAGGAGGCCTAGCCACGGGCTCGCAAGCGCCGCGAGGACGAAACGTGCGAAGAACAGGACGCCGACTGCGCGCGCTCCGCCGGAGTGGTACGCGTAGACCGGAAGCGCCACGCCGTACGCCCACGCGGATAGCGTCGCGCCGGCCCCCGCCAGCTGGAGGTTTCGGACACGAGCATTCGCGAATACCCTGCTGAACGCCTGCAGCTCCGCAGCGAAGCGGCCCATGCGACGCAGGATCGCAGGCGCAGTTGCGAATTTGAAGGGCCGGTGGGAAGATTCGTCCCCCCAGACACGTCTAGAGAGTTGATAGCGCCGACAAGAGAGGCGCGACAGCTTCTAAAGGAGGAGCAATGTCCGAGGAGCAGCGCAGAGACGAGGAGACCGAGGTCGAGGGCCATTCGATCCCGCCGAAGTTCCACGCGGACGACGAGCCCGAGGTCGAGGGCCATTCCATCCCGCCGAAGTTCCATGCGAACGAGGACGAGGACGAGGTCGAGGGTCACCTCAAGAAGCGGCTCTAAGCACAGCGGCACCAGCTTTGAAGGGCCCGGCCACGCCGGGCCCTTTGTTTTCTCGCTGGACGCCGGGAAGCAGGAAGATCGCGACGCCGCCGCACGTCTTGGAAAGTAAGAGTGCGGAAGCCAAGGAGGAGCGAGACATGTCGGATGAGCAGCGGAAAGACGACGAGATCGAGGGCCATCTCAAGAAACCGCACGCCAGCGACGAGCCGGCCGAAGATGCCGAGGACGAGGTGGAGGCACACCTGAGCCGTATGTCGAGCGTGCGCATGGATTCGCCCGGCGAGAGCTAACGGTTCCTGACCCGTCACGCGAGAGGGCCCGGCTCATCGGCCGGGTCTTCTTGCGTCGAGGCTCCTACACCGACCTGGCCGCGCCTTCGGCGGCGGCGACGAGGCGATCGGCCTCCTCGATCCGCATGTCTCCCGGGAGCGCCGTCAGGTTCGCCGCCACGAGCGCCCGCGCACCGCGCGCTACGGCTGCCGCGAGCGCCGCTGCCGCGGCCACGTCGGCGTGCACGCGCGGCTCCACTCGGCCACCTGCGGCGGCGCAGAGCACGGCCAGGTCCGCGGCGAGTCGGGCCAGCGCAAGGGGCGGCTCGGCTGCGGCCGCGGTGACCCGTCCCAGCGCCCAGTCACGCTGCTCGGGCTTCGCCTTCTCGTCCGCCGCAGCCCGCGCCTCGAGCGCCTTGCGGTACGCCTCTGCGTCCTCGTCGACGAGCTGCACGGCCCGCTCGCGGAGCGCGTCGGCCTGGGCCGCAACCCCGGCCGCGTCAGCCCAGCTGTCCGGCGACAGTCGCGCAGCCATCTGCACGACGGCCGCTGCCGTCGCAAGCGCCACGGCTAGAGCAGAGCCGGCGCCCGGGACCTCGCGCGGCGCCGCCAGCTCCTCGAGTAGCGCGGGCAGAGGGAGTCCGGTGAGCACAGACGGAGTGTCTCACCGGCGCAGACCCCGCGCGTATCTACACCTCGAGGAGCCGGCGCAACCGGGACACGATGAACGGCGAGGGCTCGTAACCGGCAGCCGCCACAGCACGTTCGAGGTCGGCTTGGAGCTGAAGCCGGAACTCGGCGTCCTGCTCGGCACGCGCGACGAGCTCATCAAGTGCCGCGCGCGCAGCCGGCAGCTCCTGCGCCGCACGCACCCAACCCTGGGGTGCAGGCGGAAGGAGGCGTAGAAGCCGGCCGATCCGTTCCTCGTCGAATCCGTTCATCTCAATCATCATGACGGGCGAGAGCCCCGACTCCTTCCATCGAGTTCGGCGCGCACCTTTTCGAGGCAGCGCGAGATCCTGCTGGCGATCGTCCCTGCCGGGATCGCGAGGAGGTCGCCGATCGTGCGATAGCTCTCGTCGCGGCAGAAGAAGCGGTCGAGGAGCTCGCGGCAGGGGTCACCGACCTTGTCGAGGGCGGCCCGTACCGTCATCGCGTCGTCGAGCGTGGCGAGGACGTCGTCCACCTCTCGCTCGTCGGGTTCCGACTCGGAAGGCGTGTCGCGGGCGATCAGACGCAGTCGATCGATGCAGAGCCGCCGCGTCAGCTGCGCCAGCCACGGGCGCACCGCGTCGTCGCTCCGCAGCTCGGGGAGCCGCTCGAAGGCCCGGGCGAAGACTTCCTGGAAGACGTCCTCCGCATCCGGCTGCGCGAGCCGGAAGCCGCGCGCGCAGATCGCATAGACATAGCGCGAGAAGCGCTCCACGAACTCGTTCCAGGCGTCGGCATCGCCCGCACGGCAACGCGAGACGAGCTGCGCGTCGGTCTGCTCCACGGCCATTGCACGAAGACGATACGACTTCATGGCCCAAAGGTCAGCCGAGGATCCGCAGGAGGGCGGCCACGAGCAGATCCGCGTGCTCGTCGCGAAAGACGAGTGGCGGCCGGATCTTGAGCACCTCTCCGTGCTTACCCGTGCGCCCCACGAGGATCCGCTGCTCGCGCAGCTCGTCGACGACGCGGGCCGCCAATCCGCTGCTCGAGAGCTGGACGCCCGCGAGCAGGCCGCTGCCGCGGACCTCCACGATGTCCTGCTTCCCGAGGCTCTCGAGCGCCCGGCGCAGGCGCTGTCCGACCTCCGCTGCCCGTTCCGGGAGCCGCTCGTCCTCGAGCACCTCGAGCACGGCGAGCGCCGCACTCGCCGCGACCGGATTGCCGCCGAAGGTGGAGAACGTCCGCCCCGCGTAGGGAAACCGCTCGGCGAGGTCCTTCCGGGTCACGACCGCGGCCACGGGATAGCCGTTGCCCATCGGCTTGCCGAGGGTCACGACGTCCGGCGCGATGCCGTGACGGACGAACGACCAGAGCTCGGGACCGAGGCGCCCGTGTCCCGCCTGGACCTCGTCGGCGACGTACAGACCGCCGGCCTCGTGCGTCCGGTCGACGAGCAGGCGGAGCTCGGCTGCCGCCGGCGTGTAGATCCCGTCGCTCATGAGCGATCCGTCGAGGAACGTCGCCGCGAGGTTGCCGCCGAGCGCAGCCAGAGCCGCATCGAGTGAGGCGGCGAGGTCCCCGCCGCTGCCGGGCGGCACGATGACCGCGACGTCGGCGGGCCGGTGCGCTGCCGGCCAGTCCTCCGGGGAGAGCGCGGCCGTTGCCTCGGTGACCCCGTGATAGGCGTTCTCGGTCACGAGCGCCCGGTCGCGGCCGGTGACTGCGGACGCCAGGCGCCAGGCGAGGTCGTTCGCCTCGGTGCCGGAGTTGACGAGCAGCACCGTATCGAGGCCCGCCTCCGGCGGGAAGGTGGCGAGCAACCGCTCGGCGAGCTCGACGAGCGGATCAGCGAGATAGCGGGCGTTCACCGCTCCGAGCCGTGACTGGCGGACGACGGCCTCGGACACCCGCGGGTGGCAGTGCCCCACCACCGGCACGTTGTTGTAGGCGTCGAGGAGCCGGTTACCGTCGGGCTCGTAGATCCAGACGCCTTCGGCCCGGATCGCGTGGACCGGCCGGCCGTAGGTGAGCGGCGTCAGGAGCGTCCCGAGTGCCTCGTTGCGGCGTCGAGCGAGGTCCGGCGTCGCGGCGGCCGGAGGGGGTGCGCCGAGCTCTTGAGCGACGTCCTCCGGCCCGAGCGCATCGAACAGCGCGAGCAGCTGCCAGGAATCCTCGTCCCAGGCCTCGATGTAGGCGGCGTTCTCAGGGAAGCGACCGGAGCGCCATGCGCTGATCGCGACGATCGCCGTGAGCCGCGCCGCGTCGAGGTCACCCAGGAGATCGAGCTCGAGAGGCTCCAGGGGCAGCCGCGACTGGAACCCGTCGAGCGCGATGCGTGCCACCCGGAACGCATCGTCTCCCTGCCGCCCACGCAGGAATGACGCAAGCGCCACGGCGAGGTCGGCCACGAGCGCGGTGTGGCAGCAGTCGCCGAAGTCGAGGATCCCCGTGACCCGCTCGCGCTCGTCGAGCAGGAGGTTGTCGAGGTTGAAGTCGCCGTGGACGACCTGTGCCCGCAGGCGCTCCCACTCGGGTAGCACCCGCTCGGAGAACCGGTCGAGTGTCCGCTCCGCGAGCGCCCGCCGGTCGGGGTCGCGGATCTCGTCGAGCAGCGGGCGCAGCCGAGGCGCGGCCTGCGCGCTCCACAGCAGCTCCCGTCCTGCGGCCGGGTGGAAGAACGACCTGAGCGCGAGGCAGAGGCGGGCATGCATCGAGGCGATCTCGCGCAGAGCGGAGTCGCGTAGCTCGAGGCCCGGCTTGCGGCCGCGGAGCCGCTCGAACAACCGCACCTGATGGCCGTCGAACGCTGCGCGGGGCTCGAGCAGCCCGGCGACCGGCAGGTCACGGTCGACCGCCGCTGCGTGAGCGATGGCGGCCTCCTCCAGCTCGAGCACTGCCTCGTCCTCGGCGCGGTTCGAGATCTTGAGCACGGCGCCTGCGCCGCCGTCGTCGAGCAGGAACGCCTGGTCGCGCTCGCTGCCGAGCTCCGAGGCCGTCCCGCCGACGCCGTAGAGCTCCGCCGCGATCCGCGCAGCCTCGTCCGCGGTGAAGGCGGGCGGTGGTGTCTCGAGCACGGAGCTCACGCCCGCCGATGCTATTGGTCGGGCGTTCAAAATCCCTCGTTCGAGCGAATCGTCTCCCCCTTTAGCGGGAGGATCGTGGTGCGATCGCCGCCTACGTTGCGCCCACTGACTGGCGGCTATTGCGGCTCGTTCTGCGGCATCGGGGCGGTCGCGACAAGGAGGTAGACGTGGGGGCGACCCTCACCAGACGCGACAGGTCTCGTCTCAAGGCTTGGCACCTCGGGCTACTCGCATTCGTCGTGGTGCTGGTGTTCGGCATGCTCCGCCCGGGCGCCTCGTGGGGCTCTTCCGCGTACAACCCGGCGTCCGACCCGTACTCGATGCAGAACATCACGGCCGCCGACGGTGCCCAGGCCTGGTGGAACGCCGGCGCGACCGGCCAGGGCGTCGACGTCGCCCTCATCGACACCGGTGTCGCGCCCGTGCCCGCGCTGAGCGGCTCGGACAAGATCGTGAACGGCCCCGATCTGTCGTTCGAGTCGCAGAACTCGTCGCTCCAGCTTCTCGACACGAACGGCCATGGCACGTTCATGGCCGGGATCATCGCGGGCAACGACGGGCGGGACGGCGGCTACCGCGGTGTTGCCCCCGACTCGCGGATCCTCTCCGTGAAGCTGGGCACCGCCGACGGCAGCGTCGACGTGAGCCAGGTGATCGCGGCGGTCGACTGGGTCGTCCAGCACCGGCACGACGACGGTATGAACGTTCGGGTCATCAACTTGTCGTACGGCACGCACTCGCTGCAGCCGTACACGGTCGACCCGCTGGCGTACGCGGTCGAGCAGGCCTGGAAGGCCGGCATCGTCGTCGTCACGGCGGCCGGCAACACCGGCCTCGGCACGGGCCTCGCCGATCCGGCGTACGACCCGTGGCTGATTTCGGTCGGCTCGGCCGATACCGAAGGGACAGCGTCCCTGGACGACGACCAGCCCGCACCGTTCACGGCTGGGTCCCCCGATTGCCAGCCGCCCACCTGCCTCGGGCCGACGCTGCTCGCTCCGGGTATGCACATCCAGGGCTTGCGCGATCCGGGGTCGTACATCGATCAGAACAATCCCGGCGGGGCGCTTAGCGACCTCTACTTCCGCGGCAGCGGGACGTCCGAGGCGGCCGCCTACGTGACCGGCGCCGTGGCGCTCCTGTTGCAGAAGTACCCGCAACTCACGCCCGACCAGGTCAAGCAGATGCTCGAGCAGAGCGCGCGGAAGCTGCGCGGAGCTCCGGGTTTCGTGCAGGGATACGGCGAGCTCGATCTGGGCAAGTTGCTGAAGACGCAGCCGCCTGGCACGCGTCCGCACCCCGGCCCCGGCGCCCCGGCGGGCCCGGGGCATGGCCGTCCCTCCGCCCTCAATCTCCTGTGGTCGACCGGGACCGGATCACTCGAGCTCTCCCGCGGCGGCTTCCACCTGACGATGGACGGCGTCGTCCTCCAGGGTGACGAGGACATCTTCGGCATGCCGTTCGACTCGACGGCGATGGCCGCCCTCGAGGCCGCCGGCTCGAGCTGGTCGGGCGGGACGTGGAACGGCTCAGCGTGGACGGGCAGCTCGTGGACCGGCAGCTCCTGGAGTGGCTCGAGCTGGTCCGGCAGCTCCTGGAGCGGTAGCTCGTGGAGCGGATCGAGCTGGAGCAACCTCGGCTGGTCCGGCAATACGTGGAACGGCTCCAGCTGGTCGGGAAGCTCCTGGAGCGGCAGCTCGTGGAGCGGAAGTTCGTGGAGCGGCTCGAGCTGGAGCAGCTTCGTCTGGGCAGGCGACCAGTGGCTCGGAGCGAGTTGGGGCTGACCTTCAAGGGGAGGGGTCGGTGATCTCCGGCCGGCCTCTCACCTACCGACTCCGCGCACCGGGGGAGCTCCTCCGGCCGTTTGGCGCGTCAGTCCGGGAGGCCCTGCACGGGCCTCCGCGCGTCTGGATCTTCAACGGCGCCGTGGCCCTCACCTGTGCGGTCGTCTGGGCGTTCGCGATCGACTCCTTCGGCGCCCCGTCGCTCGTGCGCGGCCCGCATCTCGCGTGGTGGGCGCTGGCGCTCGCGTTCTGCCTCGCCGAGGTGTTCGTCGTCCACCTCCAGTTCCGCAAGCAGGCGCACACGCTGTCCCTGACGGAGATCGGGCTCACGCTCGGCTTGCTGCTCGGGGCACCGGGCGGGCTCCTGATCGGCCAGCTCGTCGGCACACTGGTCGCGCTCGTCGTCACCCGGTGGAAGAGCCAGCGACAGCTCGTCAAGTTTGCGTTCAACCTCGCCGAGCTGCCGCTCTGCAGCGGAATCGCGCTCGTGATCTTCCGCTCGGTGGCGACGCAAGGCGACTCGGCGCCGCACATCTGGGCCCTCGTCCTCTTCGCATGCGCGGTCGCGCACGTGCTCGGCATCCTTCTCGTGTCGGCCGTGATTGCGATCAACGAGGAGCGCTTCCATGCGCCGCAGCTGCTGAGGACGCTCATCACGTCGACGATCGGAGCGCTCGCGACGGCGTCGCTCGGCCTCGCCGTCGTCCAGCTCCTCGAGGCTCGCCCGCTCGCGGTCATTCTGCTCGTCGTCCCCGTGCTCTCCTGCGTCGCGGCGTTCCGCGGCTACATGGAGCAGAGGGAGCAGCGCGAGCACGTGGAGTTCCTCTACGAGTCCATGCGCGCGACGCAGGGCGCCCCCGAGTTCGGGCTCGCCGTCGGGCAACTGCTCGTCGCCGCGCGCCGGCTGTTGCGCGCCGAGTATGCGGAGATCCTGCTCCTGCCCGCATCCGACGCCGAGGGGCCGCTGCGCAGCGTCAGTGGGGCGGAGGGCGAGCTGCTCATGCATCCCGAGGAGCGGTTCACCCCTGAGGACGCCGCGGCGTTCAGAGAGCTCGCCTCCATCGGCTCGGCGGCGTTGCGCACTCGCCTGCGCGCCGGCGACACGCTGGAGGCGTTCCTTCGCTCGCGCGGACTGGAGGATGCGATCGTCGGGTCGCTACGCGGCGAGGATCGGACCTTCGGGCTGCTCGTGGTGGGCGAGCGCCTCGGGGACGTGAGCGCGTTCGCCGAAGCGGACCTGGAGCTCTTCGAGACCTTTGCGGGGCACGCGAGCATCCTGCTCGAGAACGGCCGGCTGGAGCATTCGCTGGCCGAGGTCACCCAGCTCAAGGAGCAGCTCCGCCACCAGGCGTACCACGACGCGCTGACCGGGCTCCCGAATCGCGCCAACATGCTCGAGGCGATCGAGCACGAGCTCGCGCGCGGCTCCGGCTCGATGGCCGTCCTCTACCTCGACCTCGACCGCTTCAAGACGGTCAACGACACGTGGGGCCACAGCGCCGGAGACGAGCTGCTCTCGGAGTTCGCGCGGCGGCTTGGGGGCGCGACCCGGGCCCAGGATCTCGCAGCCCGCATCGGCGGAGACGAGTTCGCCGTGCTCGTGCGAGAGGCGAGCGCCGAGACGGCGGTTGCCGCCGCCCGGCGGATGCTCGACGCGCTCGACGGGACGTACGCGCTCAGCTGCGGCGAGGTCGCCTGCCACGTGAGCGTCGGAATCGCCGTCGGCACAGCCGGCGCGACGAGCGCCGAGGATCTCCTCCGCAACGCCGACATCGCGATGTACAGCGTGAAGCACTCCGAGCGCGCGTACACGCTGTACGAGGCAGATCTGCACGAGAAGCTGCGCGCGCAGCGGCAGCTCGGCCTCGACCTCGAGGCGGCGCTCGAGCGCGAGGACATCCTCGTCCACTACCAGCCGGTCGTCCGGCTGGCCGACGGGCAGATCGAAGGCTTCGAGGTTCTCGCCCGCTGGCCGCATCCGACCCGCGGCCTCCTCACGGCCGCCGACTTCCTGCCGGCGGCGGAGGAGATGGGATTGACGGTCGACCTCGGGCGGATCGTCCTCCGGCGGGCCCTCAACGATGCCCGCCGCTGGCCCGAAGGACTGAGCATCTGGCTCAACCTCGCGCCCGCCGAGCTCGCGAACGAGCGGCTCGTGGACACGCTCGCCGAAGCCCTCAAGGGATACGGGGTCGAGCCGAGCCGGCTCGTGATCGAAGTAACCGAGTCCGGCGTCATCCGGGGAAGCGACGGCGCAGTGGTCGCGATGCGGCGGCTTCGCGAGCTCGGTGTCAGCCTCACGATCGACGACTTCGGCACCGGCTATTCCTCGCTGAGCCGGCTCGCCGAGTTCCCGATCGAGTCGCTGAAGATCCCGAAGCCCTTCGTCGACAAGCTCGTCGGTGAGGATGCGGACGAGGCATTCGTCGACGCGATCCTGCGGCTCAGCGACTCGCTGGGCCTCGCCGCGGTGGCCGAGGGAATCGAGCATCGCGCGCAGGCGGAGCGGCTGCGCCAGCTCGGCTGCCGGTACGGCCAGGGCTACCTCTTCGGCCGCCCCGCGCCGGCGGAGGAGGTCGAGCGGCTCCTGTACAGGGAAGTGCCCATCGGGCCGACGCTCTCGCTCGTCGCGTCCTCGCAGCACGCCTGAAAAGGGCAGATCCCCCAAAAGGGGGAGGCTGGGCCGGACCTAGGCGCGAGATGATCGGCTTGACTTCCGCTCGGGGCTGACGGCAACAACTCTGCGGCGGAGCATTGAAGGCGGCGGGCTTCGGCCCGCCGCTTTTTTTACAGCCGCGCGAAGGGGGTCGGAGGCTAAGCCATGCGACGCGGGCTTAGCCGGAGGCCGAACCGCGCTCGCGCCGCCCTCTGGCGCGCGCGAGCGCACGAGAGCGGACTTTCATCCAGGATCGACAGACCCGAACAGCACGGAGCGGGCCGGAAACGGCGCTTTCCGGCCCGCGGAGTTCCTTCGCACCGGTTGAAGAGCGAAGCTCTTCAACCGCCCTTTCAGCCGCCCTTTCCGACGTGCAGGATGGGGGCGTCGAGGACGATGTGGGCGTCCTTCATCGTCAGCTTGCCCTTCTTCGCCAGTGACTTGATCTGGTCGTCCTGGCCGAGGAGCACCGGCTTGGCGCCCTTCTTCCAGGTCACCCAGACCACTTCCCAGAGCGGGTTGTAGTCCGACTCGCCGGGCTCGGAGCCGAAGATCGTGAGCTGGCCGGGGGCGGCCTTGCCGACCACGAAGTACTGGTCCGGCAGGCCCTTGACCGACTTCAGCTCGGCGGAGTAGTTGATGTGCATCGCCGTAGCTTGCGATTTCGACGACACGTCGGTGATGAGGTACGTGTCGACGTGGTGGTCGTAGTAGCCCCGATAGACGGGCTGGGCCGTCATCTTTGCGTGGCCGATGTTGGGTAGCCCCCCGCTCGACGCGGCTGCGACGGCCACGGACGCACCGAACAGCACGAGGCCAAAGAGCACAGTCCTGCGCACCTGCTCCTCCTTCACTAGAGTGATGGCAGTGCGTACGCCGCCGATCGCCTTCCGGATTGGTCGCGTCGCAGTCGTCGCGGCAGGGGTCGCCGTCCTCGCCGCGGGCTGCGGCGGCTCAGCGACCCGGCATTCGGGTGTCGCCGGCGCTCGTCACGTGGCGAAGTCGGCGACCGTGGGGACGCGGAAGGTCGGGAAGCTCGGCACCATCCTCGTCAACAGCCGCGGCCTCACTCTCTACATGTTCGAGCCCGATCACCAGAAGCGGGTGACGTGCAAGGGCTCGTGCCTGGTGCTCTGGCCGCCGCTGAAGCTGAAGAAGGGTCAGAGGCCCACTGCCGGGGGCGCCGCGAAGAAAAGCTTGCTGGGCATGGACGGGACCGTGGTCACGTACAACCGCTGGCCGCTGTACACCTACGTCGGCGATCGCAAGCCGGGGCAGGCGACCGGCCAAAGGCTGAACCAGAGCGGGGGCTTGTGGTACGTGCTCTCGCCCTCGGGCCAGGTCATCAAGAAGAAGCCGTAGCGGCGGGGCTTACCCCTTGACGACCGCGGTCGCCGCCGAGCGGACGCTCGCGGCGCCGGAGCGGGTGTGAATCGTGACGCGGACGCGGACGCGCGCGCCGAGCACGTTCGACCCGAGCTCCAGCGTTTGACTCGTCGCGCCGGCCACCGGCGAGCAGTCGAGCCCACGCCGGTTGCAGTCGAGCCACTGGAATGCGTAGCTCGTCGGCGTGCCGCCGTACCAGATGCCTGTGGTGGCGTGCAGGCGATGTCCGAGCCGCGGCACCCCCGTGATGCGCGGCTTCGCGGCCGCGCTGGGCCGGATCGCGAACGGGGCTTTGCTCTCGACCTGCGCGAGCGGCGAGGTGACGACGATCGGCCCGCTGGTCGCACGCCGAGGCACCCTGGCGACGAGCTTGCGGTCGTTGACGAGCCTGAAGTTCGCTTTGACGCCGCCGAAGGCGACCGAGGTCGCGGCAGCGAGACCCTTGCCCTGCAGGGTGACGTTCGCGCCGACCGTCGCTTTCGCGGGCGCCGCCTTCCGCAGGATGAGGGGCTCGACGAAGTGGTAGACGTGGACGTCCCACTGGGAGAAGCGGTCCTGGAAGGATCCGGCCGCCGCGAACACGGTGCGGTCCTCGGTGTAGACGCTGCCGCGGTGGACCCAGTGCGGGAGGCCCTTGAACGTGACGGTCCGCGTGCCGGGGCCGTTGCGAGCTGCGATCAGCCAGAGGTCGTCCACCGAGGTTCCCTGCCTGACGGCGGTCTCGATGCCCCCGCCCCCCGTGGTCACCGTCGGAGTCCGCGCCGGGTTCACGAGGGCCGGCGCGATCTTGCTCGACGCCGAGAGCTGCTCGACGAGCGGCTTGAGGACGGTCTGCCAGAACGTCCAGTTCCAGCCGGACTGGGCGTCGCTCGCGCTGAAGCAGCCGGCATTGCTGCCGCCGTAGAACGTGAGCGCCTTCGCTCCGTTGAGGATCGCGTCGTACGCCATGTACCGCTCTTGCTGGAGCGTGGGGAGGATGAACTCGCCGGTCGACTTGTCGTAGCTGCCGCTCGCGCAGATCTGGAGCGTCGTCCAGACCGGGGCCAGCGGGGAGGCCGTCGCGAGGTTCGCCGTCCACCTCCCCACTCGCTGCAGGTCCGGCTCCGGTTTTCCGAACGTGATCGGGTAGATGTCGACACCGTGGATGTCCGTGACCGGCGAGTAGGGCGCGAGGTCGGCGATCGTGCCGCGTGGAGCCTCGATCGTCACCCAGAGCTGGCTCGGGTCGAGCGGGACCTCGCCGTTGCACCAGGAGGGGTCGCCGCGGGACGTGACACGGCAGTAGGCGAACTGGAGGTTGGCGGGCGCGATCTTGCTCCAATAGGGCTCGTCGCGGCCCTTCCACATCGCGATCGCGCTGCCGCTGGGGTCGTTCGTCAGCGTGTCGACGACCTGCGCAAGCCCCGCGTCCTCGGCCGAGCCGGGTAGCGCGACGGAGTAGCCCCCGAGGTTGGGCCAGGTGTAGGCGTGGAGCGCGGCAGCGGCGCGGTCCCAGGCGAGAGCGGTCTTGACGTCGTCCGCCGTCCAGATCCCGCCGACGCCGGTGCGGAACATGTTCACGCCGGCGGCGGTGGTCTCGGCGAGACCGTCGGTGCCCCAGGGCGTCGTCGAGCCGAGCGGCGGGCCAGGCGAGAGCACGATCGGGAAGGTCGGCCTGCCGTCGAACTGGATCGTGCCGGCGCGGTCGAAGGTGGTCGTTGCAGGACGCGCGGGGCCCGCGAGCACGCCGACGACGGCGCACACCGCCCCCAAGGCCACGAACCCGAGCCTAAGCCGTCTTGCCGGCACCGAACTCCCAATCCCCCCTTGCTTCGGGGTCAATCCACCTCTACCGCAGGCCAGGGTAACCCGGAACCGGGGATTTGGCCTCGGGCCTTTACGGGGCGCTTACTCCTCGCGCCTGCTCAGTGAGCCGACAGCCGCTCCAACAGCGGCACCGCCGCGAGGAGCGCCCGCTGCTCTTCGGGGCTCAGCTCGGCCGCGATCGCCGCCGCGAGCCAGTCCTCGCGCTTGCCTCGCTCCTCGAGCACGCGCTCGCGGCCTCGCTGCGTGAGCTCGATCTGGATGCGCCGCCCATCGCCGGGATCGGGGCGCCGCTCGATCAGGCCCGCCGTCTCGAGCTCGGCGAGCGTCTGCGCCATGGACTGGGGCCGGACGCGCTCGGCGGCCGCAAGCGCGCTCGTCGTTTGGGCTCCCTCGCGGTCGAGCCGGCTCAGGACGCTTGCCTGCGCGACCGGGAACGAGTACTCGGCGCGCAGCCGCCGGACGAGCTGGCCGAGCACCAGCCGCAGCTCGCCCGCTCCTTTCACGACCTGCGTCGAGGGGTGAGACATGCGGAAATTCTAGACAGGTAACCTGAGCAGGTTGCCTGTCAAGCGGAGAACTCCGAGCTACAAGTGGGTGGCGCTCTCGAACACGACCCTCGGCGTATTGCTGGCGACGCTCGACGGCTCGATCGTGCTGATCGCGATGCCGGACATCTTTCGCGGCATCCGCCTCGACCCTCTCGAGCCCGGCAACAGCTTCTACCTGCTCTGGATGATCCTCGGCTTTCTCGTCGTCTCGAGCGTGCTCGTCGTCAGCCTCGGCCGCCTCGGAGACCAGTTCGGCCGCGTGAGGATGTACAACGTCGGCTTCGTCGTCTACACGCTGTCGTCGCTCTTGCTGACGATCGACTGGCTCCATGGTCGAGCCGGCGCCGACTGGCTCATCGCCTTCCGGATCGTGCAGGGGATCGGCGCCGCCTTCCTCGTCGCCAACTCGGTTGCGATCCTGACAGACGCGTTCCCGGCGAATCAGCGCGGGCTCGCGCTCGGGATCAACAACGTTGTCGGTATCAGCGGCATGTTCATCGGGCTCGTGCTGGGCGGCCTTCTCGCCCCGATCTCGTGGCGGCTCGTCTTTCTCGTCTCGGTGCCGACCGGGATCGCCGGGACGGTCTGGTCGTACCGGAGCCTGCGGGAGATCGGCGTCCGTACTCGCGAGCCGGTCGACTGGCCCGGCAACCTCACCTTCGCCGCCGGGCTCGTGCTCGTGATGATCGGGATCACGTACGGGATTCGGCCCTACGGAAGCCACCCGATGGGCTGGACCTCGCCGTTCGTCGACGCGTGCCTTGCCGCGGGAGCCGCGCTGCTCGCGGTGTTCGCGTTCGTCGAGGTGCGCTCGAAGGCGCCGATGTTCCGGCTCGGCCTCTTCCGCATCCGCGCGTTCACCTTCGGCGTGCTGTCGAGCTTCCTCTCGGCGGTCTCCCGCGGCGGCCTCATGTTCATGCTCATCATCTGGCTGCAGGGGATCTGGCTGCCCGAGCACGGTGTGGACTTCGCGTCGACTCCTCTCTGGGCGGGGATCCGGATGCTGCCGCTCACGCTCGGGTTCCTGCTCGCCGGCCCGGTCTCGGGGATCCTCTCGGACCGCTACGGCTCGCGGCCGTTCGCGACGGGCGGGATGCTCGCGTCCGCTCTCAGCTTCGTGCTGCTCGAGATGCTGCCGGTCGACTTCTCGTATCCGCTGTTCGCCGCGGTGCTGCTGCTGATGGGGCTTTCGATGGGCGCCTTCGCCTCGCCGAACCGGGCGGGAGTGATGAACAGCCTGCCCGCCCAGCACCGGGGCGCGGGCGGCGGCATGAACCAGACGTTCCAGAACTCGGCGCAGGTCCTGTCGATCGGGATCTTCTTCACGCTGATGATCGTCGGGCTGTCGGCGACGCTGCCGCACTCGCTCGCGAGCGGGCTCCATGCGCACGGCGTCCCGGCTCGCGTGGCGGCGCGCGTCAGCAAGCTGCCGCCGGTCTCGGTGCTCTTCGCGGCGTTCCTCGGCTACAACCCGGCGCAGAAGCTGCTCGGCCCGCACGTGCTCGCTCGACTTCCCGCGCACAGCGCGGCCACCATTCGCGGCCGCGGGTTCTTTCCCCATCTCATCGCCGCGCCGTTCCGCAGCGGGCTCCACGAGGCGTTTGCGTTCGCGATAGCTGCCTGCCTCGTCGCCGCGCTCGCGTCCTGGTCGCGCGGCGGACGCGTCGTCGCGCCCGAGGAAGGCTCGCTCGAGCAGTTCGTGGACTAGGCCCGCGCGGCGATCTGAACCGCGAGGAACACGGCGTACAGGGCGAGGAGAAGCGCTCCGGCGCTCCGCCCCGCGCCGCCGCGCCGGCCGAACAGCACGAGCGCAAGCACGGTCATCGCGAGGAGCCACGCGAGATCGAAGAGGGCCAGGTGCGAAAAGGCGGCGAAGCTCCCGAGCGCGGCAGGCACGGCCAGGCCCGCCACGAGATTGATCGAGTTGGAGTTGAGCGTCTCGCTCATCAGTGCCGAGCCTCGCTGCTGCAGCCCGAAACGGACCCCGGTCCACGCGTTCGGGAGGCTCGTCAGGATCGCGAGCACGACCACGCCGACGAGGGTCTGCGGCACCGACCACGCCTGCGCGAGGTCCGTCGCCGCACGTACCGCGCCGACGCTCCCCGCGACGATCACGCCGAGCGCGAGGACCAGCACGGCGAGCAGCGCGAGGGCTTCCCGCCGCGAGTCGAGCGCCCGCTCGCGCCGGTGACCCTCGCCGAAGCTGCGGCGCACGAAGCGCGACTCCGCAACTCCGAGGGGGAGCTTTCGGACCAGTCGCGGTCCGGCTGCGAGGAGCGCAACGTATGGCACCGCGACGGCGGCCACCAGCACGGCGCCCGCCGTGGCCCCGAGCCAGCCGGCGACGACCGCGAGCATGGCCGCGAGGAGCCAGAGCCCGACGAAGGCCTCGAGCTCGAGCGTCTCGTGCCGCGCTCGCACGCGCGCCGCCACGAGCGCGCTCACGCCGAGCATCGCGGCGAGATTGAAGGCGTTCGAGCCGACGACGACCCCGACCGCGACGGCGTGCTCGTGCTGGACGAGCGCCGAGATCGCCGACGAGATCTCCGGCGCGTCGGCGGCGAGTGCCGTGAGCAGCCCGAGCAACGCCTCCGGCAGGCCGAGCCTGACGCCCGCATGGTCGAGCCGCCCCGCGAAGACAGCGGCTGCGGCGAGCATCACGCCGCCCGAGATGAGGAAGACCGGGATGGCTGCTGCGGGTGTCATCGGCTGACGCCGACCAGCCTTCCCGGCACACCGGGAGCGAACGCTAACGCAGAGGCTGCCTAACGAGGCGGATCGTCGGGCTCGTCCGACCCTGGCGCGTCGTGGGCCGGTCCGGTGTCCGCGAGCGCCGGCTGCCCGGGCACTCCTCCTCCGGCCGTGATGCCGGGGCCGCCACCGGGCGCCGGCTGTCCGATCGGATCCTCGCCGTACTCCTCACGCAGCGTCGCCTGCTCCTCGGCGTCGGCGGCGCCTGCGGAGGGCGAGAACAGGCGGCGGAACCAGTCGGCGAGGGCCATCGCCGGGGAGCATAAGCGATGATCGGATACGTGGTCGTCTCGCTGCACGTAGCGACGGACGCGGCACTGGGAGCCGTCGTCCGCTCCAGGCCGCTCGCCCTGCTCCTCGGCCCGCCCCTGCATATCGCAGGCGATCGTGTGCCGCACGAGGACATTCCCGACCGGAGCTTCGAGATGGCCAGCGGACTGGTGGCGATCGGCTTGCTCGCCGCGCGGCGCGGGCCGCTCGACCCGGCCGTGCTCGGCGGCGCGGCGGCGGCGATGCCCGATCTCGAGCACCTCGCACCCTGGCTCAGGGTGCGCGGCGAGACGCTATTCCACCGGGGCCGCGGCCGCCACGGTGTGGGAATCACGGTCGAGGCGCAGCTCCTGCTCGCCGGCGCGCTCGTGGGGTTCCTGCTCGCCCGGCGCCGGTAGCCTCGCGCCGTGAAGGTCGGGATCGTCGTGCCGTACTCCTGGTCGTTCGGCGGCGGCGTCGTCGACCATGCGGATGCGCAGGCGCGTGCGCTCGCAGCCGTTGGCATCGAGACGCGCCTCCTGATCGGCAACGACCCGCCCGGGTCCTTCAGCCGCATCCTCCACCCGCGCGCGGGGAGGCCGGGCCCTCCGCCGGCGAGCGTGATCCCGCTCGGCCGGTCGGTGATCGTGCCGGGCAACGGAGCGCTCTCGAACCTCGTTCTCAGCCCCCGCGCGCTGCCGCGGCTCCGGCGCGTGCTCGCCCGCGAGCGGTTCGATCTCCTCCACATCCACGAGCCGCTGGCGCCGATGCTCAGCCCCGCCGCGCTCGCCTTCTGGGACGGGCCGACGGTCGCGACCTTCCACGCTGCGGGAGACTCGTCCTGGCGTCCCTTCGCCGAGGTCCTGTGGGGCTTCCTGCTCGGCCGGATCGACCTACGGGTGGCCGTCTCGGAGCAGGCGCGACTCGCTGCCGCCCCATACGCACCGGGCCACTACGAGGTGATCCCGAACGGCGTCGAGATCCCGGAGAGGGTCGAGGCGGGCGGCCGCGCAGACAGCATCGTCTTCGCCGGCCGCCACGACCCGCGCAAGGGGCTGCCGGTCCTTCTCCGGGCGTGGCGCCGGCTGCGCGAGAGCGGTGTCCGGCTCAGGGTGCTCGGCGCCGACCCGCTCGCGGTGCGCTTGCTGCTCGCGCGGCTACGCCTGTCGGAGGAGGGGATCGACCTGCTCGGCTTCGTGGACGACGACACGCTCACCCAGGAGCTCGCGGCGGCGAAGCTGCTCGTCGCCCCGTCGCTGGGCAACGAGAGCTTCGGCATGACCATCACGCGGGCCTTCGCCTGCGCGGCGCCGGTCGTCGCCTCCGACATCCCCGGCTACCGGGAGGTCGTCACCGAGGAGACGGGAGCCCTCGTCCCGCCCGGCGACTCGGATGCCCTGGCCGCCACGATCGCCGACCTGCTCCGCGACGAGGCCGCGCGCATCGAGCGTGGGCGCGCGGCTCGCGAGCGCGCCAAGAGCGAGTATGCGTGGCCGCTCCTGGCCCGCAGGCTTGCGGACTCCTACGAGCGGGTTCTAGCCGGCTAGGCGCGACGCGCCTGCGAGCTTCAGCATCCTCGGTCCGACGAGCCGCAGGAGCCGGCCCGGCGTCTCGACGATCGGCTCGCCGTCCTCGCCGCTCAGCTCGGCGATCGCGTCATCCACGCGCTGCTTCACCTCGACCACTCCCTCGCGGAGCCCGAGCTCGTCGAGCCTCACCGCGAGCCGTTTCATGTTCATCACGTAGTAGTAGAGGGAGTCGACGTCGGGGCCGTAGGACTCGGCGAGATGCGCGTCGATGAGGCCGCGCGACGCCTTGGCGCGCCGCACCATCCGGTCGGCGAGATCCATGTAGTCGCTGGAGATGCCGAGCAGCCGCTCGGCGGCGCCCTCGAACTCGTCGAGGTACCGGTGCGTCGCGAGCACGGCGATCCGGACGTGGCGGCCCTCGTCGCGTCGCACGTTGGTCTGCCCTTCCTTCATCCCCGGCAGGTCGTAGGCGTCGTAGAGGCCCCGGCCCTTGCCGCGGCGGATCACGACGTCGCTGTTGGCGACGACGTCCTCGCTGATCACGCCGTAGATGAAGATCGCCGTGTACACGTCCTCCAAGGGACGGTTCGGCCGTAACAGCTGCCGCATCTCGTCTTCGAACCGGTCGAAGAGGATCTCGGCGACGAAGTTGTTGTACTTCCGCGCCACGCGGTCGGCGTCGGCGGCCTCGACGCCGAGCACCTCGGTCGCGACGCGCAGCAGGCTGCCGCGGTGCATCCGCTCGTCGTGCTCCTGCGTCATGAGCGCCGCGCGCATCGCCTCGTACTCCGGTCTCGCCGGGAGAGCCGCGACGATTCGATCCATCCAGTCGTCGACCACCGACTCCGCGCGGTAGATCGTCCCGAAGACCCGCTTCACGGCATCCTGTTGCCGCCGCGAGAGCTGGCGGTAGCTCTCGGCGTCGGTCGTGAGGTCGACGCTGTACGCGTCCCACGTGTGGACGTGCGCGGCGGCGAGGATGTCGCCGAACGTCTGCCAAGCGCCGGTGATCTGCCGGTCGGCCGCCTCGTCGTCGGCGATCAGCGCCTCGATCTCGCCGAGGAGCCGCGCGATCTTGTCGCTGCGGACGGGGCTGGACGCCTCGTCAGCGGTGTCGGCCCGATAGTCGGCGGTGACGTCCATGCTCCAACTTTACGCCGCGACGCGGCGGTGGAGGATCCGCCGCGGGGGCGGGATCCTCCACCGGCTGCAGCTCAGGAGTGCTTCCAGGCGACGGAGAATGCGCCGTTGCTGATCGAGCTGGGCTGCGCTTTCACGGTCGAGCCCGAGGCCATCGTGATCTCGTCGAGGTTCGGCGTGCTGCTCGTGAGCGTGGCTCCGTTCGCCGTCGCCCCGCTGAAGCTCACGGTGCCGAAGTTCGCGAGCGGAAGAACGCCGCCGCTGCCGGACGGAGCCTCCGCGATCACCTCGGCCGAGGCGAGCTTCGCGTTCTTCAGCCTCGCGGTCGTCTGGTACGTCCACGGCTTCGTGGCGTCCGAGATCGTCAGGGTGAAGTTGCCGCGGCCGTCGGTCGTGACCGATGCGGACAACTTGTCTCCAGGGGACACCGGCTGGGAGAGATTGACCGGGAACTTCGGATACATCTCGTACCAGGCGTAGTACTGGGGGGTGGAGCCCGAGCAGTCGGCATCCGTGCCCGTCTGCTCGACCGTGCTCGAGGTGTCGCCGTCCAGGCCGACCCAGAAGCTCGAATAGGCCGTTCCCGAGCAGCTCACCGTGGGCTCCGTCCACGACCCTGACACGCTCGTGAACTTGCTGCCGGTGACCGCGTAGCCGGACCAGTTCGAGCTCGTCGAGTTGCTTCCCATGTGGATCGGGCCAAGCCGCAGGTTCGGGGCCGCTCGATGCACGGCTGCCGACGACCCCAGGCCGCCGAACGCCAGCACACCGGCCGTGGCGAGGACCCCCACGAGGGCGCCGCAGAGATAGCGCCTTCTCATCACGCCTCCTTGTAGGACGACAGAACCCGGAAAGCTAAAGGGTCGGGCGGGCGACCTCAAGTCCTCCCGCGGGGTGATTGCGCTCGCCGCCCGGCTCACTACGCTCGGACGGTGCGCATCGCCGGCGCGATCCTCGTGCTCGCCCTCGCGGCGTCGGCTGCAGCCTCACGCAGCGACGCCAGGGCGTCTTCGCAACGCGGCCTCCGCGTCGCGAGGGCGCACCTCGTCGACGCGCGGGGGCGGAGGGTGATCCTCCGCGGCGTCAACCGCTCGGGCACCGAGTACGCCTGCATCCAGGGGTGGGGGATGTTCGACGGTCCGTCGAACGCCGCCTCGGTGCAGGCGATCGCGTCGTGGGACGTCAATTTCGTGCGCGTCCCGCTGAACGAGGACTGCTGGCTGGGGATCAACGGGGTCAAGCGCGCGTACGGCGGCGCGGCGTACCGCACGGCCATCGTGCGGTACGTGAAGCTCCTCCACCGCTACGGCATCTACGTCGAGCTCTCCCTGATCTGGGCGGCGCCCGGCAAGTACAAGGCGACGTACCAGTCCGGCTCGCCCGACGAGAGCCACGCCCCGAAGATGTGGGCGAGCCTCGCGCGGACGTTCCGCCACGACCCGGACGTCATCCTTGCGCCCTGGGGCGAGACGATCGTCGACGCGCGCTGCTTCCTGCGCGGCGGGGTGTGCGAGGCGACGTACGGCAAGCGGAACACGCCGTACCGCACGGCGGGGATGCAACAGGCGGTGGAGGTGATGCGCCACGCCGGCTACCGCGGCCCCATCGCGATCCCCGGGCTCGACTACGCCAACGACCTCTCGAAGTGGCTCTCGCACGAGCCGCGCGATCCCCTCCATCAGCTCGTCGCCGAGGCGCACGTCTACGGCAACAACACGTGCGCCTCGACCGCTTGCCTCGACCGGACGATGGCCCCGGTCGCGAAGCGCGTCCCGCTCGTGCTCGCAGAGACGGGCGAGACCTACGACGACTCGAGCTGCGGCTCGACCAATATCTCCCGCGTGATCGGGTGGGCCGACGCCCACGATGCCGGCTACGCGGCGTGGACCTGGGACACGTGGGGGACGTGCGGCTCGCTCGTGGCGAGCTACGGCGGGACGCCCGCGAACGACTACGCCCGCTGGGTGCACGACTTCTACGCCGCGCACGCGGTCACCACGTATCACCCGGGATAGGCAGACTCGCTAGGTGCAGGACGACGGGAGGCTGACCGGCGCAGCGCTGCGCACCGTGTTCACGGCGCTGATGCTCGGCATGTTCCTCGCGGCGCTCGACCAGACGATCGTCTCCACGGCCCTCCCGACAATCGTCGGCGACCTCGGCGGGCTAAACCATCTCTCGTGGGTGGTGACGTCCTACCTGCTCGCCTCGACGGTCTCGACGCCGGTCTACGGGAAGCTCGGCGACATGATCGGCCGCAAGCCGGTCTTCCTCGCAGCGATCCTGATCTTCCTCGCGGGCTCGATGCTCGCCGGGTTGTCGCAGTCGATGGGGGAGCTGATCGGCTTCCGCGCGCTGCAGGGAATGGGCGCCGGCGGGCTCATGGTGGGCGCGCAGGCGATCATCGCCGACATCGTCCCGCCGCGAGAGCGCGGCCGGTACATGGGCCTGATCGGCTCGGTCTTCGCCGTCGCCTCGGTGGCGGGCCCGCTGCTTGGCGGCTTCCTCGTCGACAACCTGTCGTGGCGCTGGGTCTTCTACGTGAACCTCCCCGTGGGCGCGCTCGCGGTGCTGATCGTGGTCACGCGCCTCCATCTGCACACGCCGACGGTGCGGCACCGGATCGACTATCTCGGCGTGGGCGTCCTCAGCGGCGGCGTCGGTGCCTTGATCCTGCTCACGACCTGGGGCGGAGTCCAGTACGCGTGGAGCTCGAGCACGATCGTCGCGCTCGGGATCGGAGGCCTCTTCCTGCTGTCGGTCTTCGTCTGGTGGGAGCGCCGGGTGGTCGAGCCGATCCTGCCGCTCCACCTCTTCCGGTCCTCGGTCTTCAGCGTCGCGAACGCGATGGGCTTCACGATCGGGATGGCGATGTTCGGGGCGATCATCTTCATCCCGCTGTTCCTCCAGATCGTCTACGGCGTGTCGCCCACGAGCTCCGGCCTGCGCACGCTGCCGCTCATGGCGGGCCTGCTCACCGCCTCGATCCTCTCCGGCCGCGCGATCAGCCGCATCGGCCGCTACAAGGCGTTCCCGATCGCCGGCACGGCCGTTCTCCTCGTCGGCATGTATCTGCTCTCGCTGCTCGCCGTCGGCACCGCGTCATGGGTCGCGTCGGCCTACATGGTCGTGGTGGGGATCGGGCTCGGGCTCGTCATGCAGGTGCTCGTGCTCGTCGTCCAGAACGACGCGCGGCCGCAGGAGATCGGGGTGGCCACCTCGTCGGCCACGTTCTTCCGCTCGGTCGGAGGCGCGTTCGGCGTCGCGATCTTGGGCACGATCTTCGCCAGCCGTCTCTCGCACCGCCTCGCCCATCTGCCCCGGAGCGTCACCGCCCGCCTCGGCAGCGGAGTCCACCTCAACCCGGCGCAGGTCAGGCATCTGCCTCCTCAGGTGCACGCCGACTTCCTCAACGCCTTCGCGCACTCGCTTCACGGCGTCTTCCTGTTCGGGATGGCGCTGACCGCCGTGCCGTTCGTTCTCTCCTGGTTCCTCAGGGAGGTGCCGCTCCGCACGACGGTGGCGCGTGCGGCCGAAGGCGCGCCGCCGGAGCCGTCCGGCCGCCTCGCGTGGGAGTCGCCCGAGCGTTGAGCCTGGTTTTGCCGGCTCCGCCGTTGTAGCCTCCCGCCGGTCGGAGAACCGAAGGCAAAGGAGTCGGGGATGGCAGCAGTACGGCGCGGGGCGTGGGTGGCGTTGCGGTACGTGACCACCCTCTTCTTCATCGGGGTGATCGTCCAGTTCTTCCTCGTCGGCTACGGGCTTTTCGCCATGAAGCACGGTGCGACGATCGACAACGCGAAGAGCCTCGATGCTCACCGCGGTCTCGGCTTCATCCTCACGGACTTCGGCAGCGCTCTCATGCTCATCCTCGTGCTACTCGCCTGGCCGGCGCGCGGGCTTCTTGGCCGCTGGATCCTGCTCGTGGTCCTCGCATTCGTGCAATCGATCCTCGCGACCGAGGGCTTCAAGCACTGGGGGATCGGCATGTTCCATCCGGTGAACGCACTGCTCCTGCTCGGCCTCTCGGGCCACCTGGCGCGGTATGCGTGGATGAGCCGCAAGCGCGACGAGGCGGTCACGCCGGTGGCCGCGCCGAGCGGCTAAGCGCGCTTCGGCGGTTCGCGCAGGAGCCTGCGGCCGAGACGGATGAGTTCGGCTGCCGTCCGGTGGCCGGTCGCGGCGATCGTCAGCAGCGAGCCGAACGCGACGACGGCGTCGATCGACTCGCGCCCCTCCTTCGTCCAGTAGTCGTCCTGCAGGTTCAGCCAGAGCGCGAACTCGTCGAGGGTGAGGGCCGCCCCCGCGCCGTAGACGGTCGCCGTCGTCCGAGACGCGCCCGACGGGCCGCCCATCCCGATCTCGTTGAGCCACGCCCAGCCGACCGCGATCAGCCCGCAGATGCCGAACGTCATGTGGTGGATGTGGCGCCCGCCGGGCGTGATGTTGCGAAACGGGCCTTTGCCGGCGCGGATGGCATGAGTGACCAGGCGCGCCAGGCCGAACGTCGTGGCAAAGGAGATCGCGCCGATCAGCCGCCGCTCCTCGACACCGCTCGGCAAGGAGCGCTCGTAGGCCGAGCGGAGCTCGCCGCGCTGCGGTGCCCGCGCCATGCCCGCAGATCCTAGAGCGAGCGTTGCGCGGGCCCTGCACGGCATCGAGTTCGAGTGAGACGTCCTGACCCGCGGGGCCCGAGGAGGCCTTACCGTCAGTGGATGCCGTGCAATGTCCGCGTCTACCTACCGGTTCGGCACATGCGCCGCGCCTCGGCCCCGACGAAGGTCTAGTCCGGCCAGGACCTTCGTCCCGGACGCGCGATCTATTGCCCGGTGAGCCTCGTCGACGCGAGGAGCGCCGCGACGCTCTTCTCCTCCTGCGCCAGCCCGGGCCCACGGAGGCACGCAGTGAACTCGATAAGGGTCGAGGGCAGCGGCTGCACCTCGATCAGGACGTCGATGGTGCGGTCGGCTCCGATGCCGCGACACATGCCTCCGGCCGTCTCCACGCGTCTTGCGGGGTGGCCGTCGATCCGCGTCCTGGGGCCGGGCGCGAGGGCGATCGCAGGCGGTCCGCTCGCCTGCCAGGTGATCAGGACGCCGCCAGGCCGAAGCTGGCGAATGGGGAAGCCACACGAGGTGGTGTTCCCCCTCGTCGAGCACGGGTCGTGGACGGGCTGCGTGCTGAGATAGACCAGCGGGCGGAAGTGCAGCTCGCCGGCCCAGCGGAACGGGTACGCCTTCCACGCAGCCGGGTGTGCGAAGCTGAGCGAGGGGCTCGTGTACTCGACGAGCGGCAAGTCCTTCGGCGCCGCCTGCGCGTCGCTTCCTCCGCCGCAGCCGCTCGTGATCGCCACGAGCGCCAGGAGCGCTGCGCCGCTCGTGAGGAGGCGCCGGGCGGTCGGGCACGCGTCCATACGCCTTCTCTGTACCTGCCCCTGCGAGGTTCCGACCGGCCCGATCGACCAGCCCGCCCCGCCGGATGGATTGGCAGCCTTCATCAGCACTTGGGTTCGCTGAAACCCGCCTGATTCCGTCTTGGAGGCACGGATCCGGCGGGTTTCCTCGCTTGGCGGCTTCCCCCGGCCGAGGGATTGCCCCGGCATCCACCGAAGACCATGCTCTGGAGGCCGTGTATGGCTGCCTCGGCAGTCGGGGTAGCGAGAGCGGCACTGCGGCTCGTGGAACCCTCACCCACATATCAGGCGATCTCTCGCGACCCGTCAGCTCGTGACTCGGGGCCTCAGTCGGGTCCGATCGTCATCGCCGGCGGGCAGGCGCTCGTTCGTGCGGCCCGGCGCAGCGTGCTCTCGCGCGCGGGGATCGACGTGGTGGCAGACGTCGAGGACGCCTCGAGGGCGGTCAAGGCGGCCGAGCTCTACGGGGCACGCCTCGTCCTCGTCGACTTCGAGATCTCCGGAGGCTGTCTCTTCGCGATTCGCCGCATCACCGAGCAGGCGCCCGGAACCGCCGTGCTCGTCATCTCTCCCGAGCTCGACCAGGACGCCCTGCTGGCGGCGGTTCACGCCGGCGCGGCGGGCTTCGTGCTCGAGGCGCTCGGGGCGGGCGGCCTCGCTCGGGCCGTCGAAGTTGCGCTGAGCGGCGATTCGGTCATCCCGCGAGCTGGGGTCGGCACGCTGATCGACCAGGTTCGCGGCGGCGCCCAGGAGCAGACCTCGGTCGACGGGCAGCCGCTGCGCCTCACGCGCCGCGAGGCCGACGTGATGTCGCGTGCCCGCCAAGGGATGACGCCCAAGGAGATCGCCTACGAGCTCGCATTGTCGGACGTCACCGTCCGGCGGCACCTTTCCTCGGTAGCGAGGAAGGCACGACAGGCACGCCCCCTGACTCTCGCGCTCGAATCGACGTCCTGACCCGCACGGGCCCAAGGAGATCTGACCGTCTGCGCGGGGGGCGTGCCCGTCTGGTGCATTCAGACGTATCGCGAGCCCACCGCCCCCTCCCGGAGGTCCTGGTCCACTTCGACGCAGGTCCCGTTCAGGTCATGATCAGTCCCGCCGCATCGCGGCGCGCGGGATGACCTCAAGCCCGGCCGTACGCGCGCAGGAGCTCGACGGCCGCCTCCCGGTTCTCGGCGCCGAGCTTGTTGAGGAGCAGGCCGACGTGGCGGCGCACCGTCACGGGTGAAACGCCGAGACGCTCGGCGATCTCGTTGGTCGAGTGGCCGTCGCGCAGCAGCTCGCCGACCTCCCACTCGCGCGGGGTGAGCGTGACCGCGCCGCCCGGAAGCGTGAGCCGGCGGATCGAGCCGCGGCGAATCTCGTCGACGAGATGGGGGACGAGCGATCGCGCGAGCGGCGGCTCGCCGCGGTACGCGCCGCGGAGCGTCGAGGCGAGCTGCTCACCCGCAATCCCCTTCAGCAAATAGCCGGAAGCGCCGCGCGTGAACGCGCTCACGACGTCCTCCGGCCGGTCGGAGCGGGTGAGGACGACGATCATCGTGTCGGGAGACGCCTTGGCGATCCGCCCGATCCCGTTCAGCCCCTCGAGCGGCAGCTCGATCTCGATCAGGCAGATGTCCGGTCGCAGACGGGTGGCCGCGCCGATCGCCGCAGCAGCGTCGCTCGCCTCACCGACGACGTCGAAACCGTGCGCCTCGAGCGCCTCGCGCAGCGCGTGGCGGAGCGTCAGGTCGTCGTCCGCGATTAGGACGGACGGATGTTCCGGCCCCCCGTTCGCTCGGGGGAGCCTGCCGTTGTCGTGCGTCACCGTGCCTGCACCACCTAGGCCGTCGGGGGGCGGACCTACGATATCCGCGATGCGGCAGCGCAACCTCCGACGCAGAGTCGCCGCGGCGCTCCGCTTCCGCAGTTCGCATGCGTACTGGGAGGATCGCTACGCCGCCGGCGGGACCTCGGGGCCGGGCAGCTATGCGGCCCAGGCTCGCTACAAGGCCGACTTCCTCAACCGTTTCGTACGGGAGAACCGGATCGCCAGCGTGGTCGAGTTCGGGTGCGGCGACGGCAACCAGCTCGCCCTGGCGGAGTATCCGCGGTACCTGGGTCTCGACGTCGCGGCATCGGCCGTCAAGCGTTGCATCGAGACGTTTCGCCACGACGGCTCCAAGAGCTTCATGGCCTGCGACCTCCGGTTCGTCGCGGATCGCGCGCGTTTCCTGCACGCCGAGCTCGGGCTGAGCCTGGATGTCGTGTTCCATCTCGTCGAGGACGACGTGTTCGAGGCGTACATGCACGGCCTCTTCGCCGCGTCAGATCGCTTCGTCGTCATCTACGCCTCGGACCGGGAGGCTCGGGATCTCGGGCGGCATGTGAGATGGCGAACCTTCACGCCGTGGATCGAGAAAAGCGTGACGGGCTGGGAGCTCCTACGGCTCGAGCCCGCACCAATTGCCGAATACCAAGACTTCCACGTGTTCCGACGCGTGGGCACGGAGTGATCGGCGAGCCGTGCGCGTCCTCGCGGTCACGCTGGGCTATCCGAAGGAGCCGGGCGACTCCACGGCGCCGTTCGTGGACGCCATCGTGCGCGGGCTCGCTCGCCGAGGGCACGAGGTCGATGTCGTCCTTCCTCACCATCCGGAATTTCGGTATCCGGACGGGGAACGAGTCCGGTTCTTCCCGTACAGGTACTCGCCTCTCGCCCGCCTGTCCCCCTGGGGCTTCGGCCAGACCTTCGACGCCAAGGCCCGCGTCGGTGCGCAGGTTCTGCCTCTGCTGCCCGCGATCGCGCTCTCTCTTCGCCGCGCCATCCAGAGGCGGCTGGCGGCGGAGGACCATGACGTGGTGCATGCCCACTGGCTGCTCCCCAACGGGTGGGCGGCTGCCTCGGTGGCCGGCCGAGCAGAGGTCCCGGTCGTCGTCACCTTGCACGGCAGCGACGTCGCGATGGCCGAGCGTCATCTTCCGCTCCGCCGCATGGCCCGTCAGACGTTCGGCCGCGTCGCGGCCGTCACCGCCACGAGCGACGATCTCCGGCGTCGGGCCCTGGAGCTCGGCGCCGAGCCTCGGGCCGCGACCGTGACCTACATCGGCGTGGATGCGGAGCGGTTCGCGCCCCGCCCCGCCGACCGAGAGACGAGGCGCCTGCTCGGTGCCGAGGAAGGCGACTTGCTCGTGGTGGCCGTCGGAAGGCTGGCTCGCGTCAAAGGGTTCGAGTACGTGATCGAGGCCGCCTCGCGCCTGCCTCGAGTCGCCCTCGCGATCGTCGGGGAAGGCGAGTTGCGGCCGGAGCTCGAGCTGTTGGTGCGGTCCTCCTCTGCGCGAGTCCTGCTCACGGGCGGCATGCCGCACAACCGCATCCCACATGTGCTCGCTGCGGCGGATGTGGTCGTCGTGCCTTCGGTCGTCGACAGCCGCGGCCGAGTGGACTCGACGACGAGCACTGTCCCCGAGGCGCTCGCGTCAGGCCGGCCTCTCGTCGCAACCGCAGTGGGCGGGATCCCGGAACTCGTCTGCGACGGTGAGAACGGACTGCTCGTTCCGCAGAAGGATCCGGCCGCGCTTGCGGCCTCGATCGAGCGGCTTGGCGGCGACGCGGACCTACGCGAGCGGCTCGCCCGCCGAGGACGCGAGTTTGCCGTACAGCGCCTCAGCTGGGAGGCGACCATCGATGCGCTCGAGGCGAGCTTTGCGGAGGCAATCGCCCGCCCTCATGGCCGCGTCGGCCCGAGACGGCGCTAGTAGCGTTCAATTTTCCGAGCGCCTGATCGGGTCGCGCCGCCGGAAGATCACCTTCAGCCGGCAGCCACGAGCGTTCAAAACGACGCGACGCCCCGGGATCGCGCCCGATCGCGCCGTGCCTCGATCCTTCCACAGGCGTTCAGGGCGCTGATCGCCAGTTGGGCCCTCCGTCCCATTGTTCACGCCGTTCATTGAACGCACAATGGGGCTGTGGAAAGTGTGGATGCTGCAACGGAACGGGCGTTTTCTCCCGCCGGTGCGGCGGCCCTGGCCTCGGAGCTGATCGCCCGTGCGGCGGCGATCGGCGCCGGGCAGCCGCCGTCAGCCGGCCCGGCGTCGCTGCCACCCGACCTGAGCGCGGCGCTGAGCGCCTGCGAAGCGCGCGCGCGGCGTCTTGCCGACGGCTGGGGACAAGGTGCCGCGCTCGACTTTCTCGGCGACGCAGTCGTGGCAATCGCGGTCGAACACCGCTTCGAGCCGGGCGAGGCGCGGGCAGCGGTGACGGCGGCGGCGGACGAGCTGGGACTGCCGCCCGAGGCTGCGGCGTTCGCGGTCTTCCGGCGCGCCTTCGCCAGCAAGGAGTTCGCCCAGCTTCCGCCCACGGTTGCCGCGGAGCTGGCCCTCGTGCTGCTCGTCGAGCTCGCGCCTGCCGCGGCCGGCTCGCTCTGGATCCTCGATGCCGCCGGCGCGACCACGTGTCTCGTCTCGCACGGCAAGGCACCGCGCAGCCGGCGTCTACGGGAGGTCGCGCGTGCGGCACTCGACGGTGTCATCGCCGGCTCGGCGCAGGTGCACGTCAGGGTCGTCGAGCGGTGGGACAGGCCGTATGCCGCGCTCCTGGCGCGTGGCCGCGGTTCCGAGTCCGAGCATCTCGAGGACTACCTCGAGGAGGCGGCGGCGGCACTCGCGCCGCTCCTCGAGCGCGCATCGCTGTTCGACCGGAGAGTCCAGCGCGAGCGCGAGCTGGTAGCCGCAGGCGAGCGGCGTCTCGTGCGGCTCGGCTTCGACCTGCACGACGGGCCTCTGCAGGAGATCGTGGCGCTCGCCGAAGAGCTGCGGGCGGCGTCGTTGCAGATCTCGGCGGCCGTTCCCGACGACCTCAGGGAGCGCGTACACGGGCGCTTCGAAGACGTCCAGGCCCGGCTCGGCGCGCTCGACGAGAGCCTGCGCGAGATCGCGCACTCCATCCGCTCCACGACGGCTGTAGCCCGGCCGGTGGCCGAGGCGGTGGAATCGGAGCTCCACGCCCTCGAGAGCTCGACCGGCATCCAGGCGGAGCTCCAGGTCGAGGGCGACCTGTCGGGACTCAGCGACTCGCAGAAGATCGTGCTCTTCCGCGTCGTCCAGGAGGCGCTCTCCAACGTGCGCAAGCACAGCGGGGCGGAGACGGTCTCGGTCCTGCTGCGCAGCAGGCGGACCTTCGTCGACCTGACGGTGACCGACGACGGATGCGGATTCGATCCGCGTCTTCTCGCCACCGATCGCCTCGGCCTCGCCGGGATCTCCGAACGGGTGCGTCTGCTGGGCGGCGCGGTCGAGATCGATACGAGCCCCGGCGCGGGGACGACCGTTCGCGCGACGCTGCCACAGTGGCGGCCGTCTACGCCGGCGGCGGCTACGATCTACGCCGCTACTACGTGAGTCGCCGGGTCGTCATCGCCTCAGTTCTGCTTGCCGCCGCCGGGTTTTCGGCTGCGATCGTCTTGCCGACCCGAGCACTGGCCGGGGGCGCCGCTACGACGAGCACCTCGCCGGGCACGACGGTCACGACCACCACGACCCAGACGACGACGACCACCAAGAAGAAGCCGAAGCCGCCGCCCGCGCCGGTCGAATCGGTCTTCCCCGCAGCCGGCCAGCTGACCGTCAACTCGGTACCCGTTCGCAGGACGCCGAGCCCGAGAGCATCGGTGATCAGGGTCATGCACGACTTCCGTCCGGACTACCGCCCGCAGGAGATGCTCGCGGTTCGCAGGACGGTGGGCACCGACGGCAAGGTCTGGTACCAAGTCAGCATCCCGATGCGCCCCAACGGCACGTACGGCTGGATCCCGGCCAGCACCGTGTCGCTCGCGCCGACCCACAGCCAGATCGTGATCAACCTCAACGCCCGCACGATCGACGTCTACCGCTTCGGCAAGCACCGCTGGCACGGAATCGTCGCGATCGGAGCTCCCGGGCGGGAGACGCCGCTCGGCCACTACTACGTCGCCGCCCGGTTCGTGCCCTACCACGACCCGTTCCTCGGCGTCTTCGCGCTCGAGACGAGCGCCTACTCGAAGCTCACCGAGTGGCCCGGAGGCGGTGTGGTAGGCATCCACGGAACGAACCTGCCCCAGCTGCTCGGCAAGGCCGTCTCGCACGGCTGCGTGCGTGTGTCGAACACGACGGCGAGGCAGCTCGAGCGGCTGGCGCCGCTCGGCACGCCGATCTGGATCAAGAAGTAGCCGAGAGCAGCTGGAAGGCCGGCCGGCCCTCCGCGGCGAAGAACGCTGCCGCTCCACGCGCCCGCAGGACCCTCGTCTCGGCGCTGCGGATCGGGAAGCCGCCCGTCAGCAGGTGCCAACCGCCTCCCGTCGACTGCGCGATCGCGACGTGCCGGAAGCGATAGAGGAAGGTGTTGCACGTGCCACGCGTCCCGCCGTCCCAGCTCTCGGCGGTTGCGATCGGGCTCCAGCGGTCGTGGCTGTCGGGCAGGCGGATCGGCGGCGACACCGCCTTGTGGTTCAGCCATACACGCCACCAGTTCGGGCGATTGTGCATCTCGAGCACGGTCACCTTGGACGCGGTTCCGACAGGCAGGCCCGCGGCGACCTGGTGGTAGGTGGGATAGCGGCTCCCGGGCCGGGCCACCTCGTAGTAGATGTCGCTGCCCGTGATGCTGGGGTAGCCGCTGTAACCGACCTGGAGCCATTCGTTCGTGCCGTTCGGCCCCTCGCCAGGCCCGCCGACGCCGACCCAGCCGGCGACGTGACCGTCCACGACGTCGAAGGCGTTGAGCGGAGTGATGAGCGCCGAGATGCCGTAGGCCTGACTCGGCGCGCCGATTCCGGCGTACGAGTAGCCGTTCGTGTTGCCGCAGGCGAACGCGCGTGAGGCATTACCGGCAAGGGCCGCGACGGCGACCGCGGCGGTGAGAACGAGGAGGCGAAGAGTCTTGGGCATCGGGGAGGTGGGCCGTGTGTCCTGCAGTTGAGGAATCGGCGGGCAGTCGTGCCAGTCACTCCCTCGATCGAGTGACCGCTCCCGTGTCGGGGGCCGTTCACATGGCTGAACAGGTCCGGGCGTAAGGACGGGCCCGACTAACCCATCGACCAACTCACGTGAGTCCGGGCTCGCTTACGACGTGATGACCATGCGGCTGGGCCGGTAGCTGTACCCGGCCCTTTTGAGACTGGAGGACTGAGTTAATGAGCGAACGGAGGAGGACTTTCCGCCGGGGCCGCCGTTTCTGGCCAATCGGCCTGACAGTTGCGGCAATCGTCGCGTTCGGACTCGTCTTCGTCGCCTCGTCCGGGGCGATCCTGACGGGAAGCACGTTCGAAGGCAATGACGGCAACATGGTCGTCAACGCCTCGAATCACACGGACTGGGCGAGTCTCGCGGGGAAGTCTGGCCTCCAGACGTTGGTCGACCTCCCGAGCGGCCAGAGCGACAATGCCTTCGGTGTGGGCTCGAAGGAGGACGACACGCAGGTGACTGTCGTGACGGGCGAAATCCCGCCGAACAAGAACGACCTGACCCGCGCCTACCTGTACAACGAGGTGAACGGGAGCAGCTTCCTCTACCTGGCCTGGGAGCGAGCGGCTGCCATCGGTGACGCACACGTCGACTTCGAGCTGAACCAGCACGCGACGAGCGGCTTCACCGCCTCCACGACCGGCAAGGTCACCCTCAACCGCACCGTCGGTGACCTGCTCATCGCGTACGACTTCGGCGGTAGCGGCACGCCCGACATCACCCTCTTCAAGTGGGACGGTATGCAGTGGGCCGACCAGCAGGATCTTTCCGCTCTCGGCTATGCGGAGGCCGCGGTGAACGGCTCCGCGTTCTCCGACGTACTCAACAACAACGCCGGCGTCGACGTCGGAGACTTCGGGGAAGCCTCGATCAATCTGTCGAGTGCACTGATCGCAGCTGGCTTCAGCCCGGATACCTGTGAAGCGTTTGGCTCCGTGACGGTCAAGGCGCGGTCCTCGGGCTCGTCGACGACGGCTGAGTTGAAGGACTTCATCGCCCCGGCGCCGATTCACGTCTCCAACTGCGCCTCGCCGGTTATCACAACGCAAACGAGCGTCAGCTCGATGAGCATCGGCCAGACCGAGACTGCCGGCGACACTGCGACGCTTTCGGACGCCAACAACCCGACGGGAGACATCTCGTTCCAGCTCTACAGCGACCCTGGCTGCAAGCACGCGGTCGCGGGCGTCGGCGGCTCTGCGCCGCTCAACGGCAGCGGCGTCGCCGTCTTCTCAGGAGCGGCGTTCACGCCCGCACAGGCCGGGACGTACTACTGGGGTGTCAGCTACGCGGGCGACAACCACAACAACCCTGCCTCCGCGTGCGGCGGCTCGAACGAGGAGATCGCAGTCAATGCGCCTCAGTTGTCGATCACCAAGACGGCTGACCACACATCGCCGGTGGATGCGGGAGATCAGATCGGTTTCACGGTCGAGGTCAAGAACACCGGTGCCGGCGACGCGCTGGGCGCCAGCCTCAACGACGCGCTTCCGGCGGGCTCCGGCTCGGGTGTGACGTGGCAGATCGACAACACTGTCGGGACGCCTGCGAGGTTCACGCTCGGGGGGACCGTCGGCCACCAGTCGCTCGGACTTGCTTCGAGCACGCTCCCGGCCGGTGCGGTTTACACGGTGCACCTCGTCGCCCAAACGTCGACGAGCGAGTGCTCGGTCTACGACAACTCCGCGACGCTCACCGCGTCCAACGCGTCGGGAGCCGGTCCCGCATCGGCAGAAGAGTCCTGCCAGTCGCCGGGCATCCAAATCGCCAAGACGCCGGATGCGGCCCAGGTGGACGCGGGCAGTCAGATCGGCTTCACGGTGACGGTCTACAACACCGGCGGCGGTGCCGCGCACGGTGTGAAGCTGAGTGACCTGCTGCCGGCCAACTCCGGTCTGAACTGGTCGATCGCCTCGCAGGGCGCCGGCTGGGCCGGGAGCTGCGCGATCGCGAACGGCAGCCTCACCTGCGGCGGAGCGAACGGCGTCACCGTGCCCGGCAACCTGCTGCAGGGCGTGTCGTCGTTCACGGTGCACATCGTCTCGCCGACGACGCTGGCGACCGGTGGCACCTGCCCCGGCGGCACCGGTGTCGTCACGAACACCGGTGTCGTGTCCACGACGAACGCCGGTTCGAACCAGGCGACTGCCAACACCTGTGTGGCGGCGCCGGGGGTCCAGATCCTGAAGACCCCGGATGCGGCCCAGGTCAACGCCGGCGACCCGATCGGCTTCACGCTGACCGTCTACAACACCGGCACGGGCAACGCGAACGGCGTGAAGCTGAGCGACGTGCTACCGAAGAACGCCGGTCTGAACTGGTCGATTGCCTCGCAGGGCTCCGGCTGGGGCGGGAGCTGCGCGATCGCGGGCGGCAACCTCACGTGCGGCGGAGCGAACGGCGTCACCGTTCCTGCGAACCTCTCGCAGGGAGCGTCGACGTTCACGGTGCACATCGTCTCGCCGACGACCTCGGCTACCGGCGGCGTCTGCCCCGGCGGCAGCGGTGTCGTCGAGAACACCGGTGAGGTGACGAGCACGAACGCCGGCTCGGGCCAGTCGACCGCCGACACGTGCGTGGCCGGCCCCGGAATCCACATCGTGAAGACCCCGGATGCGGCCCAGGTCAACGCGGGCGGCCAGATCGGCTTCACGATCACCGTCTACAACGACGGCAGCGGCGACGTGCACGGGGTGCAGCTGAGCGACCTGCTGCCCACCAATGCGGGTCTCAGCTGGTCCATCGCCGCGCAGGGCTCCGGCTGGAACGGGACCTGCCTGATCGCGAACGGCGTCCTGTCCTGCGGCGGTACGAACGGCGTCACGGTTCCGGCGCACACGCCGCTGGCCGGGAGCCCGTTCACGGTGCACATCGTCTCGCCGACGAGCGGCGCCACCGGCGGCGACTGTCCCGACACGGGGGTGGTCACCAACACCGGTGAGGTGACGTCGTCGAACGGCGGCAGCGCCGAGGCGACCGCCTCGACCTGCGTGCAGGCGATCGTCGACCTCTCGATCACCAAGGTCGGCTCGCCGGCGAGCCAGACGCTCGGCACCGGCAACATCACGTGGATGATGGTCGTGACCAACAACGGCCCCAGCAGCGACACGGGCGTCACGATCACCGATCCGATGCCGGCTGGGAACACGTTCGTCTCGGCAGTGAGCTCGAAGGGCTCCTGCACCGGCGGCGCGAGCCTGACCTGCAACATCGGGTCGATGGCGGCCGGCGAGCAGGTCGTGATCACCCTGGTCACGACGCCGAGCACGGTGGGCGCGCAGACGAACACGGTCACGGTCTCTGGCAACCGGCCGGAGACGAACACGGCGAACAACACCGCGACTGCGACGGTTCAGACCGTCGGGCCGCACACGCCGCCGACGTTCTGCGTGGCCGTGAGCAAGGTCAGCCCGAACCAGCTGTTCGTCGGGCGCAGGACCACGCTTACCATCCACGTCACCAAGCAGGGCAAGGCGGTGCCCGGCGTGCGCGTCCGGATCAAGGGCGCCAAGCTCAACACCGTGACCCAGGCGTCGAACGCCAAGGGCGTCATCAAGCGGGTCGTGAAGCTGAGGAAGGCCGGTGTGCTGGTCTTCTCGCCGCTCGCCAGCAAGCGCTGCAACACGAAGCGCATCGGCGTGACGAACGTCTTCACCCCGCCGGTGACCGGGTGAACAATCCTCCGGAGGGGGTGCGGGCTTCGGCCCGCATCCCCTCCGCGCTCAATGCATGTGAGGGCGGCTCAGCGGTCGTCGATCGGGCTCTCCACGAGCCCGTTCTGGTACGCGAGGCGGGCCGCCTCGGTGCGGTTGGAGACGCCCAGCTTCCGATATATGTTCGTCAGGTGGAACTTGACCGTCTGTTCCGCCACCCACAGCTCCTTGCCGATCGCCTCGTTCGAGAGGCCCCGCGCCAGAGCGCCGAGGATCGCCGTCTCGCGCTCGGTGAGGCCGGCGGCGCGGGCCGCGCTGTCGCCCGGATCGGGCAGGCCGATCGCGCTGTAGACGGTTCCGTCGACCGCCTGGCGGAGGGCCGAGGGCAGGTCGATCGGGTTGATGCTCTTGACGATGAACGCGCTCGCTCCCCGCTTGAGCACCGTCTGAATCACGTTCTCGTCCGTCGAGACGGAGAGGACGACAACCTTGACCTCGGGATACTGCTTGCGGATCCGGCTGAGGCAGGCGAGCCCGTCCGCGCCCGGCATGCGCAGGTCGAGCAGGACGAGGTCGGGGTTCGTACGCCCGACCATGGGCAGCACTTGCGAGCCGGACGAGCACTCGCCGACGACCTCGAAGTCGGGCGCCTCCGCGAGCGCGCGCTTCACTCCTTCGACGATCAGCCGGTGATCGTCGGCGATGAGAACACGCATGCCCGAATCGTAGTCCGGGGACCAGTCGGCTTCGAGGTCCCGGTCCGGTGACCCCCACAGCTCCGCCGAAGCGCGCTCACGTGCTCATCGCGGCGGAGCGCTTGCCCACCCGCGTCGGCTTGCGTCTCGCGCTCGAGCCCGAGGCGCGGTGCACCGAGGCCGCCGACGCCGAATCCGCGGTGGACGCGGCGGTGCGCGACCGCCCGGACGTCTGCCTCCTCGGCCTCGACCCCTCCGGCGAGAGCCTCCGCGTCGTGAACGAGATCGTGTCGCGCGTGCCGTCGGCCGCCGTGATCCTGCTCACGAGCAAGCTCGACGAGGAGGAGTTCATGGCAGCCGTGCGCGCCGGCGCAAGCGGCTACCTGATGCAGAGCCTCGACCCGGAGCGCCTGCCGCACGTGGTACGCGGCGCGTTGCGCGGTGAGCCCGCCGTTCCGCGCAAGTTCGTGTCCCGCCTGATCGACGAGCTGAGGACGCGCGAGCGCAGGCGATCCGTCGTGCTGGCCGGCAAGGGCCGCGTGGCGCTCACCGCCCGCGAGTGGGAGGTGGTCGAGCTGCTGTTGCGCTCGGCAACCACCGCGGACATCGCGAGGGAGCTCGGCGTGGCTGCCGTCACGGTGCGCCGCCATGTCGGCTCCGTCGAGCGCAAGCTCGGAGTCTCGACGCGCGCCCAGGTCGTGGCGCTCTTCAGGGCGGAGGGCGGCGCAGAGCCTCCGGTCTAGCCCGGCCCCCGGCCGCCGCTAGGCCGCCGGCAGAGTGAACGAGACGCACGCGCCGCCCTGAGGGCGGTTCTCGGCCCAGATCGTGCCCCCGTGGGCCTCGACGAGGCCGCGGGCGATGGCCAGCCCGAGACCTGCTCCGCTGCCGCTACGCGCCCGGTCGGCCCGCCAGAAGCGCTCGAACATCCGGCCGGGCGCTTCCGGGGGCAGGCCTTCTCCGCTGTCCTCGACGCGCAGCAGCAGATCGGAGGCTCGCCGCTCGACGAGCACTGCCACCGAGCCGTCCGTCGGCGTGTGGCGCAGCGCGTTCGTCACGAGGTTGAAGAGGACGCGCTCGAACTTGTCGGGCGCGAGCTGCGCCTCGACGCTCTCGTCGACGTCGGCCCGCAGAGCGACGCCGCGCGCCTCGGCCTCGGGACGCAGGAGGCGCAGGGCGGAGGCCACGAGCGGCGCGACCGGCGTGCGGCGGAGCTCCAGCGTGAGCGCGCCCGCGTCGATCTGCGCCAGCTCGAAGAGATCGTCGACGAGCATCGAGAGCGCCCGCACCTGCTCCCGCGCGGTCGGCAGGTAGTCCTGCGCGGGTACCAGGCCGTCCTCGATCGCCTCGAGCATCGCCTGCAGCGAGCCGATCGGGGCGCGGAGGTCGTGGCTCGCCCACGCCACGAGCTCGCGCCGCGCGTCGAAGAGCTGCTCGAGCGCAGTCGCCATCCCGTTGAAGGACGCGGCGAGCTCGGCGATCTCGCGAGCTCCCCCGGCCGGAGCCCGCGCCGATAGCTCGCCTGCCGCAAGTGACCGGGATGCGGCGCCGACCCGTCCCAGGGACGCGGTGATCGAGCGGGCGAGCACGAGCGCGGCGAAGACGGCCGCCGTGGCCGAGCCCGCGGCGACCGCGAGGATCTTCACATCGGCGCCCATGTGGAACATGACCCAGCCCGACAGCAGCACCGCGGCGAGGGGGACGCAGACCGCGATCAGTGCCAGCCCGGCCAGCTGGGCCCACATCGTTGGCGCGCGGCGCAGCAGGAACGCGAGGAACAGCCCCGAGGCGAGGCTGCCTGCGGCCACGACAAGGGCTAGCTGGATCATCTGCCGAGCTGGATCATGGGTCGAGCCTGTAGCCGGTCCCCCAGACCGTGTGCAGGTGGCGCGGCTGGCTCGGGTCGGCCTCGATCTTCTCCCGCAACCGCCGCATGTGCACCGTGACGGTGCCGGTGTCGACGGCGGCTTCGTAGCCCCAGACGCGGGCCATCAGCTGGTCGCGGGAGAACACGTGGCGGGGATGGGAGGCGAGGAACCAGAGGAGCTCGAACTCCTTCGCCGTGAGCCGGACCACGCGCCCCGCGCGGCGGGCCTCGCGGCTGACGCCGTTGAGCTCGACGTCGCCGAAGGCGATCGTCTTGCGCGGTGGCGCGCTGCCGTTGCTGCGGCGCAGCACCGTGCGGACGCGCGCCGCGAGCTCGCGGGGGGAGAACGGCTTCGTGACGTAGTCGTCGGCTCCGAGCTCGAGGCCGACGATGCGGTCGGCCTCCTCGCCGCGCGCCGTGAGCAGGATCACGGGCAGGCTCGAGCGGCCCCGGATCCAGCGGCAGAGCGAGAGCCCGTCGGTTCCGGGAAGCATCACGTCGAGCACGACGAGGCTCGGCTCCCGTTCCTCGATCAGCGCCCTGGCCGCGTCCCCGTCGGAGGCGGTCAGCGTCCGGAAGCCGTCGCGCTCGAGATAGCGCACGACGACGTCGCGGACGATCGGCTCGTCGTCGACGACGAGGACGGTCTGCCTTATTCCGGCTTCCACTTCGCGTGGTGCCGGGCCGCCCACTCGGAACTCACATCGCCGAGCGCCATACCGCGGAGTGCGTGCCGCGTCGCCGGATGGATCAGCGCGAGGTACAGATGTCCGACCAGGAGCGCGAGCGAGACGTACATGAGGCCGTCGTGGAGGATCACGGTGCTCGCAAAGCGGTAGCGCGTGTCCTGCTCGCCGAACCAGAGCAGGAGGCCCGACACGCCGAAGAGGATGGTGAACGCGGCGGTGAGCACGGCGTTGATCTTTTGTCCCGCGTTGAACCTCCCCTGTGGGGCCTTGCCGCCGCGCAGCCAGCGGAGGTCGTCGCGGTCGAAGCTGTCGAGCTCGCGCGCGGTGGCGAGGAGGCGGCGTCCGCCCAGCACGATCACTGCCGCCAGCGCGCCCAGCCAGCCGACGCCTCCCCAGAAGTGGATGCTCTGGATCAGCTGCCTCCTCGAGACGAGCATCGAGAGGCGCGGCAGGTAGAGGATGAGCCCCGTTCCGAGCAGGAAGAAGAAACCGGCCGCGTTCACCCAGTGCAGCAGGCGCTCGATCCGAGAGAACCGCCGGACGTAGCCGGCCTTCACGAGCTGTATCCGTTCGAGCGGCCGACCCAGGCGTCGCGGTCGTAGCCGAGGTTCTCCCAGTAGCCGTTGACCGCGCGCGGCACGACGTCGATGGCCTGCAGCCACTTCACGTTCTTGTAGCCGTACATCTCCGGGATGACCAGCCGGACGGGAGCGCCGTGCTCGCGGCGCAGCGGCCGGCCGTCCATCTCGTAGGCGAGCATCACGTCGTGGAGGGACGCCTGGGGCATCGTGAGGTAGTCGACGTACGGCACCTCCATCGAGACGAACCTCAGCGCATGCCCGGAGGCGAGAGGACGCGCGCGATCGAGGACGTCCTGCATGCGCACGCCACCCCAGTGGACGTTCTGCACCGTCCAGCCCGTGACGCAGTGGAAGGTCGAGACCTGGTCCACGCGGGGCAGGGCGCGCAGCTCGTCGTAGCCGAGCGAGACCGGCTGCTCGACGAGCCCGCCGATCTTGAGGCGCCACGTGGCCGGGTCGAAGGCCGGCATGTGGCCCGAGATCGTGTAGATCCGCCAGCCGCCGGTCGGGACGAGAGGCACCGCCGCCTCGACCCCGCTGAGAGCGTGGGAGAGGGGGCTCCATGCCGCCTTGCCCCAGTAGAGCGAGGAGAGGCCGCCCGCCACCGTGGCGATGAACAGTCTCCGCCCGTAACGGCGCGGCCGGCCGGCCTCACCGGGCTCTTGCTCACCGGGGGCGCGCGGCGTGTCCATCTACATGTGCGCCATGCCGGCGTGGAGCTGCCCGCGCAGCTCTCCCGGATGGCCCTTCGTCGCGACCCAGACCCAGTAGTGGCCGGGCTTCGACTCGATCAAGGCGAGGGAGCTCTTCGACAGCATTGCGCAGCCCTTTGCACGGTACATGTGTCCCAGGCGGGCGACCACCATTCCGCCCTTGTCGCGGACTGTCGCGCCGAGCACGTGCATCACGTGCAGATCGAACGTCCAGCAGAGCTCATGTCCTTTCGCGTGCGCCTGAAGATTGACGATCCCGTGCTCGCCCATCCCCGACAGGCTCGCGCCCAGCGTCGGGTGCATCATCCCGGCAGTCGCAGCCGGAACGGCTGCGAGCGCAGTTGCCGCAACCACGGCCGCCGCCCATCTCTTCGAGCGCATCAGTACTCCTTTCGACGTGAGGACTCCGACGGTTCACAGGATCGGCCGTAGGAATTGCCGCTTGGTTAGCGGCGGCTTACGGGTTCCTTAAATCTCGGGCGTGACGTACGCGGCGGTGAGGCCCCCGTCGACGACGAACGTGGCGGCATTCACGTAGCTCGCTTCGTCACTTCCGAGGAAGAGGGCGGCGTTCACGATCTCGCGCGGCTGCGCCATCCGTCCCATCGGCAGGTGGACGAGCCGGCGCTCGGCGGCGCCCGGCGTCTCGCCCCAGATCCGCAGGAGCAACGGCGTCTCGACCGGCCCCGGGCAGAGCGCGTTCACACGGATCCCCTGTCGCGCGAACTGGACGCCGAGCTCCCTGCTCAGCGAGAGGACGGCGCCCTTCGAGGCCGTGTACGAGATCTGGGACGTCGCGGCGCCGACGAGCGCGACGAAGGAGGCGACGTTGATCACCGAGCCGCCACCCCGCTCGAGCAGGTGCGGGATGCCGTGCTTGCAGCAGAGGTAGACGCCGCGGGTGTTGACTGCCTGCACGCGCTCCCAGGCCTCGAGCCCGGTTTCGAGGATCGAGGCGTCGTCGCCGGGGGAGATGCCGGCGTTGTTGTAGAGGACGTCGATGCCGCCGAAGCGCTCGGCTGCGGCCGCGTACATCGCTTCGACCGAAGCCTCGTCCGACACGTCGACCTGCACCGCAAGGCCTTCTACTTCGCCGGCGACCCTCTCCGCGGCTGCGCCGTCGACGTCGCCGACGACGACGTGCGCGCCCTCCTCGGCGAATCGGACCGCGGCGTCGGCGCCCATCCCTCCGCCGGCGCCGGTGATCACGCAGACCTTTCCCTCGAGACGGCCGGTCACGATTCCTCCGTCGAGTAGAAGACGTTCTTGATCTCGCTGTAGCCGGCGAGGCCGTGCATTCCGAGCTCGCGGCCGAAGCCGCTGCGCTTGAAGCCGCCGAACGGCGTCGAGACCCGGACCGACGAGTTCGAGTTGATCGAGAGGACGCCGGTCTCAACCGCGCGCGCCACGCGCAGTGCGCGACCGCCGTTCTCCGTCCAGATCGAGCCCGAGAGGCCGTAGTCGGAATCGTTCGCGATCCGGATCGCCCCGGCCTCGTCCTCGAACGGGATCAACGCCGCGACCGGGCCGAAGACCTCATCCCGCGCGATCCGGTCCTCGGGCCGCGCCTCGACGAGCGTGCACGGGAACCAGAAGCCCTTGCCGTCCGGCGCCTCGCCCCGGAAGAGAGGCTCGCCGTCGAGGAAGGCCGCAACGCTCTCCCGCTGCGCCGCGGAGACGAGAGGCCCCATCTCGGTCGCGTCTTCTGCCGGGTCGCCGACCCTGACCGCGCGCGTCGCCTCGACGAGCAGCTCGGCGAAGCGGTCGTAGACGCTCGCCTCGACGAGGATCCGCGAGCGCGCGCAGCAGTCCTGGCCCGCGTTGTCGAAGACCGCATACGGCGCGGCGGCCGCCGCCCGCTCGAGATCGGCGTCGGCGAAGACGACGTTCGCCGACTTGCCGCCGAGCTCGAGTGTGACCCGCTTGATCGTGCCTGCGGCACCGCGCATCACCTCCTGGCCGACCTCCGTCGAGCCGGTGAAGCCGATCTTCGCGACGTCCGGATGCTCGACGAGCCGCGTCCCGACCACCGAGCCCTTGCCGGGCAGGACGTTGAGGACGCCTTCGGGAATGCCGGCCTCGAGCGCCAGCTCGCCGAGCCGCAGGGCGGTGAGCGGCGTCAACTCGGCCGGCTTGAGGACGACGGTGTTGCCGCACGCGAGTGCCGGCCCGAGCTTCCACGAGGCGATGTTGAGCGGGAAGTTCCAGGGCACGATCAGGCCCACGACCCCGAGCGGCTCGCGGAACGTGAGGTCGACTCCGCCCGCGACGGGGATCGTCTCGCCGAAGTGCTTGTCGATTGCGCCCGCGTAGTAGTGGAAGACCTGCGCGACCATGCCGACCTCGCCCCGCGCGCTCTGGATCGGCTTGCCGACGTTGCGCGACTCGAGCCGCGCGAGCTCCTCGCCGTGCTCCTCGACGAGCGTCGCCAGCCGCCGCAGGAGCCGCGCGCGGTCGGCCGGGGCGACCTTCCGCCAGCTCGGGAACGCCTCCTTTGCCCGCGCCACGGCCGCGTCGGTCTCGTCGACGCCGGCCGCCTCGACCTCGGCGATGACTTCCTCCGTCGCCGGATTCAGGATCGCGCTCACTTGCGCGCCGCCTCGACGAGCTGCTCGAAGAGCCGCTGGTCCTCGCCGGCCTCCGGATGCCACAGCACACCGAGGAGGAACGGCCTCTGCGGGTCCTCGACCGCCTCGACGACGCCGTCCTCCGCCCAGGCGACCTCGCGCAGCCCCTCGCCCAGCCTGCCGAGGCCCTGGTGGTGATGCGACTTGACCGGGCCGCGCACCTCGCCGAGCATCGAGGACGGGTCGACGCGCACCGGATGCTCCGAGAACTCGCCCACCACGGCACGGTGTTCCTCGTGGCCGACCACGTCGGGCAGGTGCTGGACGAGGTCGCCGCCGCGCACGACGTTCAGCACCTCGACGCCGCGGCAGATCGCGAGCACCGGCAGGTCGCGCTCGAGTGCGCCGGCGAGGAGTGCCAGCTCCCCGCGGTCGCGCGCCGGGTTCGTGCCGTTGGTCGCCGGATCCGCGTCCGCGCCGTACGACTCCGGCGCCATGTCGTTTCCGCCCGAGAAGATCAGACCGTCGAGCGCGTCGAGCACCTCCTCGATCCCGTCGGCGTCGGGCGGAACGAGCACCGCGCGTCCGCCGGCCCGCTCGACCGCGCGCACGTAGTCGTAGGGAACGAGCGCAGCCTCGAGCTGCCAGTGCCCCCACGAGGCGGGCTCGACGTAGGTCGTGATGCCGATCAGCGGCCTGGCCATCTACCCTCGTTCGAACATGCGCTCGCGCTCGTAGCCCGTGACCGTGCGGTCGAAGAGCTCCTGCTCGGTGCGCGCGTAGTTGAGGTAGTGGTCGACCACGTCGTCGCCGAGCACCCGGCGCGCGACGCTGCTCGACTCGAGCCGGGTGATCGCCTCGCGTAGCGCGTGGGGGAACCGCTCCACATCGGACTCGTACGCGTTGCCCTCGAACGCCGGCTCGAGCTCGAGCCTCTCCTCGATCCCGTGGAGGCCCGCGGCGAGCAGCGCGGCGAACGCGAGGTACGGGTTCGCGTCCGCGCCGGGAATTCGCGTCTCGGGACGCGTCGCCGAGCCGTGGCCGACGACGCGGAACCCGCACGTGCGGTTGTCGTAGCCCCAGGCGAGCGTGGTGGGCGCCCAGCTCCCGGCCGCGAAGCGCTTGTACGAGTTGACCGTGGGCGCGATGAAGATCGCGAGGTCGCCGAGACACGCGATCTGGCCGGCGAGATAGTGCCGGAAGAGCTCGGACTCGTCCGCGAAGGCGTTCGCGCCGTCGCGCCAGAGCGAGGAGTGGATGTGGCACGAGGAGCCGACCCAGTCGTGGTGCGGCTTCGCCATGAACGTAACCGAGCAGCCGCGCTGAAAGGCGAGCTCCTTGATCCCGGTCTTGTAGACGACGTGGTCGTCCGCAGCGCCGAGCGCGTCCCGGAACTTGAAGTTGATCTCGTGCTGACCCGCCCAGGCCTCGCCCTTCGAGGACTCGACGACCATCCCCGCGGCCTTCATCGAGGTTCGGACCGCGCGGAGAAACGGCTCGTCGAAGCTCGCCGCGAGGATGTGGTAGTCGAGGATGTAGGGCACCGAGGGCGTCAGGTCGTGGTAGTGCTTCGCGTGTGCCTCCGCGTACGTCTCGCGGAACAGGAAGAACTCGAGCTCCGAGCCGAACATGGGCTCGAAGCCGAGCCCGCGGGCCTTCTCCACCTGCGCCTTCAGCACCTGGCGCGGCGACGGGCCCACCGGCGTTCCGTCGTGCCACTCCACGTCGCACTGCACCATCACCGTCGCCTCGTGCCACGGGATCCGCCGCAGCGTCGAAAGGTCGGGCCGCAGCCCGAAGTCGCCGTAGCCGCGCTCCCAGCTCGCAATCGCGTACCCGGGCACGGGATCCATCTCCATCTCGAGCGCGAGGAGGTAGTTGCACCCTTCGCCGCTGTGGCCGGCCGCGTTCTCCTCCAGGAAGAACTCCGCGTCGAGCCGCTTCCCCATGAGACGCCCCTGCATGTCGGTGAAGCAGGCGATGACGGTGTCGGCCGTGCCGGCGGCGACGTCCTCGCGCAGCGCCTCGAGCGTCAGCATCGACGCGACCCTACCTTGAACCATCCGGCACTTCCCGTTAGCTTCGTGCGGACCGGTTCAAACGAAGGAGGGCGATCACTTGAGCTCCGCTGCACCCGACGGCGCCGTCCACGATGACGAGCGCACGCTCCACAGGCTCGGCTACGCCCAGGTGCTGTATCGCGAGATGGGCGGTTTCTCGAATTTCGCGATCTCGTTCACCATCATCTCGATCCTCGCCGGCTGCCTGACGTCCTACTTCATCGGCTTCAACGACGGTGGTCCGGTGGCGGTCGTCTGGGGCTGGCTGATCGTCGGTGGGTTCGTCACGCTCGTCGCCCTCGGGATGGGCGAAGTCGCGTCCGCGATGCCGACGGCAGGAGCGATCTACTACTGGTCGTCGAAGCTCGGCTCGCCGGCCTGGGGCTGGTTCACCGGCTGGTTCAACCTGATCGGGCAGATCGGCGTCACCGCGGCGATCAGCTACGGCGCGTCGATCTTCTGGACGGCACTGATGAACCTCTGGTTCCCGAGCGTAGGCACCGACACGCACACGGTCTTCATCACGTTCAGCGCCATCATGGCCGCTCAGCTGCTGCTCAACCTGAACGGCGTGCGGCTGCTCGCAGCGCTCAACTCCATCTCGGCGTGGTGGCACATGATCGGCGTGGCCGTCATCGTCCTCGTGCTGGCGATCGTCCCGGATCACCACCAGTCGGCGAGCTTCGTGTTCACGAAGACGCTCAACGCGTCGGGCTTCAGCGGGACGAGCTTCTCGAGCGCGACGTTCTGGTTCGTGTTCGGCGTCGGCCTGCTGATGGCGCAGTACACGTACACGGGCTACGACGCCTCGGCGCACATGAGCGAGGAGACCCGCAAGGCGTCGCGGGCGGCGGCGCTCGGTGTCGTCATGTCGGTCGTGATGTCCGTGATCTTCGGCTTCATCCTGCTCGTGGCCGTCACGTTCGCGGTGCCGGACGTACAGGGGACGATCAGCGCCGGAGCGTTCGACATCACGTACATCTGGCAGAACGCGACGAGCACGCGTTGGGCGGAGTTCCTGCTCTTCATCGTCTGCTGCGCCCAGTTCTACTGCGGGACGGCGTCGGTCACCGCCGCCTCGCGGATGATGTTCGCGTTCTCTCGCGACGGCGCGGTGCCCGGCGGCCGCACGATCTTCCGCAAGGTGACGCGGACGCACCGCGTGCCCGTGAACGCGGTGATCGCGATCGCCATCCTCTCGTGGGCGCTGATGCTGCCGACGCTCGCCAACGGCGCGATCGGCTACCTCGTCGGGACGTCGATCGCCGTGATCGGCCTCTACATCGCCTATGCGGTCCCGATCTATCTGCGCTGGCGCGCGGGCGACTCGTTCGAGCCGGGGGCGTGGTCGCTCGGCAAGCACTACAAGTGGATCAACCCGATCGCGTTCTGCTGGGTGATCCTGATCGTGATCCTGTTCCTGATGCCGACGGTGCCGCAGGGGATTCCGTGGCACTCCGACTTCAACTGGAACCTCGTCAACTACGCCCCCATCACGGTCGGCGGCGTGATCCTCCTCACCGGGATCTGGTGGATCGTCTCCGCCAGGAAGTGGTTCAAGGGCCCCGTGCGCGAGGGCACCGAGGAGGAGCTGGAGCGGATCGAGGCGGGCTACGAGAGCGGCGGCGCCCCGGCAAGCGCGCCCGCGGGTCAGGCCTAGCCAGGCAGAACGGGCGGCGGGGCGGCCTGTCCGGCCCGCCCCGCCGCCGTCTCTTGCTCAGACAGCCGCGAGGCCGCGGTCCATTGCGGGCGTCCGCGCCGGCGGCGGGACCACGAGCACCGGTGTGCGCGCCGTGTGACAGAGACCGCGTGCGACGCTGCCCATGAGGGTGGCAGCGAGGCCACCGTGACCGTGCGTTCCGACCACGATCAGGTCGCCTTCGACGTCCTCCGTGGCCTGCGCGATGAGCGTCGCGACGTCCCTGCTGCCGGAGCGGATCTCGAGCGTCGCGTCGATCCCGGTGTTCCGGAGATCCTCGACCTGCCTGCCGATCTTCTCCTCGAGCTCGGGCTCGTCCGCGAAGAGCGGCCCGCCGCCGAACCGACCGCGCAGCAGCTCGTTCGCGTGCACCGCGACGATTCGAGAGCCGTGCTGCTGCGCCAGTTCGCGCACCTGCTCGAGGGCGCGATCGGCGAGCTCCGACCCGTCGGTTGCCCAGACGATCGTCCTGAACATGGCTTCCGTCCTTTCCTTTACTAGATCGAGGATCGGCGGAAGCCCGTCTCGCCGCATCGGGTGCGAGGCGCAGGCCGCCTGCGGATTCCCCGCAGATAGCCTCCGCCGGTGCACCGCCTGACGAAGAAACAGGCACGGCGGGTCGCGGTCCGCGCCCAGCTCCTCGACGCCCCGCGCCCGAAGGACCTGCTCGCCGTCGTGGAGCGGCTGACGCTGCTGCAGGTCGATCCGACCGCGGCCGTGGCCCCGAACGCCGACCTCGTCGCCTGGAGCCGCCTCGGCTCGGCGTACCGGCCCGAGCAGCTGAAGCGGGCACTCGAGGAGGACCGGACGCTGTTCGAGTTCGACGCGCTGATCCGGCCCATGAACGACCTCGGCCTCTATCTCGCCGGCGCCGAAGACCGCCCGTCCCACGGGCGCTCCCGCCAGTGGTTGCGCGACAACGACCGCTGCCGGCGCGACATACTCGAGCTGCTCGAGCGCTCCGGCCCGCTGGCCTCGCGCGACATCCCCGACACCTGCGCCGTGCCGTGGGCGTCGAGCGGGTGGACGAACAACCGCAACGTCACCCTGATGCTCGAGTTCATGCAGGCTCGAGGGGAAGTGGCAATCACGGGCCGAATCCGACGGGAGCGGCTGTGGGATCTCGCCGGGCGGGTGTACCCGGCCGGCAGCGATGTCCCGTCGGTCGAGGAAGCACAGCGGATCCGGAACGAGCGGCGGCTGGCCGCGCTCGGCATCGCGCGGGCACAGGCGCGGGCCATGCCGATGGAGCCCGTCCACGTCGGTGAGGCCGGCGAGCCCGCGGTGGTGGAGGGCGTGAAGGGCGAGTGGCGCGTCGACCCGCGATACCTCGACGGAAGCTTCAAAGGCAGGACTGCGCTTCTTTCGCCGTTCGACCGGCTCGTCCACGATCGCGTGCGGACCGAGGAGCTCTTCGGCTTCGAGTACACCCTCGAGATGTACAAGCCCGCGGCGAAACGCCGCTGGGGCTACTTCGCGCTCCCGATCCTCCACGGGGACGAGCTCGTCGGGAAGCTCGACGCGATCGCCGACCGGAAGGATTCCGTGCTGCGCGTCAACGCGATCCACGAGGACGTGCCGTTCACTCCCGCGATGACCACTTCGGTCCGGAACGAGATCGACGATCTCGCCGCCTGGCTCGGCCTGGAGGTCGAGGCTCGTAGTCCCTAGGATGTCTGCCGTGGCCACCGCCCAGACCGCCACGGCCGAGAGCCTCGAGCAGTACCGCCGCGAGCTCACCGGTTACTGCTATCGCATGCTCGGCTCGGCCTTCGACGCCGAGGACGCGGTGCAGGAGACGATGGTGCGCGCCTGGCGTTCGCTCGAGCGCTTCGAAGGGCGCTCGGCGCTCAAATCGTGGCTGTACCGGATCGCGACGAACGTCTGCTTCGACTCCCTGGCCGGGCGAGAGCGGCGTGCGAGGCCCATGGACCTCGGCCCTGCACAGGAGCCGCTGTTCGAGAATCTCGCGGAGCTGCCCGAGGTGACGTGGATCACGCCGCTGCCGACGCCCGACGAGCTCGCCGAGCAGCGCGAGACGCTGCGGCTCGCGTTCGTCGCCGCACTCCAGCATCTGCCGCCGAAGCAGCGGGCCGCTCTCATCCTTTGCGAGGTGCTGAAGTGGCAGGCCACCGAGGCGGCGGAGCTGCTGGAGACCAGCGTCGCCTCGGTCAACAGCGCCCTGCAGCGGGCGCGGGCGACGCTCGCCAAGGCCGACGTCGCCGAGCCGTCCGAGCTCGACGACGACACTCGCGCGCTGCTCGACCGCTACGTCTCGGCCTTCGAGGTCTACGACATCGACCGCCTGACCGAGCTCCTCCACGAGGACGCCGTCCAGTCGATGCCGCCGTACAGCCTCTGGCTGAAGGGACGCGACGACCTCTTCGCGTGGTGGCTCGGCCCGGGCATCGGCTGCAAAGGCTCGAAGCTCCTTCCCGTGGGCCTCGTCAACGGGATGCCCGCGTGGGCCCAGTACAAGCCCGCGCCGACCGGCGGCCGCGAGCCGTGGGCGCTCATCGTCCCAGAGGTGTCAGACGGCCGGATCGTCGAGCTGACGTTCTTCCTCGACACTCAGCGCTTGTTCCCGCTCTTCGGGCTGCCCGAGCACCTGGCTTAGGCCGCAGAGGTCGAGCAGCTCCCAGAGCTCGCACGGCGCGCGGACGAGGCGCGCCCCCGTCCTGAGGCGGAGGCGCGCCAGGAAGTCGACCGTCCGGAGGTCGAACGTGGCGGTCAGGTCGACGGCTCGACGACGATGAGCGAGTTGCCGTCCGGGTCGCGGACCCAGAACATCGGCGGCACGGGCCCGCCGTAGCGGCTGACCTCCCCGTCGACGTCCGCGCCCGCCGCCTTCAGCGCGGCGTGAGCGCCGTCGACGTCGCTCGTGTCGAGACAGATCCCGGTCTGGTTGCCGCCGGCCTGCCCGCCCTCGGGCGGCGGGGCGAGCGCGATCGTCGTTTCCGCCCTCGCCTGACCACTGGGGACGGCAACCTCGACCCAGCGCATGTCCGGACCCATCGGCACGTCGACGACCTTCTCGAAGCCGAGCGTGCCGACGTAGAAGTCGAGCGCCCGGTCGGTGTCGGCGACGGTCACGCAGACGCGGCCAACCTTGCTGATGTTGAGCTTCGACGACACGGTGGACATCTGGATCCTCCTCGGTGGGGTGTCGCACCTACGACCGTCATGCCCCGGGAAACTCATCGGGCTTGACGAGGCGCCGCTCGATGTGAAAGGGTACGAAGCGTCAAAGCCCGGGAACTGCGCAAGCGGTTCGCGGGCTTTGGCACTTCTGGGCGCGCCTTCCGGTCAGCGTCGCGCGGCGAGCTTCTGCAGCACCGCGTCGACCCGCGCGAAGCCTCCCTTCGCGCCCTCCTCGACGCCGTACTGCATCGTGGTGTCCCGCTCCTCGGCGGTCGCGAAGCGCATCGTCTGCGTGAGCTTCGTCCGCTCGCCAAGCTCCTCGAACTCGAGCGTCTGGAGGTGGTTCTGGAAGGTCTGCACGAGCCGCACCGGCGGCTCGACCTCGCGGAACTCGCCCTCGACGACGCCGTACCGGGTGTTGAAGCGCCATTTGCCGCCGGGACGCACGTCCATCTCCTCGACGACCGTCTGGTCGCCCCACCATTCGGGAATCAGCTCGGGATCCGTCCAGACGGAGAAGACATGGTCGCGCGGCGCGTCGAAGACGCGCTCGACGCGAATCTCGAGCTCGCTCGGGGTGGTGACGATGGTCTCGTTCACGTGCTTACCGCCTGCTTGACGAGGTCGCCGATCTTCTTCTCGTCCGCCTTCGTCAGCTTCGTCAGGGCGTACGACGTCGGCCACATCGAGCCCTCGTCGAGGTTCGCCCGGTCGTTGAAGCCGAACGTCGAGTAACGGTCCTTGAACTTGCCGGCGTCCTTGAAGAAGCACACGACCTTGTCGTCTTTCGAATAGGCCGGCATCCCGTACCACGTGCGCGGCGTGAGCTCCGGCGCGGCGGTGCGAACGATTGCGTGGACGCGCTCTGCGATCTTCCGATCGGGCTCGGCCATCTTCGCGATCGCGGCAAGAACAGCCTTCTCGCCCTCCGTGTCCTTGAGCGCCGCCTTCGCCGCGGCCTTCTCCTCGGCGGTGAACTTCCGTGCCATCAGGCTCCTTTCGTTCTCTCGACGACCTGGGCGAACCGGTCGAGCCGTTGCAGCCAGGTGCTGATGCCCTCGAACGCGTACGGCGCGAGCTTGCAGCGGCGGACGCGGCCGACCTTCTCCGTCGTGACGAGCTCCGCCTCCTCCAGCAGCCGGATGTGCTTCTTCATCCCGGTCAGCGACATGCCGAAGGGCTCGGCGAGCTCGCTGATCGTCGCGCTGCCCGAGCCGAGCCGCTCGAGGACGGCCCGGCGAGTGGGGTCGGCGATGGCTGCGAAAGCGAGGTCGACGCTCGGGGAATACTGAACCATTGAGTTCACTATAGCAGAGCCCCGCACCTCGGCATCCTGACTGAACGTTCAATCGGGTTTTGACCTGCTAATTGCCGGAAAGGCAGCGAACTTGCCCAGGGGAACAGCGAGCTCGGAGGTCGGGAGATGAAGGTGCGGCGGGTTGTCCCGGTCGTCAGCGTGGCGGCCGCTTTGGCGTTCTTGTTGGCCAGCGCACTCGGTCAGGGGGCTAGGGCCGGGGGCGGAATCGCGTTCGGCCACTCGGTGGTGGTGGATCACCAGCGGGTGTCGGGAGAGCCGAGCCTGTCGATCTCCCCGACGCAGAACACGTCCGGGAACCACGACATCTATGTCTCGGCGCCGTACGGCTTCTCCGACACCACGAGCTTCATCTGGAAGTCGGAGGACGGCGGCCAGACCTTCCACCTCGCGGGCGACGAGGCCCCGCCGGAAGGGAAGCCGGCGATGACGTGCGCGGGCGGAGGCGACTCCAGCATCGTCAACGACTCGAGTGGGAACCTCTATTTCGCCGACCTCCAGGGACTCACCGATGTCAGCGATTCGGTCTCGGTGGACGGCGGCAACACCTTCGTCACGACGTGCAACAGCGCCAACGACACCGGCGTCGACCGGCCGTGGCTCGCCACGTACGGGAACCCGCTCAGCAACGGACGCGTGTACATGACCGTGGACGACACGGAGCAGTGCGATCCGGACACCTGCGGGCTCGGCCAGACCGGAGCGAATCTCCTCGAGCTGGCCTCGGCCTCTGGAACCGACGCGCTCGCCCAGAAGTTCTCGCCGATGCCCGGACAGCAGATCGAGCCGGACGGGATCGTCGGCGGAGCCGTCGTCGACCAGCGGAACGGCGACCTCTACCTCGTGCACACGGCCTACACCGACGCGAACGGCAACATCCTCGGCGGCGGGGACGCAAGCGGCAACGACAATGCGATCGTCGTCGACCGCTTCCCCGGCGGCTTCAGCCAGCCGGTCGAGACTCCGATCCCGCCCGGTGACATCTCGGTCTGCAAGCCGTACAACCCGATCGGGCCGTGTACGAGCGAGACGGTGATGCACGCACCGCTCGACTCGAGTGGCAACAGCACGGTCAACGACGGCCAGGACTTCTCTCCGATCGCGATCGACCGCTCCGGGAATCTCTACGTCGCGTGGGCGCAGTCCCCGGTCGACTCATCGGGGAACGTCGACGGTCCAACCTCCATCTACATGGCGACCTCGACCGACGGCGGCGCCACGTGGACGAAGCCGATCAACGTGTCGAGCCACGTCCCCGGGCTGCAGACGAACGTCCTCCCGTGGCTCGTGGCCGGGAACGCGGGCCGGGTCGACCTCGTCTGGTACGGAACACCCACGCTCGGCTCCTGCCCGGGCGAGCCATGCGGCGCCGGCTTCATCACCGGCACGTGGAACGTCTACATGGCGCAGACGCTGAACGCGGTCACGAGTAGCGGCGGAGTGAACTCGAGTCCGAGCTTCACGGCCGCGAAGGTCTCGGAGTTCCCGATCCACACCGGCCAGATCTGCGAGTTCGGGATCGCGTGCACGACGGGCGGCGACCGAGGCCTCCTCGACTTCATCCAGGTCCAGGCCGACCCGAGCGGAGCGGCCGACATCGTCTACGCGGACGGAGCGAACGACGACTTCAACGGCGGCGAGACCTCCGGGCTCGTCGACTTCGTCCAGCAGACGGGAGGCCCGGGCCTCTACGGCGGCACCGTCAGCGGCACCGTCCGATCGGGCTCCGCACCCGGCTCGCCGGCGGCGTACTACGCGGCCAATGGCTCGGAGACGGCCGCGCCGGCAGGCTCGAACATGCGGATCGTCAACTCCTCGGTGACGAGATCCGGGAAGAACTTCATCGTCACGATGAAGGTCGGCAGCCTGGCTAGCCTCCTGCCGGATCCCTCGCTCGGAGGCACGGACGCCGTCTGGCTGACGCGCTGGGAGCTGCCGAACCCGCACCCGACGACCGCCAGCCAGGGACACATCTTCTATGCGGCGATGGAGTCGGACGCCGGCGGCGCGCCGACCTTCTATGACGGCGACAGCATCTGCGGCGTTCCGCCCAACAATCCCGCCGAGCACTGCAAGCTGATCGCGTACCCGCCGGGGCACTCGATCAAGGGCAGCTACACGCCTTCCGGCACGATCACGCTGACCGTGCCGATGGCGGACGTCGGCGGTTCCGGCTCGATCTACAGCGTCACGGGCCTCGCGGGCACGCAGAACGAAGCGGGCTCGACCGGGGCGGCGATCTTCAACGTCATCGACTCGACCCCGCCCTACGACCTGAAGTAGGGCGGGCCGCTCCTCCCCCTCACGCGGCGGGCATATGCTCGCCGCGTGAGCCTCCGGTGGGCGATCCTCGCGCCGGTCTACGACCGGATGTCGCGCAAGAGCGAGGATGCCGGCTTCCGCTCGCTCCGCGAAGGGCTCGTCGCCGCTGCGGCCGGGCGGGTGCTCGAGATCGGTGCGGGTACCGGGCTGAATCTCCCGCATTACCGCGAGGACGTCGAGGCGCTCGTCGTCACCGATCCGGAGCCTCCGATGCTCCGCCGGCTGCAACGAGCCGCTCGGGAGCACGCACCGCGGGCGGAGGTGCTGCAGGCGCCTGCCGAGGATCTGCCTTTCGAGGACGCGAGCTTCGACACGGTCGTCTCGACGCTCGTGCTCTGCGGCGTCGACCAGAGGGCCACGCTCGCCGAGATTCGCCGCGTCCTCCGGCCCGGTGGGAGGCTGCTGTTCCTCGAGCACGTCCGCTCGGACGATCCGAGCCTCGCGCGTCTCCAGGATCGCATCAACTGGCTGAACCGCAGGCTCGTCGGCTGCGAGTGCAATAGGCGAACGCTCGCGGCGATCGAGGCCGCGGACTTCACGGTCTCCCGGGTCGAGCGCACGCTGACGCCGAAGGCGCCGAAGTTCGTGCAACCGCTGATCGTCGGCGAGGCCGTCAGGTAGAAGCGCTGCCCGCGACGAGCGTGTAGAAGCCCCAGACGGCGAGGCCGGAGGCGATCGCGACGAGCGGCAGCCAGCGCAGGCCGCGCCTGAAGAGCGGGAACGCGACGAAGACGATCAGCTGCGAGACGAAGAGGGCGCCGAGCGACGGCTTGAGCAGCTTGTCGTAGAACTGCTCGGGATTGATGAGCGAGAGCGCGTCCGCGGCGACGAAGGGGACCGCGATCCAGAGGAGGACGCGCCGCAGCGGCGGGCCGTGGAGCCAGTGGATCAGGCGGCCGAGCGCGAGGTACTCGGCGACGATGAGCGCGAGCGTGCCGACCGCGATCCCGAGCGCGACGGCCATCTCGAGGGGCCGACCGCTGTAGTACTTCGCGATCGCGGCCGCAGGCAGCGGGAAATCGCGTAGCGCGCCCGGGACGGTGGCGATCCCGAGCGCCACGACGAAGAAGCAGATGCCGACCACGGCGACCGCGAAGGCGAGGCCGCGCCGCACCGTCCTGCTGCCGCCTCTGACCTCGGCGCCCAGGTAGAGCGGCAGGCTCGCGCAGACGAAGAGCAGGGCCGTCCCGCCGACCGCACGACCCGTCGGGTCGAGGCTCGGTTCGGCGGCGAACCGGGCGGGCACGTGTGCAAGCTCCACGCCGCCGAGCGTGAGCATGAGCACGAGCTGGGCGACACCGACCACGAGCAGGCAGACGAGAGCCAGACGGACCGGCGCGAGGACGAGCAGGACGATCGCCAGGGGAAGCGCGAGCTCGAGCTCCCAGCGGTAAGCGACGACTCCCGGGAAGATCGGCGGCAGCAGGTCGTAGACGACGAACGTGATCGTGTACGGCAGGTACAGGAAGTAGGCGAACGCCCAGATCCAGCCGTGCACGACTGCCGCCGGCCGCCCTGCGGCCTCGGCGACGAAGGCGGTCAGCCCGCCGGGTGAGACGACGTGCCGCGAGTAGACGAGCCAGAGGGCGAGCGGGGCGACGAACACCACGACGGCCAGCAGGACGACAAGCGCGGCCGACTCGATCCCGTCGTCGCCCGCCGTCCCCGGCAGGAAGTTGACGAGAGCGAGCGGCCCGCCGATCGAGGCGATCGCAAAGCCGACGAAGAGCAACGGCGAGAAGCCGCCTGCCGAGCGGCTGCTCGCGGATGTCACCCGTTCTGGCGTAGGTTCACTTCCCACAGCTCTCTCTACCGGCGCTGTAGGGAGAGCGGATTGGCAATCCGACCCGGCTTCCGTTGCGATGAGAAGTGCGAACGCTCATTGAAGGAGGAGATCATTGTGAGGATCCTGCGCGGCAACTCCAACCGGAACCAGGTTCGCCTGATGACGGTTGCGCTGCTCGCGGTGCTCGGGTTCGTGGCCGCGGGTTACGGCGGCTCAGCTGCGTTCGCGGCGCACAAGAGCGCCGCCGGCGCGCAGCATGCAACGAGCTCGGTGGCCGTGAGTACGCGCAAGGTCAGTGGACTCGGCACCGTGCTCGTCAACTCGAAGGGGCGGACGCTCTACGTCTTCATGAACGACAAGCAGCGCCACGTCACGTGCACGGGCGCCTGCGCGAGCTTCTGGCCCCCGCTGAAGTGGAAGGGCTCCGGCAAGCCGAAGGTCGGCGGGACCGCGAAGGCCGGCCTCGTCAGCACGGACAAGAATCCGTCCGGCGGTCGCGTCGTGACGTACAACAAGTGGCCGCTCTACACCTACTCGGGCGACTCGGCCGCGGGCCAGTCGAACGGGGAGGGCCAGAACCTCAACGGCGGCAAGTGGTACGTCATCTCCGCTAAAGGCACGCTCGTCAAGCACAAGACGGCGGGCGGCGGCGGCGGTGGCGGCACGACCGGCGGCGGAGGCTGGGGCTGATCCGACCGTTTCATGGAGAGGGGGCGCGGCACTCGATGCAGCGCCCCCTCCACTTTCGCCCGACCGCGGGCAAGGCGTACATCGAGGCCGCGGGAGGCTGGGCCACGGCTCTGCTCGTGGCGGCCGCCGGCGCGATCCACCTCTATCTGTGGTTCGACTACTTCCACCTCGTGCACGTGGTCGGCGCCCTCTTCCTCGTCAACGCGGCGGCGGGCTTGCTGATCGGGGCTGCGGTGCTCGCGCGCCGGAACCGCCTCACGCTGCTGGCTGCCGGCGGGTACGCGGTCGGGACGCTGGTCGGGTTCGTGATCAGCACGCGCTGGGGCCTCTATGGCTACCGGGAGACCTTCTGGGGTAGCTGGCAGGAAGCTGCCGGCGGCGTCGAGCTCGCCGCCCTCGCCGCGGCCATGCTCTCGTTCGCGCTCCGTTTGCCCTAGTCTGCGCCACGTTCCGATGGCGCGCTACGTCCCCGAGGAGATCGAGGCCTACGCCGAGCGCTACACGAGCGCCCGTGCGGACCTCTTCGACCGTCTCGGCGCCGAGACCCGCGCGACGCAGACGGCGCCGCAGATGATGGTCGGCCCGATCGAGGGCGCCTTCCTCGCCTTCCTGGTCGCCATGACGCAGGCGAAGCGGGTCCTCGAGGTGGGCACCTTCACCGGCTGGTCGTCGATCGCGATGGCGCGCGCGCTGCCGCCGGGTGGCAGCATCGTCAGCTGCGACGTCAACGAGGAGACGACAGCCATCGCCCGCCGCTACGCGGAAGAGGCGGGAGTCGCCGACCGAATCGAGTACCGGCTCGGCCCTGCGGTGGAGACACTCGAGACGCTCGACGGGCCGTTCGACCTCGCCTTCATCGACGCGGACAAGGGCGGCTACGTCGACTACTACGAGGCCATCCTGCCGAAGCTCTCGCCGGCCGGGGTGATCGCCGCCGACAACACGCTCTTCGGGGCCGACTCGGACGGCGAGAACGCGCAGGCGATCTCCCGCTTCAACGAACACGTCCTCCACGACGAACGCGTGGAGGCCGTGCTGCTCCCGTTTCGGGAGGGCGTGACGCTGATCCGCCGTATTTGAGCGAGCTATTCGCTCTCGGCGGGCTCAGGCGGGGTGGGGGCGGCGGCCTGCTCGAATCGGGCCGAGACGAGGTTGAGCACGCGCATCCCGTGCACGTAGACGACCGCGCCGCCGAGCCAGCCGCCCGTCGTCAGGAGCACGAAGCCGACGAGCGTGAGCGCGAAGGCGCCGGCCGAGACCGTGCCCTGCGTGTAGCCGTGATGGCCGAGGAGAGCGGCGGCGAGAAACGCTCCCGTGGCGGCGAGCATCGCGGAGAGATGTGCGGTCGCGGTCTTCCAGAGCTCGCTGCCCCATTCGATCGAGAGCCAGTCGACGAGGCCGCTGGTGGCGGTGAGCGCCGTCGAGCAGAGGCCGACGACGAGGGCGATCCACCAGGCGTAGGCGGCGTTGCGCCCTACGAGGTTCGCGACGTCGAGAATCGCCGCGACGGTCGCGAACCCGTACGTGCCGATGGTTAAGTCCGTCAGGGGCGGATGCAGCGGGTGCGCGGGCGGCCCTTTGACGAGGTATGAGGCCTTCACGCCCACGAAGCCTCCCCTCTTAGCGGCTTCACGACACCCCGCCCACCAAAACGCGCTGTGGTTGAATCGCGCCCCGGATGAAGATTCTCGTCGTCGGCACCGGGGCGGTCGGTGCGGCCGTCGCGACGGTGGCGAGCCGGCGCGACTTCTTCGAGCGGATCACCTTTGCCGACGTCGACCCGGCCCGGCCGGCGGCGGTCGTCGAGCGAGAAGGAGACGCCCGCTTCGGCGCGGCGGAGGTCGACGCGGGCGACCGCGACGCGCTGATCGCCCTCCTGCGCAAGACCGAGGCGGACGCGGTCCTGAACGCCGCCGATCCGCGCTTCAACCCGCCCATCCTCGAGGCCGCCTTCGAGTACGGCTGCACGTACCTCGACATGGCGATGACGCTCTCGGGGCCGGGCTTGCTGCTCGGGCAGGAGGAGCTCGACGCGCACGAGCGCTGGCAGGAGCGAGGCCTGCTCGCGCTGGCCGGCATCGGGGTCGAGCCCGGCCTCGCCGACGTCTTCGCCCGCTATGCCGCCGACCGACTCTTCGACGAGATCGACGAGGTCGCCGTGCGTGACGGCGCCGACCTCGTCGTCGAGGGCTACGACTTCGCACCGACCTTCTCGATCTGGACGACGATCGAGGAGTGCCTCAACCCGCCTCTGATCTGGGAGAAGGACCGCGGCTTCTTCACGACCGAGCCGTTCTCCGAGCCGGAGCTGTTCGAGTTCCCGGAGGGCATCGGCGTGATCGAGTGCGTCAACGTCGAGCACGAGGAAGTCGTGCTCGTGCCGCGGGAGATCGACTGTCGCCGGGTCACGTTCAAGTACGGGCTCGGCGCCGAGTTCATCGACGTCCTCCGGACGCTCCACAAGCTCGGGCTCGATTCGACGGAGCCCGTGCGCGTGCGCGGCGTCGAGGTCGCGCCTCGTGACGTCGTGGCGGCGGCGCTCCCCGATCCCGCCACGCTCGGCGACCGGATGCGGGGCAAGACCTGCGCCGGCACGCTCGTCACGGGCAAGCGCAAGGACGGCGGCGAGGGCGCTGTCTACCTCTACCACGTGGCCGACAACGAGGAGACGATGCGCGAGTACGGACATCAGGCGGTCGTGCTCCAGACCGCGCTCAACCCCGTCATCGCGCTCGAGCTGCTCGCGGCCGGCACGTGGGAGGGAGTGGGCGTCCTCGGCCCCGAGTCGTTTCCGCCCGAGCCCTTCCTCGAGCTCCTTGCCGACCACGGCGAGCCTCACGGCGTCGTCGAGGGCGACCCCCGGCGAAGCTAGCCCCCAGCACGGCCCTTTCGGCTGGGATAGGGTCTGCGCCGGGAGAGTTCGGCAGGGGGTGATGCGTGGCAGAGGTCGTCTTCGACGAGGTCACGAAGGTCTACGCCGACGGCACGAAGGCCGTGGACTCGCTCGCGCTCGACATCACCGACGGAGAGTTCATGGTCCTCGTCGGACCCTCGGGATGCGGCAAGACGACTGCGCTGCGCATGGTCGCCGGGCTCGAGGAGATCTCCGGCGGCGTCGTCCGGATCGGCGACCGGGTCGTCAACCACGTCCCGTCGCGCGACCGCGACATCGCGATGGTCTTCCAGAGCTACGCGCTCTACCCGCATCTCTCGGTCTACGACAACATCGCCTTTGGCCTCCGGGTGAAGAAGATGCCGAGGGAGGAGATCGACCGGCGAGTGCGCAACGCGGCGCAGGTGCTGGGGCTCGAGTCGTTCCTGAAGCGCAAGCCGCGCGCCCTCTCGGGCGGCCAGCGCCAGCGGGTGGCGATGGGCCGGGCGATCGTGCGCGAGCCGGCGGCATTCCTGATGGACGAGCCGCTCTCCAATCTCGACGCGAAGCTGCGCGTGCAGATGCGAGCCGAGGTGAGCCGCCTGCAGCGTGACCTCGGCACGACGACCATCTACGTGACGCACGACCAGGTGGAGGCGATGACGATGGGAGACCGCGTCGCCGTGATGCGGAAGGGCGAGCTCCAGCAGGTCGCCGATCCGCAGACGCTGTACGACCGCCCGGTCAACCTCTTCGTAGGCGGCTTCATCGGCTCCCCGGCCATGAACATGATCGAGGCCACGGTGACCCGCTCCAACGGCGGGCTGGCGGTGGACGTCGGAAGGCAGCATCTCGTCCTCGACGACGCGGTGCTGGAACGGAGCCCGGCCCTCCGCGGCTACGAAGGAAAGGACATCATCGTCGGCATCCGTCCCGAGGATCTCGAGGACGCGTCGCTCGAGCCGGATTCGCCGGCGGACCGCCGCCTGCGAGGAGTCGTGGAGCTGCGCGAGGCGCTCGGCTCAGAGCTGATGGTGCACTTCACCGTGGAAGGCACGCGCGAGGCGCTGACCGAGGACGTCAAGGAGCTGGCGCAGGACGCCGGCGCCCCCGGCGGGCAAACCGCGCTCGAGAGCAAGGGCTCGGGCGCGCTCATGGTCGGCCGCTTCGGCGCCAGGGCTTCGGTCGAGGAGGGGAAGCCGGTCGAGGTCGCGGTCGACACGCGCGCGCTCCACTTCTTCGACGCCGAGACGAGCGAGGGAATCTACGACGGACAAACGAGCACGAAAGGAGCGTCAGCGTGAGGGAGGAGAGCAGGAACCGGGCCGTGCGCTTGGCAGCCACGGCAGGGGTCGTGGTGGCGCTCGTCGCCGTCGCGGCCGGCTGCGGCGGTGGCGGCTCGAACAAGCCGTCGGGCGGCGGCACGACGCCGTCGACGAAGTCGAACATCTCCGGCAGCGTCAAGTTCTGGGGAATCTGGACCGCGACGGAGCAGACGGCGTTCCAGAAGGTGATCGCCGGCTTCAACAAGCAGTATCCGAAGGTCAAGGTCACCTACACCTCGAAGGGCAACAACATCCCGACGATCCTTGCGACGGCCATCGCGGGCGGCAGCCCGCCCGACATCGCAGACGTCGCGCAGCCCGGACTCGTGAAGCAGCTCGTGCAGCAGGGTCATCTGAAGCCGATGACCTACGCGAAGTCCGCGATCGCCGCCAACTTCTCGCCGGCGTGGGCCAATCTCGGCACCATCAACGGGAAGATCTACGCGCTGCTCTTCAAGGCGTCGAACAAGTCGACGCTCTGGTACAGCGTGCCGGTCTTCAAGCAGGCGGGAGTGTCGGCGCCGAAGACCTTCTCGCAGCTGTTGAGCGACGCGAACACGATCAAGTCCTCCGGGACACCGGCCTACTCGCTGTGCGGATCGGACGGGTGGACCCTCACCGACATCTTCGAGAACATCTACCTCCGGATGTGGGGCGCAGCGAAGTACGACGCCCTCTCCGCCCACAAGATCAAGTGGACGGACCCGTCGGTGACGAGGGCGCTGGAGGACATGGCGAAGATCGTCGGTGACAGCTCGAACCTCTACGGCGGCACGAGCGGGTCCCTGCAGACCGGATACCCGCAGTGCGTCGACAACGCCTTCGCGACTCCGCCGAAGGCCGGGATGGTGCTGCAGGGCGACTTCGTCGGCCTGGAGATCCTCCAGGCGACGAAGACGAAGGCCGGAACCGGCTTCAACGTCGTCCCGTTCCCGTCGATCACCGCGGGGCCGAACGCAAGCGCCGTCGAGACCGGCGGCGACCTGATCGTCACGTTCAAGGACACGCCGGCGATCGAGGCGTTCGTCAAGTACCTCGCCACGCCGCAGGCGGCCGAGATCTGGGCGAAGCTCGGCGGCTTCGGGACGGGCAACAAGAACGTGCCCAAGAGCATCTATCCGGACAAGATCACGCAGGCGACCGAGGCGCCGCTCCTTGGGGCCAAGTCCGTGGTCTTCGACATGTCCGACAACCAGCCGGCCTCGTTCGGCGCCACGGTCGGACAGGGCGAGTGGGGGATCTTCCAGAAGTTCCTCCAGAACCCGAGCAACATCACGACCATCGAGCAGCAGCTCGAGAGCTCCGCAACGAAGGCCTACAAGACCGGGAAGTAGGGCTTGAGCGGGCAGAGCATCACGGCGGAGCCGCCCCCCAGGGCGGCTCCGCCGGAGCCCTCCGAGCAGGGGGCGTCCCGCTATGCCACCGGGACGCTCTTCCTGCTGCCTGCGCTCGTGTTGCTCGGGGTCTGGCTCTTCTACCCGACCGTCTACACGATCGTTCGCAGCTTCTTCGGCCAGTCGGGCTACCTCGGTCATTGGGTCGGGATCGACAACTACAAGACGCTCTTCACGACCTCGACCCTCGTGACCGCGATCAAGAACAGCGCGATCTGGGTGGCCGTCGTGCCGGCCTTCGTCACCGCGATGGGGCTCATCTTCGCCGTCCTCACCGAGCGCGTCCGGTGGGCCGTCGCCTTCAAGACGGTCGTCTTCCTGCCGATGGCGATCTCCGCCTTCGCCACGGGCGTGACGTGGCGGTTCATGTATCAGCAGGATCCGGGCCAGGGCGCGATCAACGCTCTCGGCCGCACCGTCTCTGACACCTTTTCGGCTCCCGGCGTCCTGCCCAGCGCGACCCCGTCGACGCCCTCGCTCCAGCAGGGCCACGGCGGTGCGATGGTGCTCAAGACGCCGCTGCACCCGGGCGGCGTCGCCCTGCTCGGGCTGACCGGGATCGCTCCGACGGCGATGCCCGCAGGGGCGCAGCAGGCCGTCAAGCCCGCACCGAAGTCCGGGGACATCGAGGGCACGGTGTGGCGGGACTTCAAGCCCGGCGGCGGCAAGCCAGGCGTCGTCGAGCAGGGCGAGCTCGGGATCCCGGGCGTCACGGTGGAGCTCAAGGACTCGTCCGGCAAGGTCGTGCAGAGCGCGACAACCGACGCGCACGGCGTCTTCGACTTTCCGAGCGTCGCCGGGGGAACCTACAACGCGGGAATCGGCGCGCAGACCTTCGCGAAGCCGTTCGGCGGCTACTCGTGGCTCGGGCCGAACCTGATCACGCCCTCGCTCCTCATCGCCTACATCTGGATCTGGGCCGGCTTCGCCATGGTGGTGATAGGCGCCGGGCTCGCGGCGATGCCGCGAGAGGTGCTGGAAGCCGCGCGGACGGACGGCGCCACGGAGTGGCAGGTCTTCCGTCGCGTCACCGTCCCGCTGCTCGCGCCCGTGCTGAGCGTCGTCTTCATCACGATGATCATCAACGTCCTCAAGGTGTTCGACATCGTGATCTCGCTCGCTCCCGACTCGGTCCAGTCGAACGCGAACGTGATCGCGCTCGCGATGTGGCGCACGGCCTTCGGCGGCAGCAACGACTTCGGCACCGGCTCGGCCATTGCCGTCTTCCTCTTCCTGCTCGTGATCCCGGTGCTCGCGCTCAACATCCGGCGCTTCAAGAGGGAGGTCTGATGGCGGCCGTCCCCGAGACCATCCGCCTCCCCGCACCGCGCGACACGACGGCCGCGAAGATCGTGCGCGCGCTGGCGACGACGCCGCTGCAGATCCTGCTCGCCGGGATCGGCCTGCTCTGGCTCGTCCCGACCATCGGCCTCTTCATCACGTCGCTCCTGCCCAACTCGGTCACGAGCGCGACGGGCTGGTGGAAGATCTTCGCCCACCCGAGCACGGCGACGTTCGCCAACTACAGCAACCTCTTCCACACTGCCGGCCTCACCGCCGCTCTCAAGACGACCGCGTACATCGCCTTCGGCAACACGGCCCTCGTCGTCGTGGTCGGCGCACTCGCCGGCTACGCCTTCGCCTGGCTCGACTTCCCCGGCCGCGACTGGCTCTTCGTGATCGTGATCGGGCTCCTCGTCGTGCCGCTGCAGATGGCGCTGATCCCGATGTTCAGGCTCTACAACACCCTGGGGATCGGAGGGACGGTGCTGAGCGTGATCCTCTTCCACGCCGCCTTCGGCCTTCCGTTCGCCGTCTTCCTCCTGCGCAACTTCTTCGTCGGGATACCCAAGGACATCCTCGAATCGGCGCGCATCGACGGCGCGAGCGAGATCCGCATCTTCCTCCGCTTGATCCTCCCGCTCGGCCTGCCCGCGATCGCCTCGCTCGCGATCTTCCAGTTCCTCTGGACGTGGAACGACCTGATCGTCTCGCTCACCTTCAACGTGAACTCGGTCAACGTCTTCATCTTCGGCCAGTTCCGCCAGTTCTCGTCGAGCATCGACATCATCGCGCCGGCTACGTTCATCTCGCTCATCGTCCCGCTGGCGATCTTCTTCGCCTTCCAGCGCTACTTCGTCGAGGGGCTGCTCGCCGGCTCGGTGAAGTGATGCGGGTTGCGGTCGTGGGATCCGGCCTCGCCGGGTTCACGGCGTACCAGACGCTGCGCCGGTCGCTCGAGACGGGCGAGATAGCAGTCTTCGGGACGGACGCCGACCCGGCGGCGGCCTGGCGCGTCCGGGCAGCGGCGATCCGCCAGCGCGAGATGCGCTCCGAGAGCGACGGCCACACCGCTCCGACCTCGTTCCCCGGCCTGGCGTTCTCGAGCGT
>DASRBY010000037.1:0-7196 GCA_035653435.1 Gaiellaceae bacterium
CACGAGGAGGTCAAGAGAGGGAGAGGGGGCGATAGGAAGATGAACCATGTAACAGAGGAGCTGACCGCATGACACACGTGACCGACCAACTACTGGATGACTGGGCTACGAAATCAGATGGTCCGGTGGCGCTGCGCCTGAGGCAGCAACTGCTACCGGTGGAGGAGAGCGGGATCATCTTCCCACCGACGTATGCGGACATCGGCTACAACATCGACACGCTCTCAGACGGCACGCGAGTCGTGACGATCGACAGTGTCGGGTCGCAGGCCAACCGGCTCGAGCCGTTCTTCAAGTCCGATTCGAAGCGTCCGTCGGACTGGCTCGTGCCACAGATCGAGATTGTCATCCGTGAGGACGATTGCGGCGAGTGCGAGGCGTGCAAGAGGAATGCGGAGTCGGGTGAGACGAGGAAGGATCAGAAGGCGGCATGCCAGCAACAACGTCCGGTAACGCGCTCCCTGCTCGACCTCGCCCACCGAGCCGCAGATGCGGTCGTTCAATCCTCACCCGACCTGCTCAAGCTGGTCGCACCGGCCTTCACGAAACTCAAGCAGGGAGACGCAGGGCCGCTGTGCGCCATCGCGCCGACGTCGCTCGTGTTCGGCGTCTGGGACTCGCGCGGCGGCACGGGAGAGAAGCGCCCACGCCTCGTGCGCTCGATCATCCGCGCCTGGGACGTGGAGCCGCTCCACGCGGCCGCGCAGTTCAACTCGGTCTGGAAGCTGCTCGACGAGCAGCAGCAAGAAGAGCTCAACAAGAAGGCGAAGAGTAGGAAGGAACTCTCGGTGAGGGGCCTCGCCGACGCTCCAGCGACGTTCCGCAAGGCCAAGTCTCCGCAGCACCGGGACGACTCGCCGAACCCCGACGCGAGGGTGCTCGGCGGCGTCCTCGTCAACGGCCGGATCGAGCGCGACGTGACCGTGAACCTCGTCGCGTTACGCGGCCTGCGCGGCGCAGATGACGAGGAGACGACCGCGATCCGCAAGTACCTCCTCGGCCTTGCGCTCGTGGCCGCGACCGCCGACGTCGAGCTGTTCCTACGCGAAGGCTGCTTACTCCGCTACGCCGAGAACGGCGACCAGTGGTTCGAGGTGCCCCGGCGCGGCGAGCCGATGCGGGTCGATCTCACGGCGGACACGGCCCAGACGTATGCGAACGCCGCAGCCGAGCACTTCCGATCGGAGTGGTGGCCGAAGACCTTCCAGGACAAGTGGGATGGCGGCGACGGGCAGCTCCCGGAGCTCGTGTACAGGTTCGATCTAAAGGAGGCGAAGAACCTCCTCGCCAAGAAGTCAGCGGAGGAGGAGGCCGCGTAGACGTCCGGGGAGCCGACGATGAGCGCACTCGTCCTCTACGTCCGTCTCCACGACGGGCGCTACCACGGCGAGGGGGACTGGCCGCCGTCCCCCGCCCGCCTCTTCCAGGCGCTCGTCGCCGGAGCAGGCCTCGGTGGCCCGCTCGGAGATGATGTCCGCTCAGCGCTCCAGTGGCTCGAGGAGCAGGAGGCTCCGACCATCGCAGCACCACGGGCCTGGCGGCCGGGCCGGGGTGTCCTCTACTACATGCCGAACAACGACAGCGACAGCATCGGGGGCGATCCAGCCAGGATCTCGAAGCGAACAGCCAAGGTGTTTCGCCCGCACTTCTTCGACGCCGAGATTTCGTTTGTGTACGCGTGGCCGCTTGCGACGGATGACCAGGCTGCGCGTGCGGTGTGCTCTCTCGCCGAGCTCGTCTACCAGCTCGGGCGAGGCATCGACATGGCCTGGGCCTGGGGCGAGATCCTCGACGGCGAGGCGCTCGACGCGCTCCTCACCCATTACCCGGGCTGCGTGTTCCGCCCGTCGGTGGGGAGAAGCACGCTGGTGCTTCCCGCTCCGCTCCCGGGATCGCTCGAGAGCGTCGAGCGCCGCTATCGAGCCTCCGGCGACCGATTCCGCTACGGCCGAGGCGGCAGGACGGTGAGGGTCGTCTTCCGCCAGCCTCCCAGGCCCCGCTTCCGACGGGTCTCCTACGAGAGCCCTCCTGCTCGCCGGCTCTACGAGCTTCGCCAGCCCACCCCGGAATCAGCCTTCGCTCCGTGGCCGCTGGTGCGCGCACCCGATCTCGTCGTCCGCTTACGGGACGCCGCAGTGGCACGGCTCGAGAATGCCCTGCCGCAGCGCAAGGCCGAGGTCGCACGAGTTCTCATCGGCCGGAAGCCAGACGGCACCAACGACGGGCCCACGGGAGCCCGCGTGCGAATTGTGCCCTTGCCGAGCATCGGGCATCCCCAGGCCGACCGTGACATCAGGCGCGTCCTCGTCGAAGTCCCGGCGCAGTGTCCCCTCCGAGCAGACGACGTGTGGTGGGCGTTCTCCGGGCTCCAGCTCTTCGATCCCGTCACGGGCGAACTCCTCGGCGCCGTCCTGACGTCCGCCACAGACGAGAGCATGCTCAGGTGGTACGGCATAGCCGACGCGGGGTCTTGGCGGACCTGGCGTTCCGTAACGCCCGTCGCACTCCCGCCGGTCCGAAGACCCAGGGCGGACGAGCGCGCTCGACGACAGGCCCACGCGGCAGCGGCCGTGGTGCAGGCGCTCCGCCACGCCGGCCTGCGTTCTTCTCCAGAGACGGTGCGCGTTCAGCGCGAACCGTTCGAGAGCAAGGGCGTCGGGGCGGAGTCTTTCGCGACGAGAACTCGGTTCACGCGAGACCGGCTCTGGCATGTCGAGGTCACCTTCCCCGAGCCGATCCACGGACCGCTCGTGATCGGCGACGGGCGATTCCTCGGCCTGGGCGTCCTGCGGCCGGTCGACCGGAGTGAGGGCGTTCACGCGTTCGCGGTCCACGGCGGGCTGGGCGAGGGCCCCGATCCAGGCGCGATCGCGCGGGCGCTCCGCCGCGCTGTCATGTCGAGGGTTCAGGAGCTACTGGGCCCAGAGCGCGGCCTGCCGGTGTTCTTCTCCGGGCACGAGCGCACCGGCGAGCCTGCACGCTCGGAACGCTCCCCCCACCTCGCGTTTCTGTTCGATCCCGGTGCCCTGGGTCAACCTCGCCTTCTCATCGTGGCTCCTCACGTGCTCGAGCGGCGAGAGCCTACGCCCGAGGAACGCTGTCACTTGCGGAATCTCGACGCCGCCCTGATCGGGTTCCAGGAGCTGCGCGCGGGCTCCGCAGGGCGTCTGATTCTGCGCTCCGAGATCATCGACACCGGAGAGGACCCGCTCTTCGCGCCTGCGCGGGAATGGGGGAGCGTGACTCCCTACCAGGTCACCCGCCACGCCAAGAACGTCGGGGTGAGTGAGGCGCTGGCTGCTGATGTCCGTGCCGAGTGCCGACGTCGCGGACTCCCCGAGCCGCTCGTCTCAGCTCGAGGAGCACGCGCACTGCCTGGGAGGGGGCTGACCGGCGATGTGCGGCTCACCTTCGTGAGCGCCGTCGAGGGTCCCATCGTGCTCGGGAGGAGCCGCTATCTCGGTGGCGGGCTGTTTGCGGGATCACCGGTCTAGAGTTGGCCAGCCGTCGGCTCCGGGCCCTCGTGGTGAATCCTGTGCGGCCACGCGCGACCGTCGGGGCGCGATCGCCTGCAGGAGCCGCTCTGCGTTGCCGCCGGGCTCGCTCTTCCCGGAACGCGGACCGATGACGTGCCGGTGAGCGGGCCAAGCTCGAAAGCCGTGCCGGAACTCGTCCCGGCGCGGATGCTGAACGAGTTCGTGTACTGCCCGCGGCTCGCGTACCTCGAGTGGGTCGGCCAGGGGTTCGCCGACAACGCCGACACCGTCGAGGGACGTTTCGTCCACCGTCGGGTCGACACGGAACGAGGCACGCCGCCCGCGCCCGGCGGCGACTGGCCTGCGAGCACGTCGGTCACCCTGGGGTCGGAGCGGCTCGGCCTGATCGCGAAGATCGACCTGATCGAGTCGGAGGGCGGCGCGGTTGTCCCCGTCGAGTACAAGCGCGGAAGGCCGCGGTCGCCGGAGCACCCGCTCTGGGAGCCGGAGCTCGTGCAGCTCTGCGCGCACGTGCTGCTGCTTCGCGACGCGGGATATCGGGTCGACCACGCGGAGGCCTACTTCGCCGAGACGCGAACGCGGCACCGGATCGACGTCGACGACGAGCTCGTTGCCGTCACCGAGGAGGCGATCGCCGGCCTCCGCCGTGTCGCCGCCGCCGACGAGGCCCCGCCGCCGCTCATCGACAGCCCGAAGTGTCCGCGCTGCTCGCTCGTCGGCATCTGCCTCCCGGACGAGGTGAACACCCTGCGCGGCGTGCGAGCGTCGCGGCCGCGCCGGCTGATCGCCGCCGACTCGCCGGCGACGCCGCTCTACGCTACGACGCCCGGCTCGCGGCTCTCGAAGCGCGGGGGCCGCATCGTCCTGCTCGAGGAAGGCCGTGAGGTGGCCTCGCGCCGGCTGATCGACGTCTCGCACATCGCCGTGCACGGGAACGTCACCGTCGGCAGCGCGGTCCTGCGCGCGTGCTTCGACGCCGGCGTCCCGGTCCTGTGGTTTACCTACGGCGGCTGGTTGAGCGGCTATGCCAGCGGTATGCCGTCGAAGAACGTCCAGGTGCGGATCCGTCAGCACCGGGCGTCAGCCCTCGGTGCTCCCGAGCTCGCGGCGGCTTTTGTCTCCGGGAAGATCCGCAACAGCAGGACGCTCCTCCGGCGGCACGGGGGGAAGGAAGCCGCCGCCACGGTTGGCCAGCTCGCGGGGCTGGCGCGGCAGGCGGAGGCAGAGCGGCGGCTCGAGAGGTTGCTCGGGATCGAAGGGACCGCGGCCCGGCTCTACTTCGGCGCGTTCGGTAGGCTCCTCGCCCCGCGTGGCCCTCTCGGTGTTTTCGACTTCGAGGCGCGCAACCGCCGTCCGCCACGCGACCCGGTAAACGCGATGCTCTCCTTCGTCTACGCGTTGCTCGTGAAGGACACGCTTGTGGCAGCCCTCGCCGCCGGGCTCGAGCCGTACCTCGGGCTCTACCACCGGCCCGGCTTCGGGCGTCCGGCGCTCGCGCTCGACCTGGCGGAGGAGTTTCGGCCGCTGGTCGCGGACTCTGCCGTGCTGACGGCGGTGAACAACGGGGAGGTGGATGCGGGGGACTTCGTGTCGCGTGCCGGCGCGGTCGCGCTGACCGCGCACGGTCGGCGCAAGCTGATCCGCGTCTACGAGCGCCGCATGGCGACCGAGCTCGTGCATCCGCTCTTCAAGTACCGGGCGACGTACCGGCGGACCCTCGAGATCCAGGCGCGCTTGCTCGCCGCGGTGCTCCTCGGCGATATTTCCACCTACCGGCCTTTGACAACTCGATAGCCCGATGGCCGACCGGACCCGGTACCTGCTCGCCTATGACATCCGGGACGCACGGCGGCTGCGTCGGGTGCACGAGGTCGCCAAGAGCTACGGCGAGCCGCTGCAGTACTCCGTCTTCGTGTGCGATCTGACCCGAGTCGAGCTGCTGGGACTGAGAGCCGACCTCCTGCTCGAGATGAACCTGCACGAGGACAGCGTCGGCATCTTCGACCTCGGGCCGCCCTCCGGTCGTGGCCTCCGGTGCGTTGAGTTCATCGGCGCGCGGCGGCCGTTGCCGCGCGGTGACGAGGCTGCGATCTGGTGATGCGAGGGGCGAGGTGGTGCGCGAACGCCTGGAGGCGCTCGACCGGCCGTTTTCCCTGCACGTGGGCATGATCCGCCGGACACTGGTTGCGGGATCGCCTCGTCGCCCCGACCAAGGGCTGTACCGCTCGCACGGGCATGGAAACTCCCTGCAAACGGGCATCGAATCTCGCGAGCTGTATCCGGGGTGGAATATCCCCGGCCCCATTGAAGCCTTCGCCGTCATGGGCTCGGACGGGTACCTGGACATCTGCACCGTATCCGGGGTGGAATATCCCCGGCCCCATTGAAGCATCGACCCATTGATGCGGTTTCAGGCCGCGGTTGGCGGGTATCCGGGGTGGAATATCCCCGGCCCCATTGAAGCCCCTTGAGCCCGCCGGCGACCTTCTGGATCGCGTCGAGCGGTATCCGGGGTGGAATATCCCCGGCCCCATTGAAGCGCGAGCGTGAGCGTCGCATCGAATGCAGGGTCGCGCGAAGTATCCGGGGTGGAATATCCCCGGCCCCATTGAAGCTATCGCGCCCACTCTCTGTTCGTCGTGATCTCGGCGCGGTATCCGGGGTGGAATATCCCCGGCCCCATTGAAGCCGGCGCCGCGTCAGGCTGGGTCATATGACACCTCTTCGGGTATCCGGGGTGGAATATCCCCGGCCCCATTGAAGCACCCTCACCGTCCGGCTCGGCAACGCCGCGCTCGAGAGGTATCCGGGGTGGAATATCCCCGGCCCCATTGAAGCCGAAGAACGTGGGGCAGATGAGCGGTGGAACCCGCCGGGTATCCGGGGTGGAATATCCCCGGCCCCATTGAAGCAACGTCCACACGAGCGGCGGCCCCCCGTCCGGGCCCGCCGGGTATCCGGGGTGGAATATCCCCGGCCCCATTGAAGCCAAATCATGGCCGGAATGCTCCCCAGCCCGGGTACGATGGTATCCGGGGTGGAATATCCCCGGCCCCATTGAAGCCACGGCGGCGCCGCCCAGGGGGTCATGTAGTCGGGCAGTATCCGGGGTGGAATATCCCCGGCCCCATTGAAGCCTTGTAGCGGTGGCTGCCGAGCGACGCGACGTTCTTGTATCCGGGGTGGAATATCCCCGGCCCCATTGAAGCGGGAAGACCAAGCCGCCGTTTGGGACCTTCCAGACGAAGTATCCGGGGTGGAATATCCCCGGCCCCATTGAAGCAGGCCGCCGGTGCCGCCGGGGGCATAGGCGCCTTCGACTTGCTCCTGGTATCCGGGGTGGAATATCCCCGGCCCCATTGAAGCTACATCTGGACTGAGTCGTACGAGGAGAGCCGGCTGTATCCGGGGTGGAATATCCCCGGCCCCATTGAAGCTTCAGCTCGGCGTTCAGCGCCGCCTCCTTCGCGACCGCGGGTATCCGGGGTGGAATATCCCCGGCCCATTGAAGCACCGACGAAGGGGCGCCCTCGGCGGCGAGCGGCCGCCGCCGAGGGTGCGCTCGAGGGCGCGCGCCGACCGGCGTCGACCGGCTCAGGCCGCTGTCGGCGCCGCTGCGAGTTGCCCCGACCGGCGCGTGCGCGGGAGGTCGAACCGGTCGAGGTTCATCACCTTGTCCCAGGCGGCGACGAAGTCGCG
>DASRBY010000038.1:0-52266 GCA_035653435.1 Gaiellaceae bacterium
GAAGACATACGCTGCAACGACAAGGGCTTCCAGATCCGTCATCTCGAGCTCCGATCTCGAGGGGACACAGGTCTGGAAGCCCTTCGTCCTCGCCGGGCGGGTCCCTGCGAACCCGCCCCCGTTTCACATCAACCCTCTAGCCGAAGAACGCGTGCGCGACGTCGTACCACTCGCGCGGCACGACCTTGAGCTGGGCCGTCGCCTCGGCGAGCGGCACCGCGACGACGTCGTCGCCGCGCAGAGCGGCCATCTGGCCGAACTCGCCGCCGAGCGCGAGATCCGCGGCCTTGAGCCCGAAGCGCGTCGCGAGCACGCGGTCGCGGGCGGTCGGCGTGCCGCCGCGCTGGATGTGTCCGAGCACCGTGACGCGCGTCTCGAAGCCGGTGCGCTGCTCGATCTCGCGCCCGAGCGCGTCGCCGACGCCGCGCTTCGCGAGGATGACGTGCCCGAACTGGTCCCGCTCCCCCGCATCGGCGAGGCCCGGCAGCTCGCAGCCCTCGCTGACGACGACGATGGAGAAGTTCTTGCCGCGCGCGTGCCGGCTGCGGATCGACTCCGCGACCTCGTCGAAGTCGACGGGGATCTCCGGGACGAGGATCACGTCGGCGCCGCCGGCGATCCCGCTCATCACCGCGATCCAGCCCGTGTGGCGGCCCATGACCTCGACGACCATGACGCGGTTGTGCGACTCGGCCGTCGTGTGCAGCCGGTCGATCGCCTCGGTCGCGATCGAGACGGCCGTGTCGAAGCCGAACGTGTAGTCCGTGCCCGAGAGGTCGTTGTCGATCGTCTTCGGCACGCCCACGACGGGCAACCCGTGCTCGGCGTGGAGGCGCGCCGCCACGCCCAGCGTGTCCTCGCCGCCGATGGCGACGAGCGCGTCGAGGGCCCGGTCGGAGAAGTTCTGCAGCACCCGCTCGAGGGCGCCCTCGAGCTTGAACGGATTCGTGCGGCTCGTGCCGATGATCGTCCCGCCGCGCGGCAGGATCCCCGACACCTGCGACGGGCCGAGGTCCTCGAAGATCGGCTCGACGAGGCCGCGCCAGCCCTCGCGCACCCCCACGACGTCCCAGCCCGCCGCAGCGGCGCGGCGCACCACGGCGCGGATCACCGCGTTCAGCCCGGGGCAGTCGCCCCCGCCGGTGAGGATCCCGACGCTCTTCGCCATGCCGGCCCGAGCCTAGATGCTCCTCGATGCCGAAGGTGGGGATCGAACCCACACGGCCCGAAGGCCACCGGATTTTGAGTCCGGCGCGTCTACCAGTTCCGCCACTTCGGCCTGCCGTCGGCATGGTACGCGAGGCCAGTGCGCAACAAGATCTGTTGCGCAACGAGAAACGTTGCACTAGGCTGGGCAGATGGCGGTGGCGACGGCACAGAAGGTCGAGGCGCTCCGGGAGGACTTCCGCTCGGCGGCCCAGCTCGCGATGATGCTGGGCGTCAGCCGCTCGCAGGTGACGCGCTGGCTACGCGGCTCCGGCATCGACCCCTTGAACGCCGAGAAGGTCGACCTGCTCGAGCTCGTGTGGGGGAACCTCCTCCGCCTCTACGAGCGTGAGGCCGCGCTCGCCTGGCTGTTCGGCCTCAACCCGTTCCTCGGCGACCGGCGGCCCATCGACCTCATCCGCGCCGGCCGGACGGAGGAGCTGATGCGCGCGATCCGGGCCGAGCGCTCGGACACGTTCGCGTGATGCTCTGGCGGTGCTTCGCCTGGGACGAGCGCGCGCGCACCGGCCGTCCCGACAGTACCCTCTGGTTCCCGCGCCCGTACCAGGGCGACGGCCGCCACGACAACCCCGACCTCTACGGCTGCCTCTACCTGTCGGAGCGGCCGCTCTCCTGCGTCGTCGAGCAGCTCGCCCGCTTTCGCGGCCAGCGCCTCTCGCCGGCGCTCCTCGTCCGCCGCGGGCTCCCGCTCGCCCTCGCCGAGCTCGAGCTCGTCGACTCCGCGGAGCTCGTCGACCTCGACGACCCGGCAGTGCTGCGCCGCGAGCAGCTCCGGCCGTCTCTCGTGGCGACGCGCGAGCGTGAGGTGACGCAGCCCCAGGCGCGGGCTCTCTACGAGAGGCACCCCGGGGCTGCGGGTCTCCGCTGGTGGTCGACGATCGAGGCGTCGTGGCTGAACGTGACGCTGTTCGACCGGGCCGCGGGGTGGGTCGAGCTCCTCTCCGTCCGCAGGCTCGCGGTCGAGGACGAGGAGGTCGCCGCCGCGGCCCAGACGCTCGGCCTACGCGCCGTCTGAGGCGACGCGGAGCGGGAAGTACGGCGGCCCGAGGAGGAAGCCGATGCGCGCGTCCGGGCCGCGATGGCCACGCGCCATCTGGAGGGCCGCGCCGATCCCGCCGATCGGGACGAAGCCGAGCTGCCGCACCGCAGCGGCGTCCCGCGCGCCCGCGACGTAGACGGCGTCGAGCCGCTGCAGCGCCGGCCCGCACGCCTCCCAGTCGCGGAACGGAAGCAACGGATGGACGGTGCGCCCGGAGCGATACGCCTCGACGGCCCGTGCGTCGGCGGCGACCGACTCCTCGGCGGCCGCGAGCTGCTCCGGGTCGCGGGCGATCGCGTCCGAGCGGAAGAAGACGACGTACGGCTGTTGCGTCGGCCGCTCGAACGCGCGCCGGAAGCGATGGACGAGGATGACGATGCCCCCCTCGCGGACGGGAAACGCGTCGCGCCACAGCCCGAGCGCGTGCGCGAGGCCGAGATGGGCCGCCACGAGCGGGTTGGGCGGCTCTCGCGGCAGGAACGGCGTGGTCGCCGGAATCGAGACCACGAGCGCATCGAGCGGCTCGTCGAGCGTCGTCCGCCGGAGCTCGATCGCGCGCAGCAGAGCCTCGGCGTGGGCGACCGACGGCGGCCCCGCGAGCACCGCGGCGGCGGTTCGTGGCGCGCGCAGCGCCTCGAGGAGACGGCGTCGGAGCGGCTCCGGCGCCGCCGAGAAGGCGAGCCGCAGCGGCGAGCTCGCGATCCGCTCGGACGCCTCCGGCTCGTACGGGTAGCCGCGCAGCGGGCCGGCGAGGTGCGGGTGGTTGAGCACGAGCGAGACGCCGAAGAGCGGGACGCGCGCCACCAGCGACTGCTCGACGAGCGTCGCGAGCCGCCACCCGTCGGAGCCTCCGGTCTCGAGCAGCGACTCCGCGGTCGCACGGCGCTGTGTCTCGGCGTCCGCCGCGGCGAGCAGCGTCGCCGGCCCGCCGTGCAGGACCGTCTCGGCGGCGCTGACCACGACGACGAGGTCCGTCTCGACGAGCTCCCTCGCGAGCCGCACGCGCGGCGTTGCGGCCGGGACGCCGACGAGCGCCGGGTCGGACGCGTCGTGCACCGCGACATGGCCGTGGAAGCGGCGCCGCAACTCGGGCGTCACGAGCTCTGCGATCTCCGGACGGCTAGCGCGACGGGCAAGGCCGCCGGCCACGAGCAGCGTCTGGTTCTCGGTCGGGATCCCGAGCTCGCCGAGGGCGTTGCTCACGGCCGAGATCGCCTGCGGCCGCGGGTCGCCGAGCAGGCTCCCGAGCGGGAGCGCGGGCGGCTCGACCACGATCGTGACCCGGGAGCCCGCTGCCGCGAGCGCGTCCAGCGGTTCGCCGTCGAGCGGAAAGCGAAGCGCCTCCTGCGTCGCCGCCTCGACGTCGGTCGGGCGGCCCGGCGGCGGAGGCCGCAGGATGCGGGCGTCGGAAGGGGCCGACGCCACGACGAGCCGCGTGCCCGTGAGAAGCGGGACGCGAGGCATCTAGGGCACTGCGCGGTAGAGGCGGAGGTAGGTCGGCCGGAACCCCCGCCTGGCCCAGAAGCGGGCGGCAAGGAGGTTGACCGAGCGCCAGTCGACCGTCATCGAGCGGTATCCCTGCTCGTGCGCCAAGTTGAACGCGTGAGCGGTCAGGGCGAGGCCCACGCCGGCTCCGCGAACCTCGTCGCGCGTCGCGGCGAAGGCGAGGTCGATGTTCCGGTGCGGTACGCGGAGGTCTCCCTCCGGGCGGCGGTAGAGAAGGAGGAGCCCGAGCAGCCGGCCGTCCCGCTCGGCGACGAGGGGCTCGTACTGCTCGTCCCACATGTCGGCCGCGTCCGCGCGGAGCTGCTCGCGTGGTGGGACGGCGTACTCCGAGAAGCTCGGCGAGCGCTGCTGGTGCGCGTAGAGGATCTCGTCGAACTCGATCGCGGCTTCGAGGTCCTCGGGGACCGACCTGCGGATCGTCCCGTCGAACGGCACGGGCTCCTGCGGTTCCACCTCCCGCACCGCGCAGACCGCCTGGCAGCCGAAGGCGAGCCGGAACCAGGCGTCGATCAGCGGCCCCTCGCTCGCCGGGACGGTGACCATGAAACGCGACACGCCGAGCTCCTGCGCCTGCCGGGCGAACAGGTCCTGCAGCGCGTCGGGCTCGCGCGCCGCGTGCCCGGCGAACGACCAGTGGGCGAGGCCACGGTCTCCGTCGACGTCGCCCGCCAGGTATGCGACCGCGCTGCCGTTCCGCGTCGCAGCCAGTCCGTCGGCCGGCACGTGTGGCTCGAAGTCGGCGATCTCGGGCAGGAGCGGCTCCGTCGCACGCTGCCGCTCGAACCGCTCGCGAAGGAGCTCCGCGGCCTCGTCACGCAGCTCCGCGAGCGGGTGGAACTCGAGCCTCGGCACCGTCGCAGGACGATACCGTTGGCCTTGTGCCGAAGACGCTCACAGGCGCCGAGCTCGACCTGAACGACGCGCCTGCGCGCGACGCCGAGCTCTTCCTCGTCGACGGCAACAACCTCGCCTACCGCGCCTTCTTTGCACTGCCGGAGGAGCTCGCGACGAGCGAGGGCTTCCCGACGAACGCGCTGCTCGGCTTCACGAACATGCTCTTCAAGCTCCTCTCCGACTACCGGCCGAAGGGCGTCGCCGTCGCCTGGGACACGCGTCCGGTGCACCGGCACGCGCAGGCCGAGGCGGCCGAGGTCGTCTACAAGGAAGGCCGCCGCCCGATGCCGGACCTGCTCGCCGAGCAGTTTCCGCACCTGCGGCCGATCGTCGAGGCGTTCGGCTACCGGAACCTCGAGTTCGAGGGCTGGGAGGCGGACGACGTGATCGCGACGCTCGCCACGCGCGCCGACGAGGCGGGGATCAGGACCTGCGTCGTCTCGACCGACCGCGACGCGTTCCAGCTCGTCTCCGAGAACGTTTGCCTGATGATGACGCCGCGCGGCGTCAGCGACGTCAACGTCTACACGCCGGAGCGAGTGGAGGCCCGCTACGGGATTCGGCCGGACCAGATCCCCGACTTCATCGGGCTCAAGGGCGACACGTCCGACAACATCCCCGGTGTCCCCGGCATCGGCGACAAGACCGCGGGCCAGCTCGTTGCGCAGTACGGGTCGCTCGAGGGCGTGCTCGAGCACGTCGACGAGTTGTCGCCTGCACGGCGGAAGAACCTGACCGAGTTCGCAGAGCAGGCGAGGGCCGCGAAGGTGCTCGCGACGATGCGGCGCGATCTCGAGGTCGAGTGCGATCCCGCCGAGCTCGTCCTCGCGCCGCCGGACCGGGCGCAGCTGCGGGAGACGTTCCGGCAATTCGAGTTCCGCGCGCTGCTCGGCCGGGTCGGCGAGCTCGACGAAGCGGTGCCGGCGCGCGAGCGGATCTCGGCCGGCACGGCGGTCGCCTGGCACGAGGGAGAGCTGCCCCGACACGACTCGATCGCGGGGATCGCCGCGGACGACGGACGCGTCGCGGTCGCGCTCGGCGACGAGGTCGTGGTCGCGCCGCGGCCCGAGCGGCTCGAGGGCACGTTCGTCGCGCACGACGCGAAAGCGCTGCGCGTGGATGCCGAGGACGACACGATGATCCTTGCCTACCTGATCGACCCGGCGCGGAGCGAGTATCTCCTCGACGACCTCGCGGCCGAGTACGCGGTCGAGGCAGTCGCCGAACCGGAGGCCGAGGAGGAGACCGCGCGCCTCGTCGGGCACGCGGCGGTCACGCTGCGCCTGCGCGAGCCGCTCCTCGAGCGCGTGCGCGAGCGGGGTGCAGAGCCGCTCTATCGCGACGTCGAGATGCCGCTCGTCGGCGTGCTCGCCCGGATGCAGGAGACCGGCGTCCGCATCGACACGTACCGGATGGGTGAGATCACCGCGCGCCTCGCCGACCGCGTCGAGGAGCTCGAATCGCGTGCGTACGAGCTCGCGGGTGAGGAGTTCGTGCTCGGCTCGCCGCAGCAGCTCGGACGCATCCTGTTCGAGAAGCTCGAGCTCACGCCCGGCCGCAAAGGCAAGACGGGCTACTCGACCGACACGAAGGTGCTGCGCTCGATCCGTTCCGAGCACGAGATCGTGGGAGTGATCGAGGAGTGGCGCGAGCTTTCGAAGCTCCTCAACACGTACCTCGTGCCGTTGCCGTCGCTGATCGGGCCGGACGGCCGCCTGCACACGACCTTCAACCAGGCCGTCGCCGCCACCGGCCGTCTCTCGACGACGAGCCCCAATCTCCAGTCGATCCCGATCCGCACCGAGCTCGGCCGCGAGATCCGCTCCGCCTTTGTCGCCGAGTCCGGCGCGCGCCTCATCTCCGCCGACTACTCGCAGATCGAGCTGCGCATCCTCGCCCACGTCTCCGGCGAGCCGAAGCTGCGCGAGGCGTTCGCGCGCGGGGAGGACATCCACACCGCGACGGCGGCCGAGGTGCTGGGCGTCGAGCCGGCGAAGCTCACGCCCGCGGAGCGCTCGATCGCGAAGATGATCAACTTCGGGATCGTCTACGGGATCTCCGCCTTCGGCCTCTCCGAGAATCTGGAGATCCCCCGCGAGCAGGCGCAGGAGTACATCGACGCGTACCTTGCGCGCTTCCCGCTCGTGCAGGACTTCATCGCCCGCACGATCGAGCAAGCGGAGCGCGACGGCTACGCGACGAGCCTGCTCGGCCGGCGCCGGCCGGTGCCCGAGCTTCGGGTGCGGAACCGCGCGACGCGGGGCTTCGGCGAGCGCGTCGCCGTCAACTTCGTGATGCAAGGCTCGAACGCCGACATCATCAAGGTCGCGATGGTCGCGATCGAGCGGCGGCTGCGCGAGGAGGGGAGAAGCGCGCGGCTCGTCCTCCAGGTGCACGACGAGCTGCTGCTCGAGGCGCCCGACGCGGAGACGTCGGTGGTGAAGGAGCTCGTGCGCGAGGAGATGTGCTCGGCGTACCCGCTCGATCCGCCGCTCGCGGTCGATGTCGGGGCCGGCGACTCCTGGGCCGACGCGAAGAGCTAGGGCAGCGCCGAGCGGGCAGGAATCGCCGTCCGCGCGGCGCATGAGAACGCGGTCGACTAGATGTCTTCTGCGCCTGAGACGCTGACGCTGTCGCGGCACCGCGACCGCAAAGGCTGGGTGGGGCCCTGGCCGTCCCGCATCGGACTCGCCGTCCTCGGCGCGATCGTGATTGCCGCGCTCGCGGACGTCTTCGGGCAGCGGCCGCAGACGTCCACGGCTACGACGGCGGCCGCCCGGCTGGAGGTCTACGCGCCCTCACACGTGCGCGGCGGATTGATGTACACGGCGCGCTTCCGCATCGACGCCCGACGGACGATCAACCGAGCCGTTCTGGTTCTCGCCCCGGGCTGGGCGGACCAGTACACGTTCAACGGGGCAGCGCCGCAACCGGTGAGCGAGTCGTCGGCGGACGGGAAGCTCAGCCTGACCCTGGGCAAGATCTCGCGCGGGCAGCACTACACGCTCTATGTCTCGCTGCAGGTCAACCCCACGAACGTGGGCGACCACAAACAAACCGTCTGGCTCTACGACGGCCGCAAGGCGCTCCTCACCATCCATCGCGACATCCTGATCTGGCCGTAGCCCATGGACATCGTCTTTCGCGCCACATTCGCCTACATCTTCATCGTCTTCGTCCTGCGGGTCATGGGCCGCCGCGAGCTCTCGGATCTCGCTCCGCAGGACCTCGTGCTGCTCGTCGTGCTCGGCGACCTGATCCAGAACGGCGTCACCCAATCCGACATGTCCGTCACCGGCGTGACGGTCGCAATCTCGACTTTCGTGCTCATGACCGTGCTCTCGTCGTACCTCGCCTTCAAGTCGAAACGGGCGCGGCGAGTCCTGCAGGGCGAGCCGCTGATCATCGTCCAGGACGGCGAGCTGATCGAACGGAATCTGCAGGAGGAGCGGCTCACGCTCGACGACGTCATGGAGGAAGCGCGCAGCAACGAGATCGAGAGCCTCGACGAGATCAAGTTCGCCGTCGTCGAGGCCGGCGGCGCGATGAGCTTCATCAAGAAGTAACGAGCCGCCCCGAACGGAGCTGGTTCTTTTTGGGTCTAGCCGCCGAGCCCCGCGGCGTTGATCTTGTTCGCCATGGTCTGAGCAAGGCTCACGACCTGCGATTGCTGGATCGCAGTCGTGCTGGTGATGTCGACGAACTCTTCGAGCCGGCCCGAGGCGAAGACGACGGTTGCACTTCCACCGGACGAGTCGTTCCCCACGGCTCCTCGGGCGCCGTCGCCGATGCCGCTCAGGTCGATGGGACTCTGCGTCGGTGCAAAGTGATCGGCGACGACGTCGGCATTGAAGTTCGCCTCGTTCGCCGTCTGAAACCACGCGATCCCCTGGTTGAGCACGCCGAAGGGGCCGGCCGGGCTCATCGCAACCTCGTAGTACGAGAGGGCGAAGGGATCGCCCTGATAGTTCTGGAGGATGGCAACCGACTGACCGCCCACGTCGGTCGTCGTCAGCGCCAGCGAGCTGAGATCCGGTCCCCCGGACGGCGGGCCGGCCACCGGATTCGCCGGGAGCTTGACGGGCTTCGCGTGCAGCCGTCCCGCAAGCGCCTGCGTGATTCGCGCGTCGAGCTTCTTCGCGAGCGCGACCCCGAGCTTCTTGGCCTTTGCCGCCGTGCCGGCCCAGACGGTGGCGTCGGCCACGTAGCGCCCCTCGGTGAACTGCTCGTCGAACCCGAAGAGCGGTGCGATGTTCGCCGCACGGTAGGTGACGAGGGCCGCAAAGTACCCCCAGTCTCCGACGGCAGCCGCCTGCTTGTTCTCCTTCTTGACGGTGGCTGTGAGCCCACCCTTGAAGGTCGAGCTCACCAGCTGGTTCAGTTCCCACTTGCTCCAGAAGACGAGCATGGACTTCGCTGCGCCGCTCGTCTTGTACTGGTCGACGCTGGTGCTCACCTCTGTGACGCCCGCACCGCCGCTGGTGCCGTCACCGTAGTCGAGTGCGTAGCCGCTGATCCGGCCGGTCTTCTGCGGCACGGGGGCATGGACATACCAGCGATTGGGGGTGGTGGGAAGTCCGGTGGCGAAGCTGTCCTCGTTACCGACGACTCCCGAGTCGCTCTCGAGCGGCAGCGACCTCGCCTCCGCCCCCAGCGACGATGCCGGCAGCGGCAAGATCGAGAGCTTCGCGTGCGGCTTCGACTTCGCCGAAGCACTCGGCACGACGACCGCCGCGATCAGCGCCACGACCACGAACCCCTTCAACAGTCCCCTCACTGCTCCCCCCATCCGATCGGACAACCAGCGAGACGAGGGTATCGCGGTTCCCCCGACACGGCAACGCTTAGTGCAGCTTCCGCCGAGGAACACTCCGGACATGGCCGACGCGGTCGTCACTGTCGCCGAGGTGAAGGCGTTCAAGACGCAGTCCGGCAACACGCGCTTCGTGCTTCGCGACGCCGAGGGCCGGGAGTACACGACCTTCCGGGAGCAGATCGCCCGCGACGCGGTCGCAGCCGAGGGGCGACGTGCCCGCATCACGTTCCACGAGCAGCAGCGGGGCAACTTCACGAACGTGTACCTCGATGGCGTCGAGCTCCTCGAGGAGCCGGAGCCCGAGGCGGGCTCGTCCGAAGCGGTGGAGGAGGTCGCGTGGAAGACCGCCCTAGACGCGGCACCCTGGCTGCTGGGCGGCGAGCCGGAAGAGGCCGTCCCTCCCGAGGAGCTCTTCCAGCGCCTGCAGCCCTTCAAAGAGCGGGTCGCCGAAGACATCCGCGGCGAGACCGAGGACGACGAGCCGGACTAGGCGACGCGCGCTAGGAGCTCGAGGACGCTGCGGCGCTGCGGCGCTCCGCCGTCGCACGGCCCCAGCGCGAGAACGCGTCGGCCGCGGACGAGAGGCCGCCGAGCCAGCGAAGCATGCCCATGCCCAGCACGTAGAGAAGCGCGATTGCGATCCAGGTAACCATGGGTCGAGCGTAGCGAGAGGCCGGTTAGGCCCATGTGAAGCTTTGCACCGTCCTACGAATAGCCGAGCTCGGCGAGCAGCGGCCCTGCCTCCGCCTCCACGTCGGCCAGCTGCTCGGGCGTCAGCTCCCTGCGCCAGCGGCCGATCGAGGAGTCGCGGAAACGGTCGAGGGCTCGGTGAGTCGAAGTGACGTTCGAGCCGAGGAATTCCGCAAGCCGGTCGGCCACGGTCGCGAGACCTTCGTACCGCATCTCGAGCAAGCGGTCGCCGGCATCCGCCGCCCGCACGGCCTCGACGTAGCGTCGCCAGGCCCACGCGCAGCGGCGCGCGTCACTCGCCGCCGCAAATTCCTCCCGCCGCTCGGGCTCGACCCAGAAGCGCGGCTCGGGCCCGTACGGCAGCCTCGCGTCGTCGTGGCCCTCCTGGCCGGCGTTGAGCCAGCCTCGTTCGAGGAGCGAGCAGACGACGTCGCGGCCGTCCCGCACGACGTGCACCGCGAGCGCCTGCGGATAGGCCTCGAGCGCTGCCCCGAGCACGTGCGCCGTCTCGGGAGTCTGTTCGACGCCGCGCAGCCCCCACGCGAGGCCGAGCCTCCGGATGCGCTCCAGGATCCGTCGCAGGTCGGCCGCGGAGGGGCCCAGCGGCAGCGCCGCCTTCCACGGCGTCACCTCGCCGAAGTCGACGAAGCCCGGCAGGCCGCCGATCGCGCGACCGACGAACGTCGTTCCCGAGCGCGGGCAGCCGACGACGAAGACGAGCCGCTCCTCGCGGCCGAGTCTCGGCCGCTGCACGAGTGCGCGCTCCGCGACACGGGCACCCGCGGTGCAGTAGTCGAGCAGCGCGCTCACAACACTTCGGGGAGCGAGTCCGGCACGAGGCCGAGCCCCTGCCGCAGGGTCTCGATCAGCTGCTGAGCCTCGGCCAGCAGGGAGGAGAGATCGTCGATCTCACCGCGTGGCACCTCGATGGTGACGCGCACCGGAGAGCGGGCCGTGGAGGAGAGCGCGAGCGTCTCGACGCCGTCGACCGCAATCGCGGTCACGTCGAGGTACTCGTCCCGTGCGAGCCGCCGCCCCGGAACGAAGGCCTCCGCCGCCGCGCGCAGTCGCTCCGCCAGGACGCCGGCATAGTGGCCGGGCACGCGAATCGTTGCCTCGCCGCTGCGCAATCCGATCGTCGCCGACCAGCTTCCGTAGCCCTCGCCGCCGCCCTCGTGCCGCAGCACGTGCACCGCGCACGACGGTGTGATCCCGACCGGATACCGCTCCTCCATTGCGCTCAGCGTAGCCCCGACGCCGAGATGACCCAGCTATATTGACCCGCCGCATGGCGAACGAGACAATCAACGACCCGCGGCTCGAGGAAGGCGTCTGGACGACCGATCCCGAGAGCGGCGAGCTCGTCCCAGACTACGAGTCCACCTTCCCCACGATCGAAGAGGGGCAGGTCGTGAACGGCACGGTGGTGCGCGTCGACAAGGACGAGGTGCTCGTCGACATCGGTTACAAGTCTGAAGGCGTCATCCCGGTCTCGGAGCTCTCGATCCGGCGCTCGATCAATCCCGAGGACGAGGTCACGGTCGGCGACGACATCGCGGCGCTCGTGCTGACGAAGGAGGATGCCGAGGGCCGGCTGATCCTCTCCAAGAAGCGTGCGCGGTTCGAGATCGCCTGGAAGGCGATCGAGGGCGCGCATGAGAAGGGCGAGCCCGTCACCGGGCGCGTGATCGAGGTCGTCAAGGGCGGTCTGATCCTCGACCTCGGCGTGCGCGGGTTCCTGCCCGCTTCGCTCGTCGACATCCGCCGCGTGCAGGACCTCGACGAGTTCCTCGGCCAGGAGCTCGAGTGCAAGGTCATCGAGCTGAATCGCTCGCGCAATAACGTCGTCCTCTCGCGCCGCGCCGTGCTCGAGGAAGAGCGCAAGGAGCAGCGGCAGCGCATTCTCGACCGCCTCAATCCCGGCGACGTCGTCGAGGGCACGATCTCCAACATCGTCGACTTCGGCGCCTTCGTCGACCTCGACGGGATGGACGGCCTCATCCACATCTCCGAGCTCTCCTGGAGCCACGTCAACCACCCGTCGGAGGTCCTCGAGATCGGTCAGACGGTCAAGGTGCAGGTGCTGGACATCGACCGCGAGCGCCAGCGGATCTCGCTCGGCCTCAAGCAGACCCAGACCGATCCGTGGCAGCAGGTGCTCGAGAGCTACCAGGAAGGCGACGTCGTGCAGGGCACGGTGACGAAGGTCGTCACCTTCGGTGCGTTCGTCGAGATCCTGCCGGGCGTCGAGGGGCTCGTCCACATCTCCGAGCTCGCGCAGCACCACGTCGAGAACCCGCGCGAGATCGTCTCCCAGGGGGACCAGGTCAACGTCCGCATCCTCGAGGTCGACGCCGACCGCCGGCGCCTCTCCCTCTCGCTCAAGCGCGTGGAGGACGGCATGCCCGTGCAGCCGAAGCCCGGGGAGGAGGCCGAGCCGCCCGCGCTGGGACTCTCCGACGAGGTCTTCGCCGACGAGGTTCCCGCCGCCGAGGCGCTCGAGGCCCCCGCGGAGGAGCCGCCGGCTGAAGAGCCCGCTGCGGAAGAGCCCGCTGCGGAAGAGCCCGCTGCGGAAGAGCCCGCTGCCGAAGTGCCCGCTTCCGAGCCTGAGACCGAGGTCGAGGAAGAGGCGGCCGCCGCGGCCGAGCCCGAGGCGGAGGAGCCGGCCGCCGAGGCAGAGGCACCGGAAGCCGAAGCCTCCGACGAGGCCGAGCCGACGGAGTAGTGGCGCGGCCGGTCGCGGTCGCGCTCACGGGCGGCATCGCAGCCGGCAAGAGCGAGGCGCTCCATGCGTTCGCTCGGCACGGCGCCGCCGTGATCTCGAGCGACGAGGTCGTCCATCGCCTCTACCGCGAGGACCCGGGGCTGCAAGCGGCTCTGCGCGAGCGCTGGGGCGAGCGGGTCTTTCGCCACGGCGAGGTCGACCGGGCGGAGATCGGCCGCATCGTCTTCGCCGACCGCGCCGAGCTCGCGTGGCTCGAGTCCGAGCTACACCCGCGTGTTCGGGCCGCGACCGACGCCTGGCTGGCGGAGCAGACTGCCGACGTCGCGGTCGCCGAGATCCCGCTGCTCTACGAGACCGGCGGCGAGCAGCGCTTCGATCGAGTCGTCGTCGTGACCGCGCCGCCCGAGGTGAGGGAAGCGCGGCGCGGCGACCTGACCGAGAGGGAGGATCGGCTGGTGCCTGAGGAGGAGAAGGTGCGGCGGGCGGACTTCTCGTACGTCAACGACGGCTCGCTCGAGGAGCTCGACGCCTTCGTCGCGGGCGTCCTGGAGGAGCTACGTCGGTCCCGCTGAGGCGCTGGTTCGTCGCGGGCGCCGTGGTCTTCGCGGCCGTCGCCGGCTTCCTCTATCTGCAGAAGGCGGAGCCGCCGTGGTACGCGCGCCTCTGGTTTCCGCTCCGGTACTCGACGAACGTTCGCGTCTACGCCTCGCAGGACCATCTCGACCCCGCGCTGCTCGCCGCGGTGATCGAGTCCGAGAGCAAGTTCAACCCGAACGCTCGCTCCAAGGCAGGGGCGATCGGGCTCATGCAGCTGACGCCGAGCACGGCGCAGGGCATCGCGCAGTACACGGGCGGCTCGCGCTTCCGCGTCTCCGATCTCACGAACCCGGACATCAACATTCGCTACGGCGCGTGGTACCTCGGACATCTGCTTCACAAGTACGGGAGCGAACGGCTCGCGTTGGCGGCGTACAACGCGGGTCAGGAGAACGTCGACAGCTGGCGGAAGGAGCACGCCGGAATCCAGTTCTCCGAGACGCGGGACTACGTGAACAAGGTCGAGCGGCTGAAGCGGATCTACCGCCGCACGTACCCGAAGCAGCTCGGGTACTAGCCGGCCACGCGCTCCTCGATCTCGTTGCTCTTGTTCGTGAGTGCGGCGAAACCGGCCTGGAGGAAGTCGTTCACCCCGGCGGCGCCGAGCGTCCACGTGAGCAGCCGCCCGAACCGCGGCGCAACGATCTGCGTCGCGGTGAGCAATGCCGCGACCCAGGTGCCGACGCAGCGGCTGCACGTCACGAGCTCGCCGATCGCCTGCCGCATGCCGCCGCTTTCGAGCGGGTCCTCTCCGCCTTCGTGCGCGTGCCCCTCGACGAAGGGCTCGCGGAGGAAGCTCGTCACCTCGTCGCGGGCGAGTGTCCGCGCCCCCTTGTACGTCGCCAGTCCGAGCGTGACCAGGTCGAGCGTCGTCTGCTCCCGCGGGTTGCGGCCGAGCGCGCGCGCGAGCGCGCCCGCGGCGACGAGACCGCCGCAGAAGGCGGCCATGATCGCCGCGTAGGGGCCGTACGGAGGCTGCTGTTCCGGCTCCACGACGGCGTTCTGCGCATCCAGGCCGTTCGGGAAACTGGTAGGACCGCGGACGTGAAGATCCGGGCCGCAGTGCTCGAGGAGTTCGGCCGGCCGCTCGAGGTGCAAGAGATCGACCTGGCCGAGCCGAAGGCGGGGGAGGTCCTCGTCCGCCTCGTCGCCTGCGGGGTGTGCCACACGGATCTGTACACGGCGTCCGGCGCCGACCCCTCGGGCTACGCGCCGACCGTGCTCGGGCACGAGGGCGCAGGTGTCGTCGAACGGGTGGGCGAGAGCGTCGGCTCGCTCGACCCCGGAGACCACGTCGTGACGCTCTTCTCGCCGCAGTGCCGCGAGTGCATGCATTGCCGGGACCCACGCACGAACCTCTGCCTGGCGATCCGCGAGCAGCAGAACCAGGGCTTCCTGCCCGACGGGACGACTCGCCTCTCCCGTGACGGTGAGCCGATCCGGCACTTCATGGGCACCTCGACGTTCGCGGAATACACCGTCATGCCGGAGATCGCGCTCGCGAAGATCGCGCCGGAAGCTCCGCTCGACCGGGCATGCGTCTTCGCCTGCGGCCTCTCGACCGGGATCGGCGCTGCGTTGAACACCGCGAAGGTCGAGCCCGGCTCTACGTGCGCCGTGTTCGGCGCGGGCCTCGTGGGGCTCGGTGCGGTAGTGGGCTGCCGCCTCAGCGGTGCGGAGCGCATCGTCTGCGTCGATCCGGCCGAGCAGCGGCTCGAGCTCGCCCGCGCCCAGGGCGCGACCGACACGCTCACCGGCGGGCCCGAAGTGGTCGACCAGATCGTGGAGCTGACCGGTGGCTTCGGCGCGGACTACACCTTCGAGGCGACCGGCCTCGTCGACGTCATGCGCCAGGCCGTCGAGTCGGCGCGCATGGGCTGGGGCCTCGCGACCGTGTGCGGCGTCGCCGGCCGCGGCGAGACGCTCGAGGTGGTGCCGCGCTTCCTGATCACGGGCCGCCGCGTCGCGGGCTCGTCATTCGGGGGCGTGAAGGGACGCGACCAGGTACCGCAGTTCGTCGACCGCTATCTCGCCGGCGAGATCGACGTCGACCCGCTCATCTCGCACACGCTCTCGCTGGCCGAGGTCAACCAGGGCTTCGATCTCATGCAGGCACAGGACGGGATCCGCAGTGTGATTTCGTTCGACAGCTGACGCCTACCAGAGGCTTGGCAGGGGATCTCAGCCCCAGCTCGCTCCGAGGCAGTCGTCGCTCGACCAGTTCGACCCAGAGGTCAGGGCGGCGTTGACGAACGGAAGCAACTTCTTCACTGCTGTCCCTCCTTCGCTCGTTCCCTGCCTGCCAATGCTCTGATCGTGGTTCCTGCGTGTTAAGCGGACCCCAGGCTGCTGTAAGCGGCGTGTAAGGCGCACGCGCTCGCCTGCACCAGAGCCCTCTCAACCGAAGGCGTGCGTGGCCGAGGGCGGGGCCGGTCCCGGTCGATGGCCGGAGATACCCTGTCCTCGTGCCACCTCTGCACACCACTTCCACCTACCGCCCGACAGGCGACCAGCCGCAGGCGATCGACACGCTCGCCGACGGCTTGCTCGCGGCCGAGCAGTTCCAGACGCTCGTCGGCGCGACCGGCACCGGCAAGACGGCCACCATGGCCTGGACGATCGAGAAGGTCGGCCGGCCCGCGCTCGTCATCGCGCACAACAAGACGCTCGCGGCGCAGCTCTGCAACGAGTTCCGGGAGTTCTTCCCGCACAACGCCGTCGAGTACTTCGTCTCCTACTACGACTATTACCAGCCCGAGGCGTACGTCCCCCAGGCCGACCTCTACATCGAGAAGGACTCGTCCCGGAACGACGACATCGCGCGCTTGCGGCTCGCCGCGACCTCGGCGCTCTTCACCCGCCGCGACGTGGTCGTGGTGGCTTCCGTCTCCTGCATCTACGGCCTCGGCTCGCCGGAAGAGTGGCGCGAGCGGATGATCTACGTCGAGGTCGGCGCCGAGCACGACCGCGACCTCCTGCTGCGGAAGCTCATCGACTCGCAGTACGTCCGCAACGACACGATGCTCGGCCGCGGGCGCTTCCGCGTGAAGGGCGACGTCGTCGAGGTGCAGCCGGCGAACCAGGAGACGGCATACCGCATCTCGTTCTTCGGCGACGAGGTGGAGGGGATGACGCACTTCGACCCGCTCACGGGCGAGGTGCTCGCGAAGCTCGACAACCTCTCGATCTGGCCCGCGACGGAGTACGTCACCTCGCAGCCGACGGTCGAGCGCGCGGTCGACGAGATCCGGCACGAGCTCGAGCAGCAGGTCGCGATGTTCGAGGAGGAGGGGAAGCTCCTCGAGGCCCACCGGATCCGGCAGCGCACCGAGTACGACCTCGAGATGCTGAAGGAGCTCGGCTTCTGCAACGGGATCGAGAACTACTCCCGCATCCTCGAAGGACGCGCGCCGGGGACGCACCCGTTCACGCTCCTCGACTACTTCCCGAGCGATTTCGTCGTCTTCGTCGACGAGTCCCACCAGACCGTGCCGCAGCTCGGCGGCATGTACGAGGGCGACCGCTCGCGCAAGCAGACGCTCGTCGACTTCGGCTTCCGCCTGCCGTCGGCGCTCGACAACCGGCCGCTGCGCTTCGACGAGTTCCTGCGCAAGGTGCCGCAGCTCGTCTTCGTCTCGGCGACGCCGGGGCCGTTCGAGCTCCGCAACTCCACGGTCGTTGCCGAGCAGCTGATCCGCCCGACCGGCATCGTCGATCCCGACGTCGAGCTCCGCGCGACGAAGAACCAGATCGACGATCTGCTCGGGGAGATCCGCGCCCGCGAGGCGGCCGGTGAGCGCGTCCTCGTCACGACGCTGACCAAGAAGATGGCCGAGGACCTGACCGATTACCTCCTCGAGTCCGGCGTCAAGGCGCGCTACCTCCACTCCGAGATCGACACGCTCGAGCGGATCCAGATCGTGCGCGAGCTGCGGCTGGGCGAGTTCGACGTCCTCGTCGGCGTCAACCTCCTGCGCGAGGGGCTCGATCTGCCCGAGGTGTCGCTGGTCGCGATCCTCGACGCCGACAAGGAGGGCTTCCTGCGCGGGCGGACGAGCCTCATCCAGACGATCGGCCGGGCGGCGCGAAACGTCAACGGCAAGGTGCTCATGTACGCCGACAAGCAGACCGAGGCGATCAAGGAAGCGCTCGACGAGACGAATCGCCGGCGCGCGGTCCAGCTCGCGTACAACGAGGAGCACGGGATCGTGCCGGAGACGATCGCGAAGGGCGTGTCGGACATCGCCGAGCTGCTCCAGCTCGAGTCGCCGACCGTCCCCTCGTCCCGGCGCCGGCGGGGTGCGACGAAGGTCGAGGGGATGTCGCGCGAGGAGCTCGAGAAGCTCGTCGTCACGCTCGAAGAGGAGATGTACCTCGCTGCCGAGGAGCTGCGGTTCGAGTACGCCGCCAAGCTGCGGGACGAGATCAAGGACCTGCGGCGCGATCTGCAGGCGCTCGAGCAGACCGCGGCCTGAGCTACCGGCCGACGACGATCTTTGCGACGCGGTTCGCCTTCGAGAGCGTAAACGTCGCCTTCCCGACGCGAAGCGTCTTCGTATGCAGCCACGCCGTTTGGCGTGTGAGCGACGGGAACGCGGCGCCGAGTGCCCCTCGGCTGCTGCCGAGCGTGATGCCGGCGGCGGTCCGGAAGCGCTTCGAGCGAACCGCGATCGAGCGCACGACGCCGTGTCTCGTGGTCACGGAGAGGCCCCCGACTCGGGCGGGCTTCCTACCGACGCGCACCCGGCCGACTCGGCCGGCGGGATCGATCAGCAGCGCTTGCTGCCGTGGGTCGGCCTTCAGCTTGAAGACGAGCTTCGTGACGGCGGGCGGGACCCTGTACGCCTTGCTCACGTAGCGGCGGTAGCCGAAGGCCGTCACGACCATCCGCCAATAGCCGGGAGCGACGTCCCAGCCGAACCGTCCGTCCGAGCCCGTCGCCTCCTTCAGCGTCTGCGGGCTGAGCGATGAGAGCGCGGGAGTGAGGAAACGGCCCTTGCCGGTCGGCGACTCCTGGATCGTGACGGCGGCGTTCGCAAGCGGCCTCCCCGACGCGTCGACGACGGTGCCGCTCGGGTCCTCGAGCTTGATGTCGCCCTTGTGGACGAGCAGCCCCTGGCCCGTCGGCGAGCCATCCTGACCGAAGCAGTCGTACCTGACGTCGACGCCGCCGCCGGTCACCTGGCTGCCGGGGATCCTGACGTCCGCGACGGCGCCGGATTGACCGAGGTCGACGACGTTGACGTCCCCGGTCGGAAGCGGCCGATCCCCCTGCCAAGCGCCGGACGGCCGCGGCACCGAGCCGTGGTCGCACCCCGGCGGTGGCGTGTCGTCGGTGAACCAGACGGAGCAGTCGCTGCTGGTTTCGCTCCCAGCTGCCAGCGTGAGCTGCGGCCCCGTCGCGGTCAACGGTGCCGTGGTGCCGGATCCGTTGTTGCAGGTCGCGCTCCCGTGTGCGGATCCGAGCGGCGGCACCGTCAGATGGTCGGAGCCGTAGACGCCGAAGCCCCCCGTGTTATCCGCGGCGGCCGCCGCTCGCGCGGTCGTGGCCGGTGTGGCGCTGGCGTCCAGGCCGGTCGCATAGACGTCCCCGTCGGAGGCGACGGCGATCCCGTGGCCGCTGCCGGCGGCCACGTCCACGAGCGTCCCCTCCGGCGTCATCTCGACCATGCCGTTGACGATGTTCGGCCCGCCGGGGTAGAGGCCGTGTCCCGGACCGAAGTCTCCAGTGAAGTAGAGGTTCCCGCCCGCGAAGTCGACGTCCGCGAACTGGTCGGGGTGCGCCTCGGGGATCGCGAGCAGGATCGGCGGCACGGGTAGCGACTTCCCGTTCGCGTCGAAGTGCGTCAGCGGCTGGTTGGGGAGATCGGCGGTCACCCAGACCGAGCCGTCCGGCGCGACCGCGATCCCGCGCAGGGAGTTCGTCGGCCCTCCGGGGTCGGGAGCCCACTGGCCCGTGACCTGCCCCGCCGGGTTCAGGCGCATGACCACGTCGTCCTGGATCCCCTGCGCCCTGTTCGCGCTGCTCGCGACGTAGACGTTGCCGGCGGCGTCGACCTCGATGTCGCTGACGTTCGTCATGTGCGAGCCCACGCCGAGCGTCCGGACGAGCGTGCCATCTGCAGAGAAGACGCGGACGAAGCCGTCGCTTTCGACCGTGGGCTGGGGTGCGGTGTAGACGAGACCGTCCGGCCCGACGGCGAGGTACAGCGCCCCGCGCGCGGCCTGGCGGTTGTCGACCGGCCACATCCGGACGAATTGCCGCGACGAGTCGTAGACGACGACGTAGCTGTGCCCGCTGAGGGTCGCGCCCACGTAGACGTCGCCGCTCGCGTCGAGTGCGATCCCGCCCGTGGTTCCGCCGGCGAGCGCGGGCGGGAGAGCCGTGTTTCCTGCCGGAAGGTGCGCGACGAGCGTTGCCGAAGCCGCCAAGGGGCGTCGGGGGGTCGAGCCGGCGGTCGGGACGAGGGCCAAGGCCGTCACGAGGGCGAGGAGGATCGAGGCCCGAGCCTGCATCATCTCGCGGCGACGCTGCCGCTGGTCGCGTGGAACGGCCCGAGCTCGGCGACGACCCGATAGCTGCCGCGAGCGCGGGCGGAGAGAGAGAACTTGCCGCCGGAACCGCTCTTCCCGTGACCCGCTGGCGCCCAGCGTGTGCCCGCTTGGCGCAGTAGTGTCAGGTGCACGTTCTGCAGTCCCCCGCCGCAGTCCCGTACGACTCCGGCCACAGACTTCCCCGCCCGGTGAGCGGTGATCCCTGCCCCAGGAAGCGGCCCGTCGAGGGCGACGCCCCGGGCCGCCGCGAGCGCATGGTCGTGGTTCCACTGCTTCGCGGAAGTGGTGCCGACGAGGTACTGATTCGTTCCGGACGTGTCCATCGGGGGCGCGTCGGCGTAGAAGTCCATTCCGCCGAAGATGTGGTGGCAGAGCGGGATCGCGAGCACCGACTCCCAGCGCGCGGAGCCGGTGATCGGCTCGGCATACACGACCAGCTTGCCCCCGACGGTTCCCGCCGCATGGCCGCCGAGCAGGCGCGGCACCTTGACGGCGTCGTTCTGGCTCAGCGTCCAGTCCTTGTGCACGAGCGCGTGCTGCGCCATCCCGGCGAGCGAGCCGACCGTGTTTTCGAAGTCGGAGCGGAAGGACAGATCCGTGCGGCCCGTCGTCGGCGACTGCGTCGCGGTGTAGGTCGGCCCCTGCCAGTCGCCCTGCTCGCCGTCGAACTTCGACTGCACGTAGTCCGCGACGACAGGGACGTCGACGTAGAGCCCGGAGGAGAGGCCCTGGGTCGCGTTGCGACCGGTGACCCCGACCTGAACGCGATCGACGGTCCCGGCGGCTGCTGCCGTCACGGCCAGAAGAAGCATCGCTCCTGCCGCCACGAGGACGGGTCGCCTGGCGCGCATTAGGTGCCCGATGCTAGACCCCGCGCATGCGCGATTCACTAGTGAAATCCCTAGTCTGGCGGTCTAGGATCCGTAGTCGATGGGCGGCCGGGCGGGCTCGAGTGGAGCGGTGTTTCTCGAACGGGCGGAAGCTGAGCGGCAGAGCGGCCGTCTCCTCGAGGCTGGGCGTCTCGCGGAGCAGGGTCTCGTCCAGCCGTGCTCGCCGGAGATCCAGGCGCGGTTGCAGCTCGTGGTTGCGAGCGTCGAGCGGCTGGAGGGGAAGTGGCCGGCTGCGGTCGAGCGGCTGAGGACGGAGGCAGCCCTCGTCGCCGGGACGTCTCCCGCGACCGCGGCCCTGCTGCTCTGTGAGGTCTCGCGGGCGGCCTTCCAGGGAGCGGATTCCGCGGCGGCGCTCGCCACGGCGACCGAGGCGCGCAGGCTGGCCCGACGAGGGCCGAGCGAGATACGGGCCGAGGCCGAGATCGCGCTCGGCCTGGCGGGGCTGATCACCGAGGAAGGAAACGCCGAGCCCCTCCTCGAGCGCGTCGTCGACCGCACAGCCGGCAGCCCGCCGACGCTGCTCGGGATGCTCTACAGCTCTTCCGCTGCGTTGGTGTGGGTCGAGCGCTACGGCGAGGGATGTGCCCTGCTCGAGCAGGTGATCGACCGCGCACGGCGCCTCGAGCTGCTCGGGCTCCTGCCGATCGCGCTCGACACGCTTGGGGCAATCGAGTTCCGGATAGGCCGCTGGCGCGCGTCCGAGGGCCACTCGACCGAGGCGCTGCGCCTTGCGCGCGTCCGCGACGGCGCGTTCGAGAGGGCTTCGTGCCTCACCAGCCTTGCCCGGCTCGAGGCTGCACGAGGGAGACGCGACAAGAGCGATGGCTACCTCGAGGAAGCAGAGCAGCTCTGCCCCGAGCACAGCATGATCGTCGGCTACCACCGGACCGGGGCGGCGCTCCTCGAGCTGTCGCTTGGCCGTCCCGATGTAGCGGCCGACCACCTGCAGGGGCTGGCATCGAGCGAGGCCGCGAAGTTCGAGCCAACGGTCTTCCGCTGGGAGGCCGACTTCGTCGAAGCTCTGCTGCGCGCGGGTCGCGGCGACGAGGCCCGCATCGCCCTCGAGCGGTTCGAGCGCCGAGCGCAATCGACGCACCGAGCCTGGACGCAGGCCGTTCTGCACCGATGCCGGGGCCTCCTCGCCGGGTCCGACGGATTCGAGGAGGAGTTTCTCGAGGCGCTCCGGTGGCACGCCGAGTCGCCGATGCCGTTCGAGCGGGCGCGGACCGAGCTCTGCTTCGCGGAACGGCTTCGCCGAGCCCGTCGATCGACCGAGGCCCAGGCCTACTTTCGTTCAGCGCTCGGAACCTTCGAGCAGCTGGGAGCCGAGCCCTGGGCGCTGCGCGCGCGACGCGGGCTGTCCGCACGCGGGCGTCGTCGCCGGCTGTCCCCGTTCGACGTCTCGCTCTCCCCGCACGAGTCGCAGGTTGCCGCGCTCGTACAACGCGGCGCCACGAACAAGGAGGTGGCGGCGACGCTCTTCGTCACGGAGAAGACCGTCGAGTACCACCTGTCGAACATCTACCGGAAGCTCGGCATCCGCTCGCGGGCAGAGCTTGCTTGGCTGCTCACGCAGCGACAGCCTGAACCGGTTCGTCCGAGCACGAGCCGCCCGATCCAGGAGATGAGCCCGGAGGAGCTCGAGAAGCTCGTCGCCACGCTCGAGGAGGAGATGTACCTCGCTGCTCGGGAGCTGCGATTCGAGCACGCCGCCAGGCTGCGCGACGAGCTGAAGAGCCTGACTGCGGCGTAGGTCGAAGCGCCCGTCCGCGCTACGCTCCGCGGGTGCTGGGAGCAGTTATCGCGGCCCTGTTCATCGCGTTCATCACCGGCGCGCTGGCCCGCTTCGCGCTGCCCGGCCCCGACCCGATGCCTCCCTGGCTCACGATCGCGATCGGGCTCGGAGGGACCGTGATCGGAACCGGGGTCGTGCTGGCCGTCGGCGGGCGCAATCAAGCCTCCTGGGCAGGCATCGCGAGCTTCTTCGCCGCCGTCGGGCTCGTCGTGCTGTACCGGCGCTTCGTCCAGAAGCGCCCGCTCTGGGGCAGAGAGGCATACCGCTTCCCCGAGCGGGGCTTCGGCGTCGAGCAGTATCGCGAGCGGCTCAAGCGGGCCGGCATCGATCCGGACCAGATCGGGGCCCAGCAGCCGTTCGGAGGGCTTCAGGCGCGGCCGCTGCAGCCTCTGGGGGGAGCCGGCGGCCACGCGGGAGACGCGCCAACCGACAACCCGGCCCACTTCCTCGGCCTGCTGGAGGAGCTGCACGACTCGGGTGTGCTCGATGACGACGAGTACACGGGCGCGCGGACGCGTTTGCTCGAGAGCCTGCGGGCGTAGGAACAGCCGATGGTGCTTTGGTTCATCCTGTTTCTCGCCTTCTGGGGCCTGATCGTCGGCGCGCTCGCACGGCTCGCACTGCCCGGGCCGGACCCGATGGGGATCCTGGCGACGATCGGCCTCGGCCTTGCGGGCTCGTTCGTGGGCGGAATCGTCGCGTGGGCGGTCGGCGGGCATACCGCGGGGCTCATCTTCTCGGTGCTCGGCGCGACCCTGCTGCTCTACCTCCACCGTCGCTTCGTCCAGCACCGGCCGCTGACCGGCTCAGGCGCTCACCGGCTGCCGCGGGGTTAATGAAGAAAGCGGCGCTCGGCGCTCAGCGTCCAGTCGTCGCGCGCCCAGCGGAAGGTGCGGACGACGATCGCGTCGGCGTCCGCCTCGTGTAGGTGGAGCCCGCGCGCCTCCCCGAGCCGTTGCGGCCTGGGCTGCCCGAGGCCGGGCGCGATCGCAACGACGGCTGTCCGCGCCTCGTCGCCCACCACCTCGAAGTCGTGGCGCTCGCTCACGGCCGTCTGGTGGATGTGGCCCGCGAGGATGAGGTCCGCCCCTGCGTCCACGAGCGCGCGGAGGACGCGGTTCCGGCGCGAGACGGGCCGCTTGTTCGCCGCTCGCCACGGCGCGCCGAGGAGGTGATGGTGGAGGACTGCGACGCGGAACGCTCCCGCCTCGGCGGCGGCGAGCCGCTCGGTCGCGCGGTCGAGCTGCGCCCGGCTCAGCGCACCGCCCTGATGGCGGAACGGCCGCGCCGAGTTGAGGCCCACCACGTGGAGGCCGGGAAAGGCTGCCGTCGGCTCCGTCGTCCGCCAGATCCGCTCGAACTCGGCCCACGGCCGGACGAACCGCGCCGGGGTATACGGGAGGTCGTGGTTGCCGGGGACCGCGAGCACCGGCGGCCCGAGGGAGCGAAGCAGCTCGGCCGCGCGCTCGAGCTGCGGGCGGCGCCCACGGTGCGCGAGATCGCCGGAAGCGACGACGAGCTGCGGCTCGAGCCGCTCCACGAGTCGCGCCAGCGCCCGCTCGACCGCACCCTCCTCGTGTGTACCCGCGTGCAGGTCGGATACATGGAGGAGCCGGGCGTTCACGACCGAACGAGGCTATAGATTCCGGTCATGGCCGAAGAAACCGCCGAGATCTTCGACGACCTCTATCTCGGAATACGGGCGGGCGGCGCTCTGCGCAAGCAGCGGCGCGGCGAGGAGCTGACCCACGAGGAGAAGGAGGCGCTCAGCCGCTGGCAGCGCCTGTCCACGGTGCGGAAGACGGCCGCGCTAGGCGCGTTCGCCGTCGGGACGTTCGGGCTCGGGTTCACGTTGGGCGGCCTCGTCTTCGGTCGCTGGCGCAAGCCGCGCCCGAGCTAGCTGCTACCGCTTGCCTTCTCCCGTACCGGCGAAGAGCACCGTCGGCGCCTCCTCCTCGGCCGGATCCCGCCCGCGCACCACGACGTCGACGAGCGTGGCGATGACGGCTGCGATCGGAGTCGCGATCAAGACGTAGACCGCGCCGAGCAGGTAGCCGACGGTGACGACCGAGATGAGCACGACGAGCGGCGAGAGCCCGACGGCGTGCCCCATCACCCGTGGCGCGATGATGTAGTCCTGGAGCTGGCGCAGGACGAGGACGGCGATCCCGGCGCCGAGCGCAACCGTCCAGCCGACCGTCAGTCCCGCGCCGATGGCGACCGCGCCGGCGGCGAGCGGCCCGACGATTGGCACGAGCTCCACCACGCCGGCGGAGGTCCCGATCAGCAGCCAGTAGGGCTCGCCGTCCAGCCAGAAGGCGAACGAGAGCAGCGTCGCGACGATCAGGACGAGCAGGAACTGCCCGCGGACGAAGGCGCCGAGCTTCATGTCGATCAAGACCCAGGTGTCGCGCGTCACGCGGCGGTGCTTGCGCGGCATGAGCGACTGCACGAGCGCGATCGTGGCGTCGCGCTCGAAGATCCAGTAGGCGCCGACGGCGAACATGAACAGGATCCCGACGAGGATCTCGACGAGCGTCTTCGTCACCGTGATCGCAGGGTGTAGGAGGCTGGTGCCAGACGGCAGCTGTCGCAGCCGCTTGTCGATCGCGCTCAGGATGTCGTGCCGGATGCCGTGCGAGTGGACGGCGGCGTGGTGGAGTTGCGACCTCGTCGTCGGTACGTGACCGATCGCGTGGTCGACCTGCGTGATCGCGACCGGGACGACGAGGTAGAGGAAGAGCGCGATCGCCGCCAGGAAGCCGAGGTAGTGGATCACGACGCCGACGCTCCGCGGGACTCGCGCCCGGCGGTAGAGCCACTCGATGCTCGGCCGCATCGCCGACGCGATCACGAAGCCGAGGAAGAGCAGCGCGATCACGATCCGGATCTTCCAGAGCGCGAGTGCTGCGACGATGATCGCGACCGCGACGAGGGTCGCGGTCGCCGCCTTGCGTGCGGTTCCACCCATTTCCCGAGGGATTCCCTTCCGGAAGCAGAACGAAGCGGACGTGACCGAACCTGTTTTCGAGGCCCACCGCCACGGAATCGCTCTCGCGCGCCCGCTCCTGCGCGCATTCGTGCTCGCGCTGGCCGGCGGAGCGTGCTTTCTCGCGCCGTGGACGGCGCTGCAGGCCGTCGGCGCGGTCCTGCTCGTCGTCGCCGCCCTGGTCGCCGTCGTCGCAGTCGCACGGTGGGATCGCACGCACCTCTCCGTCACCGGAAACGCACTCGTGGTCGAGCACGGCTTCCTGCGCCGCTCGAGCGCCTCCGTCTCGCTCAACGGCACGGTGTTCGAGATCGAGCGGCCGCTGCTCGGCCGCATCCTCGGCTACGCCACCGTCGTCGCCGGCGAGCTCGAGATCGACTGCGTTCCGCGGCGGCTCACGCGCGTTCTGCAGCAGCCGCGTTAGCCGGACGAACGTCTGTTCGGGACGGTAGAATGACGCCCATATGGCTGCCGACGAGCTTGTCGTCCACGGCGCCCGCGAGCACAACCTGAAGGACCTCACCGTCCGCCTGCCGCGGAACCGCCTCATCTGCATCACCGGCCTGTCCGGGTCCGGCAAGTCGTCGCTTGCCTTCGACACGATCTACGCGGAGGGCCAGCGCCGGTATGTCGAGTCGCTCTCGGCCTACGCGCGCCAGTTCCTGCAGATGATGGAGAAGCCGGACGTCGACCACATCGACGGCCTCAGCCCGGCGATCTCGATCGACCAGAAGACGACCTCGCGGAACCCGCGCTCCACGGTCGGCACCGTGACCGAGATCTACGACTACCTCCGCCTCCTCTACGCGCGGGTCGGGCGGCCGCACTGCCCGATCTGCGGCAAGCCGATCGCTGGGCAGAGCCTCGACGCGATCGTCGACCAGGTCCTGAAGCTCGAGGACGGGACGCGCTTCACGGTCAACGCGCCGGTCGTGCGCGACCGCAAAGGCGAGTACAAGGACGTCTTCGAGGATCTGACGCGCGAGGGCTTCACGCGCGTCAAGGTCGACGGCGAGCAGTACGTCCTCGAAGAGGGCGCCCCCGAGCTCGACAAGAAGTTCAAGCACACGATCGAGGTCGTCGTCGACCGGCTCGTGATGCGCGCCGACTTGCGGCTGCGCCTGACGCAGTCGATCGAGACCGCGGCCGGGCTCGCGGACGGCCTCGTGGCAGTCGACCTGGTCGACAGCGGCGAGCAGCTCCTCTTCTCCGAGAACTTCGCCTGTCCCGACCATGGAGTGTCGCTCCCCGAGCTGCAGCCGCGGATCTTCTCTTTCAACGCGCCGCACGGTGCCTGCCCGCGCTGTACCGGGCTCGGCTCGCAGCAGGAGATCGACCCGGACCTGCTCGTCCCCGATCCGTCACTCTCGATCGACGACGGCGCACTCGTGCCGTGGTCTGTGGGCGGCTCATCGGGCTTCTACGAGGCCGTGATCCAGGCGATCGCCGACCGCTACGAGATCGACACCTCGAAGGCGTGGTCCGAGCTGACCGAGGCCGAGCAGGACCGCTTCCTCAACGGCACGGACGGGGAGAAGATCTACGTCCAGTACCGCAACCGGATGGGGCGGCGGCGCCAGTACATGCTCGCCTTCGACGGCATCGTCGCGAGCCTCTCCCGCCGTTACCGCGAGACCGACTCCTCGCACCAGCGCGAGCGGATCGAGGAGTACATGAGCTTCCGGCCGTGCCCGGTCTGCAGGGGCGCGCGGCTGAAGCCGGAGGTGCTCGCGGTCACGGTCGGCGACAGATCGATCCACGAGTTCACGCAGATGTCGGTCACGCGGGCGCTCGCGTTCCTCGACGAGCTCGCGTTGACGCCGACCGAGGAGCTGATCGGCCACCGGATCGTGAAGGAAATCCGCGAGCGCCTGACCTTCCTCGACGACGTCGGAGTCGGTTACCTCACGCTCGATCGCGCGGCGGCGACGCTCTCCGGTGGCGAGGCGCAGCGGCTGCGGCTCGCGACGCAGATCGGCTCGCAGCTCGTCGGTGTGCTCTACATCCTCGACGAGCCTTCGATCGGCCTCCACCAGCGCGACAACGCCCGGCTCATCGACACGCTCGAGCGGCTGCGCGACCTCGGCAACACGGTGCTCGTCGTCGAGCACGACGAGGAGATGATGCGCCGTTCCGACTGGCTCGTCGACATGGGTCCAGGCGCCGGCCTGCACGGCGGCGAGGTCGTTGCGGAAGGCCCGGCGACGAAGGTTGAGCGGAACAAGAAGTCGGTGACCGGGCAGTTCCTCTCCGGAACGCGTGAAATCGCCGTGCCCGAGCGCCGCGACGAGGATCGCGGCACGTTCCTCGTCCGGGGGGCGGCGCAGCACAACCTCAAGGACATCGACGTCGAGTTCCCGGTCGGCAAGTTCATCTGCGTGACCGGGGTCTCGGGCTCCGGCAAGTCGACGCTCGTGAACGAGATCGTCTTCAAGGCGCTCGCGAACCGGCTGAACCGCGCGCGGGTCAAACCGGGCGCTCACGCAGGCGTCGAGGGCATCGAGGTTTTCGACAAGGTGATCGAGATCGACCAGAAGCCGATCGGGCGGACGCCGCGCTCGAACCCGGCGACGTACACCGACCTCTTCACGCACATCCGGGAGCTCTACTCGCTGACTCCCGAGGCGAAGGTGCGCGGCTACAAGCCCGGGCGCTTCTCGTTCAACGTGCGCGGCGGGCGCTGCGAGACGTGCAAGGGAGACGGGCAGATCAAGATCGAGATGCACTTCCTGCCCGACGTCTACGTCCCGTGCGAGACCTGCAAGGGCGCGCGCTACAACCGCGAGACGCTCGAGGTGCGCTTCAAGGGACGCTCGATCGCCGACGTGCTCGAGATGTCGGTGGAGGAGGCCCTGCGGTTCTTCGCCAAGATCCCGAAGATCCGGCGCCGATTGCAGACGCTGCACGACGTCGGGCTCGACTACATCAAGCTCGGCCAGCCGGCGACCACGCTCTCCGGCGGTGAGGCTCAGCGGGTCAAGCTCGCGGCCGAGCTGTGCAAGGTCGCGACCGGCAAGACGCTCTACATCCTCGACGAGCCGACCACGGGGCTCCACTTCGCGGACATCGAGAAGCTGCTCGAGACGCTGCAGCGGCTCGTCGACGGCGGCAACACGATGATCGTGATCGAGCACAACCTCGACGTGATCAAGCAGGCCGACTGGGTGATCGACCTCGGACCGGAGGGAGGCGAGGCGGGCGGCGAGCTGATCGCGGTCGGCACGCCCGAGGACGTCGCGCAGGTGGAGGAGAGCTTCACGGGCCGCTTCCTGCAGAACGTGCTCCCGGAGCCCGCGGTCGTAGCCGCCTAGGCCCGTCCCAAGGGGACACTTGTCGCGCCGGATGGCGGGCGTCAGACTTCCGCCATGGAGGCAGGCTCTGTCCCGCCGCACGCGTCCGCTGCCGGCTACGGCGGCGCGTCCGTCGCCGGAGCCGTGCTGGCGGCCCTGTTCTTCCCGTTCGTCTCCCTGATCGCCGCGCTCCTGCTGCTCGGCGCCCAGACCGATCCGGTCAAGCGCTCGCAGCTACGCACGTGGGCGTGGGTCTCGGGTAGCTGGCTCGTGCTCGGGGGCGTCGTCTTCGTGGTCCTGGCCTCCGTCACCATCTGACGCATCCGGGCTAACCTCATCGCGATGGCTGCGACGGCCGACACCGCACACAGCTCGGCGCTCGAACGAACCTGGTGGTTGCGTGCGCCGGCCGTGCTGGTCGCTCCGCGCGCAGTCTTCGTCTCGCTCCGCGACGAGTCGGTGGAGGCGATCGAGGCGCGGCAGGAGCCGCTCACCGCGATCGCCGGGCTCGCAGGGATCGCAGCCGTGCTCGGGACTCCGGTCGCGCGCCACCTCCTCAACGACGCCTCGTTCTCGGCCTCGTTGATTCCGGTCTGGGCCTTCCTGGGCGGCCTCATCTATGCGGTCGCCGTGTACTGGCTCGGCGGCGGGCTGCTCTACGGCGCCGCCCGCCGCTTCGGCGGCCTCGGCAGCTACCGCCGCGCGCGGAGCGTCCTTGCGCTCTCGTCCGCGCCTGTGGCGCTCGCGCTCTTCACGATCTGGCCGGTGCGAATCGCGATTTACGGCCAGAACCTCTTCCGCACCGGCGGCAACGACTGGGGGCCGGGCGACCGCGCCTTCGGCGGGCTCCTCTACTTCGCCTTCGCCTGGAGCGCGGTTCTGCTCGTCGTGGGAGTCCGCAGCGTCCACGGGTGGAGCTGGGCGCGCTCGCTCGCGACCGTAGGTCTGGCGGCCGCGCTGCCGGCGCTGATCATCCTCGCGACGATCGGCTAGTCGAGGCGGTTCTCGGCGGGCATGCGGAACTCCGCGAACGCCCGGCCGTCGACGTCGCCGAAACCGTAGCGCTCGCCGAGCGTCGCTACCTGCACGCTGCTCCCGCTCAGCGCTTTCGCTTCCGGATCGGCGGCGATGTGGACGATTGCGCGGCCGACGTACTCCGGCGAGTGTGCGGTGTCGGGCGGGTCCATGCCCCCCGCTGCGAAGGCGTCGACAACGGCCTCGGTGCGGGTGAACCCCGGCACGACTCCGACGACCGCGACATCGCGGTCGCCCAATTCATGCGCCAGCCCGGCGACGAGCCGCGAGACCGCCGCCTTGCTCACGTCGTAGTAGAGGTTCCCGAGGTACTCGCCGGGATCGTCCCAGGCGCCGGTGAGGACGACCAGGCCGGAGCCCTGCTCGACCATGCGCGCCGCTGCGAAGCGGGCGGTCGTGAGCTGGCTTCTGAGCCCGGACTCGAACATCGTCTGCCAGCGCGAGAGCGGCTGCTCCCAGAGGGGCGAGCTGAACGTGCGCCAGTCATGGTCGGCGTATCCGCCCCATGCATTGCCCACCACGAGGTCGAGACGGCCGCTCTCGCGCTCGATCCGCTCGAACAGCGCCTCGACCTGCGCATCGTTCGTGTGATCGGTGCGCGCCGCCACGCCGCGGCCGCCTCGCGCGGTCACCTCCTCGGCGACCTCGTCAACGGCCGTGCGCCCGGTTACGTACACGGTGGCGCCGGCCTCGCCGAGGACGAGCGCTACGCCTCTGCCCACGCCCCGTGTCGCGCCGGTGACGAGCGCCATCCGCTCGTCGAGCCGGGGCGCCGTCCAGCTCATGACACCCGTGGCTTCGGCGCGCCTTCGAACTCCGCCTGCTCCTCCGCCGGCATCGCGTAGGTGTGCTGCTCCTCGGGGAAGGCTCCGCTCCGCACCTCCGCGGCATAGGCCGTCAGCGCGTCGCGGATCTCGGCGGAGAGGTTCGCGTAGCGCTTCACGAACCGGGGAAGATGGCCCTCCGAGAGCCCCAGCAGGTCGTGGTAGACGAGGACCTGCCCGTCGCAATCCGCTCCCGCGCCGATCCCGATCGTCGGGACCGACAACTCGCGCGTGACCCGCGCCGCGACCGGAGCCGGCACCGCCTCGAGGACGACGGAGGAGCAGCCGGCGTCCTCCAACGCCTTCGCCCCGTCGACGACCCGCCGCGCGGCCTCGGCCGTCCGGCCCTGCGTCTTGAAGCCGCCGAGCATCGTCGCCGATTGGGGCGTGAGCCCGACGTGGCCCATGACCGCGATCCCGGCCTCGACGATGGCGCGCGCACGCGACACCATCGGGCCTGCGCCTTCGAGCTTGACGATGTCCGCGCCTCCCTCCTTGACGAAGCGCACCGCGGTGCGCACGGCGTCCTCGTCCGAGGCCTCGTACGAGCCGAACGGCAGGTCGCCCACCACGATCGGCCGATGCACCTGCCGGGACACGGTACGCGTGAGGAAGAGCATCTCGTCGACCGTGACCGGAGTCGTGCCCGAGTGGCCGAGCACCACCATGGCGGCGGTGTCGCCGACGAGGATCATGTCGATTCCCGCGTCCTCGGCGAAGCGCGCGCCCGGGGCGTCGTACGCCGTGACCATCACGATCTTCTCGCCGCGCCGCTTCATTGCGGCGAGCTCGGGCAGCGGCAGCTTGCCGGCGGGAACGCTCATCGGATCTCTCCTTCCAGGAGGACGTTGTCGATCAACCTCGTGCGGCCGACGCGTACTGCCGCCGCGAGGACTTTCGCGTCGCCGAGGTCGAGCACCTCGACGTAGTCCGGCTCGAGCCCGTTCAGCGAGGCGCGCGCCGCGGCGACCGGATCCGGGCTCCCGACGGCCTCGCGGAGCGCTCTCGGGAGCGCGACCGCGAGCTCGCGCTCGTCGGCGGAGAGGCGGGCGTTGCGGGACGAGAGGGCGAGCCCGTCCCGGTCTCGCACGGTGGGGACGACCCGGATCTCGACGGGCACGTTCAGGTCGCGGACGAGGCGCCGGACGACGGCGACCTGCTGCGCGTCCTTCTGCCCGAAGTACGCGCGGCCGGGCCGCACGAGGTTGAACAGCTTCAGGCAGACGGTCGCGACGCCCCGGAAGTGGCCGGGGCGCGCTGCCCCCTCGGCCGCGGTGTCGCCCGGCTCGACCCAGGTGGCGAAGCCGGCGGGGTACAGCTCGCCGAACGCGGGCGCGAAGACCGCGTCGACACCCTCCTCCTCGGCGATCGCGAGGTCGCGCTCCTCGTCCTGCGGATACCCATCGAGATCCGCCGGCTCGTCGAACTGGGCCGGGTTGACGAACAGCGACGTCACGACGCGGTCGTTCTCGGCTCGTGCTGCCCGGAAGAGCGCGCGGTGGCCGTCGTGCAGCGCTCCCATGGTGGGCACGAGGCCGGTGTCGGGAGCCGTCTCCAGCTCGTCGATGGTGCGGAAGACCTTCATGCGAGCAGCAAGGTCGCTCCGGCGAGCGTCTCGTAGAGGTGCTCGAGCTCGGGATGCTTCGCCCGGATGGCGGCTTTGTGCGCCTCGACCGTCCCCCAGTCGCCGCGGGCGAGCGGCCCGGTCAGCTCGAAGCCGTGGTCGATCGTCCCCCGCATCAGCCGCACCAGCCCTTCGGCCGGGACGCCGAGCCGCACGGCGGCCCGCTGCAGGGTCACGAGGTAGTTCGACGCGAACACGGCGCCGGCGTGGTAGAGCGTCCGGTCGCCTTCCGCCAGCTCGAACGGCCGCAGCCCGAGCCCCTCGGCAAGCTCCCGCGCGACTGCCAGCGCCTCGTCGCTCTCGCCGCTGATCGCCGCCCAGGCGCCGTCGAGCTGGGCCGGATCTCCGCTGCGGTCGAACGACTGCAGCGGGTGCAGCGAGAACCGCCGCTCGTGCGGGCCGAGAGCGGAGAGCGGCGTGGCGCCCGAGACGTGTCCCACCCAGGCACGTCCCGGTGCCAGGCACCGAGACACGTCGGGAATGGCCGTGTCCGGAACGCAGAGGAGCACGACGTCCGGATCGTCGGCGCTCAGGGCCAGGCCACGCTCGCCGAGGCGGGCGGCGACGGCCGAACCGACCCGGCCGGAACCGATGACTTGGACTCTCTCGATCACGCTGTCGCTCCAGCTCCGAACCGGATGCCGGGCAGGAACGAGTGTACCCGCCTGCCGCCCGGCGACCGAGATAACTGCGAGGATTCAGGCGTTCGGATGACCTCCGCCGCCGCAAGCCTCCCCGACCTACGCCGCATCTCACCCCGCCGGGAGCTGCTGCTCGGCGCTGCGCTGACAGCCGCATTCGCCGCCCTCGTGCTCGCGGTCGGGCCTGCCCCCGGAGATGCCCCCGTCCATCTCTACCGGACGTTCCTCGTTCGCGACGGTGCGCTCGTCTGGGACAACTTCTGGTACGCGGGGACGTATCCCCTCGCGTCGTACAGCCTCCTCTACTACCTCCCGGCGGCTCTCGTGGGGAACCTGCCGCTCGTCTTCTTCGCGGCGGTGGCTTCGACCGTCCTCTTCGCGTCGATCGCGCTGCGGCAATGGGGCCGAGCCGCGCTCTGGCCGTCGCGGATCTTCGGTGTGCTCGCGGCCGCTCCGATGTTCACCGGGCTCTACGCGTACTCGCTCGGCTTCACGGCGATGCTCGCGACGCTCAAGCTCCTTCAGCTACGGCGGCTCTGGCTCGCGGCGGTCGTCGCCGCCCTCACCGTGGGCTTCAGCCCGCTCGCCTTCGCCTTCCTCTGCCTCATCGTCGGCTCGTACGCCGTCTCGCGACGGCAGGTCGCGCGCCGCCACCTCTGGTTCGGCGTCGGGCTCGGCGTGGCTGCGGGCATCGAGGTGCTTGCCCTCGTCCTCTTCCCGGCCGGCACCGGCGTCTACCCGTTCCACTGGATCGACTTCGCGGCCGTGCTCGCCGTCACCCTGCTGGGAGTGCTGCTCGCCCGGCGGGCTCGGGGCGGCGGGGCCCTCGTGTGGTTCTACGCGCTCTGGGGGCTCGGCAGCGTCGTGGTCTACATCGTGCCCTCCCCTCTGGGAGACAACTGGACGCGGCTGAGCGCGTTCGTGTTCCCGGTCATGCTCCTCACCGCGAGCCTTGCGGGATTCCGGCCGCGCCGCCTCGTGGTGCTCGCGCTCGCGGTCGCGCTCGCCTACAACCTCGTGCCGTACGCGCTCCTCGTCCCGTCGCGGCTCGACACCGCGACGCAGCAGGCCAGCTTCTGGCGACCGGCGATTCGCTTCCTCCGGACGCACGACCAGCCCGGCTATCGCGTCGAGGTCGTGCCGACGGCCGAGCATTGGGAGGCGTACTGGATCCCGAAGGCCGGCTTCCCGCTCGCGCGCGGCTGGTACCGGCAGCTCGACGTCGTCGACAACCCGGCTCTGTACGCGAACCATCTCAACGCCGGCGCATACCGTCGCTGGCTCCGCTCGGACGCCGTCCGCTACGTCCTGCTCGCGACGACCGCGCCCCTCGACTGGGAGGGCGGCCCTCAGGAAGCGCGCGTGCTGCGTTCGGCGCGCTCCGGCCTGAAGGTCGTCTTCCGGAGCCCGAACTGGACGATCTACGAGCTCCCGCATGCCACGCCGCTCCTCACCGGCCCGGCGCATCCGATCGTGACGTCGTTCGGCCACACCGCGATCCGCGGCGAGGTCTTCGCGGCCGGCCGCTACCTCCTGCGCGCGCACTACAGCCCGTACCTGCGCCTCAAGGGGGCGGGCTGCGTCTCGCCGGGCCCGGACAAGATGACGATCCTCGACCTCTGGCGGCCCGAGCGATTCGCGCTCAGCGTGCCGGGGACGCCCGACGGTCTCGTCCGCGAGCTCGTCGGCGACAAGCAGGCCACGACCTGCGCGTCGAGCTAGCATCCGAGCCGTGCCGATCTACGAGTACGTATGCATGGAGTGCGAGTCGCACTTCGAGGAGCTCGTCCGCAGCGAGCAGCAGGTCGCCTGCCCCGACTGCGCCGCGACGAACGTCTCGCGGCAGTTCTCCTCCTTCGCCGTGCACGGCGTGACGAAGCCCGTCACCGCGGGCGGCGGCGGAGGCTGCTGCGGCGGCTCTTGCGGCTGCGGCCACTAGGCCTCGTCGTGGCCCGGGGCGACGACGAAGGCGAGGTGCTGACGCCCGCCGCCTACGAGAGCCTCGCGTCGGAGCTCGCCGAGCTCGAGGGACCGAAGCGGAAGGCCGTCGTCCAGGCGATCGCGACCGCGCGTGCGCACGGCGATCTCTCCGAGAACTTCGAGTACCACGCGGCGAAGAACGAGCAGGGTCTGCTCGAGGCGCGGATCCGTGTCCTGCGTCACCGGCTCCAGCACGCGACGATCGTCGACGAGGAGGCGGCCGCGGCGAGCGGTGTCGTCACCGTCGGCTCGCGGGTCGAGCTCGAGCGCGACGACGGGGGCCGGCTCGAGATCGACATCACCGGGGTCGGCGGCGTCTCGCCCGATTCGCCCGTCGGCCAGGCGCTGCTGGGCAAGGCGCCCGGCGACGAGATCGAGGTCGACGCGCCGCGCGGCCGCTGGCGGGCGCGGATCGTGTCCGTCGGGCGTGCCTCGTAGACTCGCTTTCGTGAGTGCGGTACCTGTTGCACCGCCGGCGACGCTCGAGGCGTACGCGGCCGAGGCCGCCGCCTGCACCCGCTGCCGGCTTGCACGGGGACGAACACAGGTCGTCTTCGGCTCCGGCAATCCGCATGCCGACCTGATGTTCGTCGGCGAGGCTCCCGGCTTCCACGAGGACAAGCAGGGCGTCCCGTTCGTCGGCCAGGCGGGGAAGCTGCTCGAGCGGCTTCTCGCCGGCGTCGAGCTGCGCCGAGAGGACGTGTACATCGCCAACGTCCTCAAGTGCCGCCCGCCCGGCAACCGCGATCCCCAACCCGACGAGATCGAGTCGTGCGAGCCACACCTATTCCGCCAGATCGAGCTGATCGAGCCGAAGGTGATCGCGACGCTCGGCAATTTCGCGACCAAGCTCCTCTCCGGTCGGCCGCTCGGGATCACCCGCGTACACGGCCAGGAGCAGGAGCTGACGATCGCCGGCCGCAGCGTCCTCCTCTATCCGATCTACCACCCGGCGGCTGCGCTCTACACGCCGGCGATGCTCAAGGTGCTCGAGGCCGACTTCGCCCGGCTGCCCGAGCTCATGCGGCGCGGCGTGGAGGCGGCTCCCTTCGAGGTGGCCGAGCCGGAGCCCGAGCCCGCGCTCGCCGCGCCGGCGGAACAGCTCGGGCTGTTCTAGCGAGCCGGCTACAGCGGTTCGTCGAGCCCTTGCACCGCGACCATGCGCAGCTTCGCCGCGCCCTCGCGCAGCCGCTTCGCCTCCTCGTACTCCGGCGAGTCGTACCAGCGCTTTGCCGTCTCGAGATCCGGAAACTCGAGGATCACGAGCCGCGACGGGTTCCAGTCGCCCTCGAGCACGGCGAGCTCCCCGCCGCGGACGACGAAGCGGCCGCCGCCCGCGTGCACGGCGTCGGGTGACGCCGCCTTGTAGTGCTCGTACTGCTCCGGGTCGTGGACGTCCGTCTCGACGATCACGTACGCAGGCATGGTTCGATCGTACGCATGGAGACGCTGACCCAGTCGCCGGAGGAGACCGAGTCGCTCGCCGCGGAGCTTGCGCGCGGCCTCGCGGCGGGCGACGTCGTCACCGTCGCGGGCGAGCTCGGCTCGGGGAAGACGACGTTCGTCCGCGGCGCCTGCGGCGCCCTCGGCGTGCGCGAGCGCGTGACGAGCCCGACGTACACGATCGGCCACCGCTACCACGGCGACGGCATCGAGATCTCGCACCTCGACCTCTACCGCTTCCAGGACGTGTCGCCGGCGGAGTGGGGAGACCTCGAGCCGTACTTCGAGAATGCGATCGCCTTCGTCGAGTGGCCCGAAGCGGGGGAGGGAGTCCTGCCGCCGCCTCGCTTCGCGGTGCGTTTGCGGCATGCTGGCCCTGGGAGAGCGGTGGAGATCGACGAGTGCTGACCCTGGCCTTCGATACGGCGACGGCGGTCGCGACGAGCGCCCTCGTGGACGGGGGTTCCGATGGACATCTCGAGGTGCTCGGCGAGCGTTGCTCGCGCGCCCAGACGCTGCTGGAGGACGTCGACGCGCTCCTGCGCCAGGCGGGCGCTCATCCGTCCGACCTCGACCGGCTCGCGGTCGGCGTCGGCCCCGGCAGCTTCACCGGCATCCGCATCGGGCTCGCGGTCGTGCGTGGGCTCGCGCTCTCGTTGGATCTCCCCGGCTCGGGCGTCTCGACGCTCGCGGCTCTGGCGGCCGGCGCTCCCGGCGCGCTGCCGGTCGTCGACGCGAAGCGGCGAGAGGTCTTCACTCTCGTCGACGGCGAGCCACGCGTGTTGGCGCCGCAGGAGCTGGCGCTGGGCGAGGGTGCGGTCTGCGTCGGGGACGGCGCCAGGCGCTACCGCGGCATGCTCGAGGCACGGGGCGCCGTCGTGCCGCCGGACGACGACGAGCGCCATCTGCCGCGCGCCCGGTTCCACGCCGCACTCGCCGGCGACCCGGGCAGCGTCGAGGAGCTCGAGCCGCTCTACCTCCGCGTACCGGACGCCGAGAGGAACCTCGGATGACCACGATCGAGCTGCGCCGGCTCGCGCTCGGCGACCTCCTCGCGATCGAGGAGATCGAGCGTCGCTCGTATCCGACCCCGTGGTCGCGCTCCATGTTCGCGGGCGAGCTCGCGAAGCCGAGCTCGATCTGCATCGGCGCCTTCGAGGCCGAGGGCGAGGACGGGGCGCTCGTGGGCTACCTCATCGTCTCGCGTTACGTCGACGCGTGGCACGTGATGAACGTCGCCGTCGATCCCGACCACCGCGGGCGCGGCGTCGCGACGATGCTCCTCGAGCGGCTCTTCGACCTCACGGCAGACGACGCCCGGCGCGGCTACACGCTCGAGGTGCGCGTCTCGAACCAGAAGGCGATCGCCCTCTACGAGCGGCTCGGCTTCCGGTCGCGCGGCCTGCGGCGCGGCTACTACACGGACAACCGCGAGGACGCGCTCATCATGTGGAAGGACCCGGTCTCGCACTGATCCTGGGCATCGAGACCTCGTGCGACGAGACGGCGGCCGCGCTCGTCACCGAGGAGGGCTACGTCCTGTCGAGCGTCGTCTCCTCCCAGGCGGAGCTGCACGCGCGCTTCGGCGGCGTCGTCCCGGAGGTCGCGTCACGGAGACACCTCGAGCTCGTGACCCCCGTGGTCCGCGAGGCTTTCGCGGAGGCGAATGCGGGGCTCGAGGACGTGGACTGCGTCGCCGTGACGCGCGGGCCCGGCCTCATCGGTGCGCTGCTCGTCGGCCTCGCCGCGGCGAAGGCGGTTGCGTGGTCGCGGCGCCTGCCGCTCGTCCCCGTCGACCATCTCGACGGCCATGTTGCGTCTCTCTACCTGCAACCGGATCCCCTCGAGCCGCCGTTCCTCTGCCTGCTCGCGAGCGGCGGCCACACGATGCTTCTCGACGTCCGCTCGCACACAGAGCGGGAGCTGCTCGGCTCGACGCTCGACGACGCCGCGGGGGAGGCGTTCGACAAGGGCGCGCGCCTGCTCGGGCTCGGCTATCCGGGCGGACGGGAGATCGACCGGGTCGCGCGCGAAGGAGACCCGGGCGCGTACGACTTTCCCGTGGCGCGCGTACCGGGGCTCGACTTCTCCTTCTCGGGGCTCAAGACGGCGCTGCTCTACGCCGTCCGCGAGCTGAGCGACGAAGAGCTCGCCGCACGGCGCGCAGATCTCGCCGCCGCGTACCAGCAGGCGATCGTCCGGGCGCTCGTGGAGCGGGTGCGTGAGGCCGCGGACCGGACCGGTCGGGACAAGATCGCCATCGTCGGCGGCGTGGCGGCGAACTCGGAGCTGCGGTCAGCGCTGCCGGACGCGACCGCGGCGCCCCTCGCACTCTGTACCGACAACGCCGCGATGATCGCCTCGGCCGCGCGCTGGACCGACCCGGTCCCGTACCCTCGGTACCTGGCACTCGACGCCTACGCCTCGCGCTAAGCTCGCCGCGGCGCCAGGTTTGTTTCGCCCAATTTCCAGCGACATCTCTGCAGCGACAAAGGAGTAGGAGCCTTGGCAGTCGCAACAACGTCCCACCTGCGCGAGAACCCGTTCGAGCTTGCGCGCGAGCAGCTCCGCCGCGTCGGCACCACGTTCGAGATCGACCCCAACCTCGTCGCCGTGCTCGGCGAGTGCAAGAAGGCGATCGAGGTCTCGGTCCCCGTGAGCATGGACAACGGCGAGACGCAGGTCTTCAAGGGCTACCGCGTGACGCACAACATCGCCCGCGGGCCGTCGAAGGGCGGGATCCGCTACCACCCCGACGTCACGGTGGACGAGGTCAAGGCGCTCGCGATGTGGATGACGTGGAAGTGCGCGCTGATGGGGATCCCGTTCGGAGGCGCGAAGGGCGGCGTCGTCTGCGATCCGAAGAAGATGTCGCGCGGCGAGCTCGAGCGGATGACCCGCCGCTTCACGAGCGAGATCATCAACGAGATCGGGCCGGAGAAGGACATCCCGGCCCCCGACGTCGGCACCGACGGCTCGACGATGGCCTGGATCTTCGACACCTACTCGATGAACAAGGGCCACTCGGTGCTCGGAGTCGTGACCGGCAAGCCGCTCACCATCGGCGGCTCGCTCGGCCGCGTCGAGGCGACGTCACGTGGCGCGCTCTTCTGCATCCGCGACGCCGTCGCGAAGCTCGACAAGCGCATCGCGGGCATGAGGGTCGCGGTGCAGGGCTTCGGCAACGTCGGCAGCTACCTCGCGCATTTCCTGCACCAGGAGGGCGCGACCGTCGTCGCGATCTCCGACTCGACCACGGCGCTCTACAACCCGAAGGGCATCGACGTCCCGGCCGCGTTCGCCTACAAGGCCGAGCAGCGGACGCTCGTCGGCCTCAAGGACGCCGAGACCATCACGAACGAGGAGCTCGTGCTGCTCGACTGCGACATCCTCGCGCCGTGCGCGCTCGAGCAGGTGATCACCGAGCAGAACGCCGACCAGGTCAAGGCCTCGATCATCTGCGAGGGCGCGAACGGGCCCGTCACGCCCGGAGCCGACTCGATCCTCGAGGATCGCGGCGTTCTCATCCTCCCCGACGTCCTCGCGAACGCCGGCGGCGTCGTCGTCTCGTACTTCGAGTGGGTCCAGGGCCTCCAGGAGTACTTCTGGAAGGAGGTCGAGGTGAACGCGAAGCTCAACGACATCGTGAGCCGCGCGTTCGACGAGACGTGGGAGACGGCGCAGAAGCGCAAGCTCCCGATGCGTGTCGCCGCCTACGGGCTCGCGGTGCAGCGCGTCGCCGAGGCCACGGTCACGCGGGGCATCTACCCGTAGCCGACGCGAGCACGAGCGGTTCCAGGTCGGGCTCGAGCCATTCGTGCCGGCCGGCCTCGAGCCGCTCGCGACTGTAGTAGCGCGTGAGCAGCGTGCGGTCCAGGAGCTCCGGATGTGCGTCGAGGCTCTCGGCCTGCGCGATCAGCTCGAACCACGCCCGCGTCATCGTCTCGTGGTACTTGCCCGGGACGCGGGCGCGGGCGGCGATGCCCTGGATTCCGGCCGTGAGTCGGGCGAACGCCTCCTCGCGCGGATAGCGGCGTGCGAGGCTCCAGGAGACGAGCACGTGGCGTTCGTGCGGGAACTCGGAGCCGGCGATCCGGCCCGCCTCGAAATCGTCCAGCAAGGAGTCATTCGGCATATTACGTATTAGTATAGTACGAAATGGGTGTAATCCAGGACATCCAACATGCGACCCACGTCATCGGCCGCCATCTCGAGGTTGCGCTGGCCGACGTGGGCGTCGACCAGGGCGAGGCCCACGTGCTCTCAGCGCTGGCAGCCGGCCCCCGGCCGATCGCCGAGCTGGTCGGGGCCGTCGGGGTGAAGCGCTCGACGTTGACGAACATCCTCGACCGGCTCGAGAGCCGCGGGCTCGTGCGACGCGAGATCAATCCGGCCGACCGGCGCTCGTTCCTCGTCCGGCCGACGCGGGGCGGGGCTCGCGCGGCTCGCAAGGTGGCACGGACATTCGCTGCCGTCGATGCCGAGCTGGCGCGGACGACCGCCGCGGGCGAGCGAGAGGCCTTCGAAGCGGTGCTCGCAAGGCTGGAGGAGCTCCTGTGAGCGTGGAGGTCGTGCTCTACACCGCGACGGGCTGCCATCTCTGCGAGGCGGCCCGCCGGGTGGTCACGGCCGCGCGAGACGAACTCGGGTTCGAGCTGCGCGAGGTCGCGATCGACGGCGATCCCGAGCTCGAGGCCGCGTATCGGGAGTGGATCCCGGTCGTCGAGATCGCCGGGCGCCGGCGCTTCGTCTACTACGTCCACCCCGATGCGCTGCGCCGAGCAGTTGCACAAGCGTGCGCGTAAGGCGGCCTGGTACAACAGAGGCGGCTGTCACGAAGTCGAGCAAGGGGGTCGTGTGGCCGAGCGCTTGAACGTCGGCGTCGCCGCCCGCCTGTCCCGGTACCTCCAGGTGCTGACGCAGGCACGGAAGATGGGCAAGACGAGGATCTCGTCGCAGGAGATCGCCGAGTACACGAACATCAACGCGACGCAGATCCGCCGCGACCTGTCGAACTTCGGCAAGTTCGGCAAGCGGGGGGTCGGCTACCCGATCGAGCTCCTGCTCGACGCGATTCGGAAGATCCTGCGCACGCAGGGGCAGCACAACGTCGCGCTCGTCGGCGCCGGCCGGCTCGGCCAGGCGATCGCCTCGTCGTCCATCTTCGCGGAGCACGGCATCAACATCGCGGTGGTCGTCGACACCGATGAGGCGAAGCTCGGGCAGCCGATCGGTCGCGTCTCGGTCGAGGCGTATGAGCGTCTCGCGCAGCTCGTGCGGGACCACAACGTCGTCGTCGGCGTGCTTGCCGTGCCGCCCGACGGGGCGCAGCGCGCGGCCGACGATCTCGTCTCCGCCGGCGTGAAGATCATCTTCAACTACTCCGAGGCGCTGCTCGAGACGCCGGCCGACGTAACGGTGCACACGTCGAATCCCGCGGTCGAGCTGCTCTACGCGCTGTACTTTCACCTGACCTGAGAATCCTTCTCTGGCACGGGTACTTGCTCGGCGGCACCGGGTCGAACGTCTATACCCGGGCGCTGGCGCGCGAGTGGAGCCTCGCCGGCCACGACGTCACGGTCGTCTGCCAGGAGCGCAACGCGGATCGCTACGACCTCGGCGGTGCGCGCGTCGTCGTCCCCGAGTTGCCGGATCGGCTGCTACCGGTGTTTGTCCTCGACCGCTACGAGGGGCTGGAGGCACGGCTGCTGGTCGACTTCACGCCGGAGGAGCGCGAGGCGTACGTCGAGGCGAACGCGGCCGCGCTGCAGGAGCTCGCGCCGGCGGATCTCGTGTTCGCGAACCACGTCGTGCTCGGTGCGCCGGTCGGAGCCGCGAGTGGGATGCGGTTTCGCGTCAAGGCGCACGGCTCTGAGCTCGAGTACGCGCTGCGCGACCGTCCCGACCTCGCTGCCTGGGGCGCGGAGACGCTGGCCGGCGCGGAGGCGGTCTATGCCGGTTCGGAGCACATCCGCGACGTGCTCGAGGACGTCTTGGGACACGTCGACCGCGTCGAGATCGTCCCGCCGGGCGTCGACGTCGACGAGTTCCGGCCCGAGCCGCGGGACGAAGCGCTCCCCGCGCTGCTCGAGGAGGCTCGTGCCGATCCGCCGAACCCCGGCAACCGCGACGTGCGGCTTCCGGACGAGGGGAACGCGGAACGCTTCGAGAGCTTCTTCGCGGACGGCGCGCCGACGGTCGTCTATTTCGGGAAGCTGATCGCGAACAAGGGCGTCCAGGTGCTGTTCGAGGCGCTCGCCGGCCTCGACGCTCGCGCAGTCGTGGTCGGCTTCGGCGATTTCCGCGACCGCCTCGAGGTACTCGCGCCGCCGGGCACGCTCTTCACCGGCGCTCTCGACCACCGCCACCTGCGCCACCTCTTGCCGCTTTGCGACGTCGCCGTCGTGCCGTCGATCTTCCCCGAGGCGTTCGGCATGGTCGCCGCCGAAGCGGCCGCGGCCGGGGTCCTGCCCGTCGTGTCCGCGCACTCGGGCCTCGCCGAGGTGGCCGCCGGCATCGGCGAGGAGATCGGCCCAGAGGCGGCGGCGCTCGTCTCCTTTCCGGCCGGGGACGCGGGCGCGCTGCGCGAGCGCCTCGGCGCAATCCTCGCGCTGCCATCGGAGCGCCGGCGCGAGCTCGGCCTCGCCGCGCGGCGTGCAGTCGAGCGTCGTTGGAGCTGGCGTGTGATCGCGGCGCGCCTGCTGGGGTAGGGCGACACTCCGTGGCGGGCAAGGAGCACGAGCTCTTCGGCATCGACCGCAGGAAGGCACTCCTGACCGGCGTCGGCGCGCTCGTTCTCGCCGTCGCCGCCGTCTTCGGAATCGGCCAGGTCACGAGCCTCCACCGCGTCGTACACGCTCTGCACCGGGCCGACCAGGTCTGGTTCCCCGTCTGCCTCGCCGGAGAGCTGCTCGCCTACGTCGGCTACATCGGTGCGTACCGGGACGTCGCTCGGGTCGACGGCGGGCCCTGCCTCGGCGTCTGGACGGCGCTGCGCATCGTCGTGATCGGCTTCGGCGCCGGGCTGGTGGGCTCCTCGGCGGGCACACTCGGCATCGACTACTGGGCACTCCACCGCACGGGCGAGCGACGGCACTTGGCCGTGCGCCGAGTGCTCGCGCTCAACACGCTCCAGTGGTTCGTGCTCGCGATCATGGCGTTCCTCGCGGCCGCGGTCTGCACGGCCGCCCGCCTCCATGCGCCGCTCGAGATGGAGCTCGCATGGCTTGTGGTGGTGCCGGTCTGCGTCGGCGCTGCGATCTGGGTGAGCTCGCCGCGCCGCAGCGAGCGGCTCACGTCGCTGCCCTGCGACGAGGTGCGCCTGCGCTGGGACCCGCGCAGTTGGCCGCACTGGCTCTGGCACGCCGGACGGGCGGCCTTCTCCGACGCGGTCGGAGGGGTGGTGATCGTGCGCGACCTTCTCCACCGGCCGCTGACGCACATGGCTGCACTCGCCGGCTTCCCGCTCTACTGGGCCGGAGACATCCTCACGCTCTACGCGGCCTTGCGGGCATTCGACGTGCATCCGCACCTCGTCCCCCTCGTGCTGGCCTACGTCAGCGCCTTCGTCCTCACCGCGCTCCCCCTGCCCGCCGGCGGCTCGGGAGGAGTGGAGGCCGGCCTCACGTTCTCGCTCAACGCCGTCGGGATCCCGCTCGCGCCCGCGCTGCTTGCGACGCTCGTGTACCGCGCCTTCACCCTCTGGCTGCCGGTCGGCCCCGCCCTGGCGCTCCTGCCGCAGGTTCGCGTGCTCGATCGCGAGCTCCCGGCCGTTCCGCGGGCCGCAAAGGCCTAAGTAGGCTTTCTCGCGTGGGCGAGGAGCAGCGGCTCGGCTACGAGGAGATGCTCGCGCGCTCGCGCGAAGCCTTCGAGACCGTGCCCGACTTCACCGTCGCCGTCGAGGAGGAGTTCGCCCTCCTCGAACCCGAGACCCTCGGCCTCGTCAATCGCTTCGAGGAGCTGCAAGAGGCTGCGCGCGGGAGCGAGGTCGAGCCGCATCTCGTCGGCGAGCTGATCGCCTCCGAGATCGAGGTCCGGACCGGCCGTTGCGACTCCTTCGCCGACGCCGCGGAGCTCCTGGGCGAGCGGCGTCAACAGCTCCGCGCACTCACCGAGCCGCGTGGGATCGCGCTCGCCGCCACTGGAACGCACCCGTGGAGCCCCTGGCAGGAGCAGCGGATCATCGACACGCCGCACTACCGCCGCAACGACGAGGTGCTCCGCTACGTCGTCTGGCGCAACAACTCCTTCGGCCAGCACGTCCACGTCGGCATCAACGGCGCCGACCGCGCGATCCGCGTCTGCTCGACCCTGCGCAACTACCTGCCGGAGCTGCTTGCGCTCTCCGCCAGCGCGCCCTTCGTCGAGGGCGTCTTCACCTACCTCCACTCGGCGCGCACACAGATCTTCACGCGCATGTTCCCGCGCTGCGGGATCCCCGACGCCCTCGGGAGCTGGGACGAGTGGGAGACGTACGTCCGCTTCCTGTACGAAACCGGCTCGATCACCGAGCACACGCAGATCTGGTGGAGCGTGCGCCCTCACCTAGCGTTCCCGACGGTCGAGATCCGGATCTGCGACGCGCAGCCCGACCTGGGCGAGTCACGCTCGCTCGCTGCGCTCTGCTACGCGCTCACCGCGAGGATCGCGCGCGCGCTCGACGACGGCGAGTCGCTGCCCGACCTCCCGCACCGCCTGCTCGAGGAGAACCTCTGGCGCGCGATCCGGCACGGTCTCTCCGGCGAGCTGATCGACTTCTCGAGCGGGGAGTCGGTGCCCGCCCGCGCACGGCTCGAGCAGCTCGCGGAGTGGGTGCGGCCCGTCGCCGAGGAGCTCGGCGCCGCCGACTGGCTCGCGATTCCGGAGCGGAACGCGGCCGAGCGCCAGATTGCCCGTCACGAGGAGGGCGCGAGCATGCGAGAGATCTTCGAGGAGCAGGTCCGCTGGCACTTGCGGACGCCCACTTCGTGACACGCCGGTAACTACGCATGTGGTACAAACCGGCGGCGCCGGAGCTCGTCTCGGCGCTGACTTTGTGACGCCCGGAGGGAGCTCTAGCCGATGAGTTGGTTCATGCCTCACGCCGTGCTGTTCGCGCTGCTGTGCGCGGGCGCAGCCGTCCTCTACGGCCTCGGCCTCACGGGCTGGCTGCTGCGACAGCCGGCCGGTACCGAGCGGATGCAGGAGATCGCGCGCGCCGTGCAGGAAGGCGCGGCCGCCTACCTGCGCCGCCAGTACACGACGATCGCGATCGTCGCGATCGTGCCCTTCCTCCTGCTCGGCTTCTACCACTCGCTCGGCTGGGGGACGGCGATCGGCTTCCTCATCGGCGCCGCGCTGTCGGCCGCGGCCGGCTTCATCGGCATGAACGTGGCCGTGCGCTCGAACGTGCGCACCGCCGAGGCCGCGCGCCATGGGCTGCCGCGCGCGCTCGACGTCGCCTTCCGCGCCGGCTCTGTCACGGGACTTCTCGTCGTCGGCCTCGGCCTCTTCGGCGTCGCGGGGTACTACTGGATTCTCACCGCCGGCATCGGCGACAGCCCGCACAAGGCGATCGAGCATCTCGTCGGGCTCGCGTTCGGCGGCTCCCTCATCTCGGTGTTCGCGAGGCTCGGCGGCGGCATCTACACGAAGGCCGCCGATGTGGGCGCCGACCTCGTGGGCAAGATCGAGGCCGGGATCCCGGAGGACGACCCGCGCAACCCGGCCGTGATCGCGGACAACGTGGGCGACAACGTCGGCGACTGCGCGGGCATGGCCGCCGACCTGTTCGAGACGTACGCCGTGACCGCCGTCGCCGTGATGCTGCTGGGCGTCATAGGCGTGGGCGGCGGGGCGCGTCTCTGGCTCTATCCGCTCTGCATCGGCGGCGTGTCCATCATCGCCTCGATCATCGGCGTCCAGTTCGCGCGCGTTCGAGCGGGCGGAAACATCATGAACGCGCTCTACCGCGCCGTCCTGGTCGCGACCGTGATCTCGGCGCTCATCTTCATCCCGGTCACGCAGGCGTTCGACGGCGGCGCTTACGGCTTCGGCCGCCTCTACGGCGCGGCGTTGATCGGGCTCGCGATCACTGCGCTTCTCGTCGGGATCACGGAGTTCTACACGGGCACGCGCTGGAGTCCGGTCAAGTCGATTGCGAAGGCGTCGCTGACCGGCCACGCGACGAACATCATCGAAGGCCTCGCCGTCGGGATGCAGGCAACGGCGCTGCCGGTGATCGTGATCGCGATCGGGATCCTCGTCGCCAACCACCTCGCCGGTCTCTTCGGGATCGGCGTCGCGGTCATGGCGCAGCTCTCGATGACCGGCTTGATCGTCGCGCTCGACGCGTACGGCCCCGTGACGGACAACGCGGGCGGGATCGCCGAGATGGCCGACCTCCCGCCGGAGGTGCGCGCGATCACCGATCCGCTCGACGCCGTCGGGAACACGACGAAGGCCGTGACGAAGGGCTACGCGATCGGCTCGGCCGCGCTCGCCGCGCTCGTCCTCTTCGGCTCGTACGCGGACGGGCTGCGCGGTCACAACGGCGCTTTCAACGGCGGCTTCGACCTCTCGAACGCGTGGGTGATTGCCGGCCTGTTCATCGGCGGCCTGATGCCGTTCCTCTTCGCCTCGCTCGCGATGCAGGCCGTCGGCCGCGTCGGGGGCGAGGTGGTGGAGGAGGTGCGCCGTCAGTTCCGTGAGGACCCCGGGATCATGGAGGGCACCTCGCGGCCGCAGTACGGGCGCGCGATCGACATCGTCACCGGCTCGGCGATCCGCTCGATGATCCTGCCGGCCTTCGTGCCCATCGTCTTCCCGATCGTCGTCGGCGTGATCAACTGGCAGATGCTCGGCGGGCTCCTGATCGGGACAATCGTGACGGGGCTCTTCCTCGCGATCGCGATGACGGCGGGCGGCGGCGCCTGGGACAACGCGAAGAAGCTGATCGAGGACGGCCTCTACGGCGGCAAGGGCTCGGAGGCCCACGCCGCCGCAGTCACGGGCGACACGGTGGGCGACCCGTACAAGGACACGGCGGGCCCGGCGATCAACCCCATGATCAAGATCACGAACATCGTCGCGATCCTGATCATCCCGATCATCATCAGCATTCACGGGTAACTAGCGGAGTACCGTTGCCGGGGTGAGAACGCTCACCCGGGTCGGGGCTTCCGCGGGCGCGCTCGCACTGGTCACGGGCGCGATCGAGCTGCTGAAGGGCCACGTGCCCGTGCTCAGCCTGGCGGTGCTCTACCTGCTCGCGATCATCTCCGTCGCGGTCGCGTGGGGGATCGTCTACGCGGTCGGGACGGCGATCGTGAGCATGCTCGCGTTCAACTTCTTCTTCGTCCGGCCGCTCTACACGTTCACGATCGCGGACAACCGGAACTGGTTCGCGCTCCTCGTCTTCGTCGTCACCGCCGTCGTCGTGAGCGAGCTCGCGACCCGGTCGAGGCGGCGGGCCGAGGAGGCCGAGGCCGCGCTCACGGCGTTGCGCACGCTGACCGAGGAGCGCGAGCGGCTCGCTGTGGAGGCGCTCGAGGCGGAAGCGCTGCGGCGAAGCGACGCCCTCAAGACGGCGCTCCTCCGCGCGGTGTCCCACGACCTGCGCTCGCCGCTCACGGCGATCCTTGCCTCGGCCGATGCGCTCGCGAGCCCCCGTCTCTCGCTTGAAGCCGAGGACAGACTCGGTCTCGCGGAGACGATCCGGGGCGAGGCGACGCGTCTCGACCGGGTGGTCGAGCAGCTCCTCGACCTCTCGAGGCTCGAAGCCGGCGCCGCCGAGCCGCATCGGGAGCTGTGGCACGTGGACGAGCTCGCCGGCCAAGCGCTTGCCGGTCTCGGCGCCGAGGCCGGCCGCGTGCGGCTCGACATCGGCTCCGAGACCCCGCCCGTCGAGGTCGACGCCGCGCAGATCGAGCGGGTCCTGGCGAACCTCCTGGAGAATGCGCTTCGCTACTCGCCGCCCGGCTCGCAGGTCCTGCTTCGCGTCGAGCGCGGTTCGACCGAGCTTCGAATCCATGTCGTCGACTCGGGCGCCGGTCTGCCCGATGAGCAGCGAGAGGCGCTCTTCCAGCCGTTCCAGCGGGGGGCGGCAGGGCACGGCTCGGGACTCGGCCTGGCCATCGCGCGCGGTTTCGCCGAGGCGAACGGCGGCCGCCTCTGGGCCCAGGACGATCCCGGGGGAGGGCATCTCGTGCTCTCGCTGCCGCTTGCCGAGCGTCGCGCAGTCGTGGGCGCATGAGCGGCCAGCGCGTCCTGGTCGTCGACGACGAGGCGCAGATCCTGCGCGCGCTCCGCACGAGCCTGCGCGGCGCGGGCTACGACGTCGAGACGGCCGAGACCGCGGAGGGCGCGCTCGCCGCGCTCGCCGCGAATCCGCCCGACGCAGTGGTCCTCGACCTCGTGCTGCCCGACGGCAGCGGAACGGAGATCACGCGCGAGCTGCGCACGTGGAGCAGCGCGCCCGTGATCGTTCTCTCCGTCGTCGGCGACGAGGCCGAGAAGGTCGCGGCTCTCGATGCCGGCGCGGACGACTACGTGACGAAGCCGTTCGGCATCGACGAGCTGCTCGCCCGGTTGCGCGCGGCCCTGCGGCGCGCGGAGGCTCCCGCCGAGCCGGTCGTCGAGGTCGGCGAGCTGCGGATCGACCTCGAGAAGCGCGCGGTCTCCGTCGCGGGCGAGCCGGTCCAGCTCACGCCGCACGAGTTCGCGCTCCTTCGCGTCCTCGCCCGCAACCCGGGCAAGCTCCTGACGCACACGATGCTGCTGCGCGAGGTGTGGGGGAGGGGCTACGGCGACGAATCGCACTACCTCCACGTCTACGTCTCGCAACTTCGCCGCAAGCTCGAGCCGGATCCGGCGCGTCCGCGCTACATCCTCACGGAGCCCGGCGCCGGTTATCGGCTCGCCGCTCCGTCTTGAGTACTTATTGAGGTCGCGTAGGAAATCCTGATGACCGCCTGAGACGGGTGGACCTAGCGTTGGAACGTGAGCGCGATCACGCGTACCGACGAACGGACCCTCGAGCCCAAGCGGTTGCGGCGCGTGCTCGTCGGGCGGCCGATGCGCAGCGGCCAGATCCACGAGACGCTGCTGCCGAAGTGGCTGGCGCTGCCGATCTTCGCCTCCGACCCGCTGTCGTCGGTCGCCTACGCGACGGAGTCGGCGCTGGTCGTGCTGCTCGCGGTCTCGGCGACCTCCGCGCACCTCGTCTTTCCGATCTCGATCGGGATCGCGTGCCTGCTCGGCATCGTCGTCCTCTCCTACCGGCAGACGGTGCGCGTGTACGAGACGAGCGGTGGCGCGTACATCGTCGCTCGGGAGAACCTCGGCACCGCCCCGAGCCTCGTCGCGGCCGCCGCCCTCCTGACCGACTACGTGCTCACGGTCGCCGTATCGATCTCGGCCGGGATCTATGCCATCACCTCGTTCGCGCCCTCGCTCAGCTCGCACAAGGTCGGGCTGTCGCTCGCCTGCCTCGTCGTGATCGTGCTCGCGAACCTGCGCGGCGTGCGCGAGTCCGGGATGCTTTTCGCGCTCCCGACGTACGCGTTCGTGACGTCGATCCTCCTGCTCGTCGGGGTCGGGCTCGTGCAGGTCGTGACCGGCCACGTCCACCGGGCCGTCGTGCCGCACGAGCTCCCCGTCGGCGCCGGGGCGGTGGGCGTCTTCGTCCTCCTGCGTGCCTTCTCCTCGGGCTCGACCGCGCTGACGGGAGTGGAGGCGATCGCGAACGGCGTCAACGCCTTCCGGCGTCCGCAGGGGAAGAACGCCGCGACGACCCTGGCCGTGCTCGGAGCGATCGCGATCACGATGTTCCTGGGGGTCTCGTACCTCGCCGTGCGCGTCCACGCGAGGCCGAGCGCGACCGACTCGGTCGTCTCGCAGATCGCCCGCACGGTCTTCCCGGCCGGCTCCTTCGGCGGCTTCATGTACTACGCCGTGCAGGGGACGACGCTGCTGATCCTCGTGTTGGCGGCGAACACGTCGTTCCAGGGCTTCCCCCGGCTGTCGGCGCTGCTCGCCCGCGACCGCTTCGCGCCGAGGCAGTTCTCCAACCTCGGCGACCGGCTCGTGTTCTCGAACGGGATGCTCGTGCTCGCCGCCGCGGCAGCGGGACTGCTCGCGATCTACAAGGCGAACACCAACAGCCTCATCCATCTCTACGTGATCGGCGTCTTCACCGCCTTCACGCTCTCCCAGGCGGGGATGGTGCGCTACTGGTTGCGCGTCCGAACGCCCGGCTGGCACGGCCGCTTGCTCGTGAACACCGTCGGCGCGACCGCGACCGGGCTCGTCACCGCGATCGTGATCTGGACGAAGTTCGCCGAGGGCGCGTGGCTCGTCACCGTTGCGATCCCCGTGCTCGTCTTCGCGATGCTCGGCGTGCGGCGGCACTACGCGCGCGTCGCCCGGCGCCTGACCGCAGGCGCCGCTGCGGTGGCCTCGGCCCCGGGCGCGCGCAACCGCACGCTGCTCGTCGTCGAGGAGCTCGACCCGGCCGCCGAGCGCGCGCTGGCCTTCGCCCGCACGATCTCACCGGACGGCTTTCGCGCGATCCACGTCCCCCGCAACGGCAGCGACCCCGGGATCGGGCCGCGCTGGTTCCACCTCGCGGGCGGGGAGCCGCTCCTCGAGACGCTCGACCCAGCCGGCGGAACAGTCGACGCCGTGCTCGAGCAGGTCTGGCGGCTGCCGCGCGGGGAGTCGGACTTCGTCACCCTCGTCGTCCCCGAGCAGTTCCGGCGCCGCGCACTCGTGGAAGAGGCGCGCCATCCCTTCGAGTTCGCGCTCAAGCTGCGGCTCCTCACCGAGCCCGGTGTCGTCGTGGCCGACGTGCCGACGGTGGACGAGCGCCCGGGCGAGCGGCCGCTCGCCGTGCGGATCTTCGTCTCCGGCGCCAACGCCGCCTCGATGCGGGCGCTGAACTGGGCCGAGTCCGTCGGCCTGCCCGACACGCGGGCGGTCAATTTCGCCTTCGACGAGAACGAGGCAGCCGAGATCCGGCGCAAATGGCTGGCCCAGGATGCACGCGTGCCGCTCGAGGTGCTCGCGGCGCCCTACCGCGACATCGGCGATCCGCTCCTTGCCTACCTGCGCGAGCTCACCGACGGTGGGCACGAAGTGCTCGTCGTGCTGCCGGAGCTGATCCTTCGCGGCTGGGCACGCCTCCTCCACAACCAGCGTGCGCTGTACGTGAAGCGCCTGCTGCTCGTCGAGCCGCACGTGATCCTCGCCTCGGTCCCCTACCAATTGCTGCGATGAAGCTGCCGGACGTCAGGCTGCTGCACCATCGCGCGCGACGGCTGGCGCGCTGGACGGGCTCGATCGCCTACCGCAGCATCGTAGTGCCGCTGCTCGACCGGGAGGAGACGGAGCACGCGCTCGACCTCGCCTGCCGGCTCGCCGCCGATCGCGGAGCCCGAGTCGTGCTCGTGGCGCCGCTCGTCGTCGACCGCGAGCTGCCGCTGAACGCGCACATGGACGGCACGCTCACCGACCTCAGGGAGCGGCTCGAGTGCGCGACGACCCTGGCGGCCTCGTACGGCGTCGCCGTGCGGACCGAGATCGTGCACACGCGGCCGGAGGGCTTCGGCGAGGAGGTCGCGCGAGTGGCGGCCGAGCGCCGCGCGCAGCTCGTCGTAGTGGGCGCACCGGTCGAGTCGCGCCGTGGCTTCCGCCGCGCCTTCCCCCGCGAGGTGCTCCTGCTCCTCCG
>DASRBY010000039.1:0-39456 GCA_035653435.1 Gaiellaceae bacterium
GACCGGATCGCGCCGGTCTACGACGCAATGAACCGCGTGATGACCGCCGGCCTCGATCGCCGCTGGCGGAAGGCAACCATCCGGGAGGTCGTACGGCCCGGCGATCGCGTCCTCGATGCCTGTTGCGGAACGGGCGACCTAGCCCTCGCAGCCCGGGCCGTGGGCGCGAGCCGTGTCGTCGGCGTCGACTTCTCGGCGCGGATGCTCGAACGAGCGCGTCGCAAGGCGCCGCAGCTCGAGTGGGTACAGGCGGACGCGCTCGCGCTTCCCTTCGAGGAAGGCGCCTTCGACGCTGCCGTCGTCGGCTTCGGCGTCCGGAATCTCGAGGACCTCGAGGCTGGCCTGAGGGAGCTGCGCCGCGTGCTTCGGCGCGGCGGCCGGATAGGGATCCTCGAGATCACGACGCCGCGCGGCCCGCTCGCGCCGTTCTACAAGCTCTGGTTCGATCGCATCGTGCCGCTGCTCGGCCGCCTGCTCCCCGGCGGCTCCGCGTACACGTACCTGCCCGCGAGCGTCCGCCGCTTTCCCGGGCCGGAGGACCTCGCCGAGCTGCTGGGCGCGTATGGCTTCGGCGCGGTTCGGTTCCGGCGCTTCGCCGGGGGTATCGTGGCCCTGCACGTAGGGGAGGTGGCTTCGTAGCCACGCTCGCCGACATCAGGACGGTTCCGGGGCTCGACGGCTATCTCGACGCGCTCGAGGAGCGGCTCGCGCGGAGCGTCGCCACCCATCCGGGGCTCGTGGCCGCCGTCGGGAACGAGGCGCTCGCCGCGGGCGGGAAGCGGCTGCGCCCGGCGCTCGTCTTTCTCTCCACGCCGCCCGGCAGCGAGCCGTCACTCGCGGCCGGCGTCGCGGTCGAGTTGGTCCACATGGCGACCCTCGTCCACGACGACCTGATCGACCGCGCCCACTTCCGCCGCGGCAAGGCGGCGGCGTGGTCCGTTTACGGCCCCGCCGCCGCGCGCGCGACCGGCGACTACCTCTTCGCGCGCGCGTTCTCGGAGCTGACCGCGACGGGAGACGCCGCCGCGGTCGAGATCCTGGCCGACGCGACGCTCTGCCTCGCGCGCGGCGAGGCGCTGCAGCGGACGCAGACCCGCGACCCGAGCACCACGGTCGAGGCGTACCTCGAGCGCTGCGCGCTCAAGACCGGGAAGCTCTTCGAGGCCGCCTGCCGGCTCGGCGGCGGCTCCGGCGAGTACGGGCTCGCGCTTGGCATCGCCTTCCAGATCGCCGACGACGTGCTCGACTGCTCGGGGGCCACGATCGAGACGGGCAAGATCGCCGGCACCGACCTCCGCGACGGTACGCCGACGCTGCCGCTCCTGCTGGCGGCGCAGCAGGACGCTGTGGTGCGTGCCGCGCTCGCGGGCGGGCCGCTGGACGGCGCGCTCGTACGCGTGGCGGCGACCGGCGCCCTCGACGAGGCTCGGGAGGTGGCGCTCGACTACGCTAGACGGGCCAGAGCACGTCTCGACGGCGAGCTGCACAGAGACGAGCTCGAGGCTCTGACTCACGCAGTCGTCGACCGGGAAAGGTAGGCCTCGTGGCCGTTCTGGACACCCTCGACACGCTCGCCCCGATCCGGGAGAAGGTGCTCGCCGGCGAACGGCTCGACTTCGACGACGGCGTCGCGCTGATGGAGTCCGACGACCTGCTCGCGCTCGGCGAGCTCGCCGACCTGGCCCGCAGGCAGCGCATCGCGCGGCGGGAAGACCGCGGCGCCGACGGCGCCCCCCGGGTCGGCGACGAGGTCTACTTCGTCCAGAACATCAACCTGTACCAGACGAATGTCTGCCGGGTGAAGTGCAAGTTCTGCGCGTTCGCAAAGACGCGCAAGCAGGAGGACGCCTTCACGCTGACGGCCGACGAGTTCGTCGAGGACGCCGTCGCCCAGCACGAGCTCCACGGCTTCACCGAGATCCACACGGTCAACGGGGAGAACCCCCACGTGGACCTCGAGTACTACGCCGGCCTGCTCCGCAAGCTGAAGGAGGCGCTGCCCGACGTCCACCTCAAGTTCTACACGGCCTCCGAGATCCACCACATGTCGCGCCTCGAGGGCTGCTCGCACGAGGAAGTCCTGCGCACGCTCAGGGACGCGGGCCTCGACTCGATGCCGGGAGGCGGCGCCGAGATCTTCGCCGACCGGGTGCGCGCGCTGATCGCGCCCGGCAAGGAGCACCCCGACGAGTGGTTCGACGTACACAACACCGCGCACCGGCTCGGGATCACGACGCAGTGCACGATGCTCTACGGCCACGTCGAGACCTACGAGGAGAGGGTCGACCACCTGCTGCGGCTGCGCGAGCAGCAGGATCGCTCCGGCGGCTTCCTGTCCTTCATCCCGCTCGCCTTCCACCCCGAGAACACCGTCTTCGAGCGCCGCGGCTTTCGCTTCACGACCGGCGCCGACGACCTGAAGGTGATCGCCGTCTCGCGGCTCCTGCTCGACAACGTCCCGCACGTGAAGGCGTACTGGATCATGATGGGCCTCCCGCTCGCCCAGGTCGCGCTCCACTTCGGCGCCGACGACGTCCAGGGGACAGTCGTGCGGGAGAAGATCTTCCAGGCCGCGGGCGCGAGCGCCGGCACCGAGCAGAAGGTCGCCGAGCTCGTCCGCTTCGTCCGCGAGGCGGGCCGTATCCCGGTGCAGCGCGACAGCCTCTACAACGAGATCCGCCGATGGTGAATCTCGCCGAGATCTCGCTCGCGCCGGACGTGGTGTGGGTGGGCGTGCTCCCGGGCCAGCTGTGTCGCAGCGCCGATCAGGTGGAGGCGAGGCTGGACCAGGTGCGGGCGAGCGGGCGCACCTACTCGCCCGAGGTCCTCGCCGAGCGCGAGGGCGTCCTACTGTTCGATCCGCACGTCGATCCGCCGGCGGAGATCCCGGAGCTGCACCAGATCGCGCTCGTGCACGACAACCTGGTGCAGGAGATCCGCGACTACCCGAACCGGGCCTCCGCCGAGGCGGCCTTCGAGGCGATGTGGTGATCCGCCTCGGCCGCATCGCGTACGTGAACATGGCGCCCGTCTTCTACCGGGTCGACGCCGAGGTGGACGAGGTGCAGGGAGTCCCGACCGACCTGAACCGGATGCTCGTGGCGGGCGAGCTCGACACGGCGCCGATCTCCTCCATCGAGTACGCGCGGCATGCCGACTCGCTGCGGCTTCTGCCGCGGCTCTGCGTCGCCTCCGAGGGAGCGGTGGACTCGATCCAGCTCGTGTCGCGCGTCCCGCTCGAGCGGGTGCGCAACGTCGCCGTGACGCCGGAGTCCGCCACTTCGGTCGCGCTCACGAAGGTGCTGCTGCCGGAGGCCGAGCAGGCTCCTCTCGACGCCTACGACGCGGGCGAGGCCGAGGCGAAGCTCCTCATCGGCGACGCCGCGCTGCGCTCGGCGTTCGAGGATCCGACGCCGCACCACGACCTCGGCCGGCTGTGGCTCGAGCGGACGGGGCTGCCGATGGTGTTCGCGGTCTGGGCGTGCCCGGAGCCGCTCGCGGAGGGGCTCGCCGAGCTCGAGGACGCGCTCGTCTCGTCGGTGAGGCTCGCCCGCGCCGAGCCGCAGCAGCTCGCCTACGAGGCGGCCGAGCGGTACGGCTATCCGGCCGGCTTCCTCGCGCGCTACTTCGAGAAGCTCCGCTACCGGTTCGGCCCGCGCGAGCGGGCCGGCCTCTACACGTTCCTCGAGCTCGCCCGAGACGCCGGCCTGCTCGAGACGGTGCCCGAGCTGCGCTTCGTCCAGACGGCGGGTGCCGCCGTTGCGTGAGATCCTCGACAAGGCGGTCGAGGGCGAGCGCATCACCGACGAAGACGCGATCCAGCTCCTCCGCTCGCGCGACCTCGTCGCCGTCGGACGCGCCGCGAACGAGATCCGGAACCGGCTCCACGATCCGGAGCGGGTCACGTTCATCATCGACCGCAACCTCAACTACACGAACGTCTGCGTCACCGACTGCGACTTCTGCGCCTTCTACCGCAGGCCGGGCGACCGCCGCGAGGGCTACCTCCTCCCGAAGCCGGTCATCTTCAAGAAGATCGAGGAGACGCTCGCGCTCGGCGGCACCGGCCTCCTCATGCAGGGCGGCCACCATCCCGACCTCGGCGTCGACTACTACGAGGATCTGTTCTCCTCGATCAAGGCGCGCTACCCGATCCACCTCCACGCGCTCTCGCCGTCGGAGATCGTGCACGCGGCGCGCCGCTCGAAGCTGACCGTGCCCGAGACGCTCGCGCGGCTGCGCGACGCCGGCCTCGACTCGATTCCCGGCGGCGGCGCCGAGATCCTCGTCGACCGCGTGCGCGAGATCATCGCCCCGAAGAAGGTGAAGACGAAGGAATGGCTCGGAGTCATGCGCGACGCCCACCGGCTGGGGATCTCGACGACGGCGACGATGATGTACGGCCACGTCGAGACCGTCGAGGAGCGCGTCGAGCACCTGCGCCGGATCCGCGAGCTGCAGGACGAGACGGGCGGCTTCCGCGCGTTCTTCTCGTGGACGTTCCAGGACGACGGCAACCGGCTCGTCTCGCTCGTGCCGGTCGAGGCGCGTCCGACCTCCTTCGACTACCTACTGACCCAGGCCGTCACGCGGATCTACCTCGACAACGTCCCGCACATCGGCTCGTCGTGGGTGACGCAGGGGAAGAAGATCGGCCAGGTCGCGCTCGGCTTCGGGGCGGACGACCTCGGTTCCGTCATGATCGAGGAGAACGTCGTCTCGGCTGCGGGGACGACCCACCGAACGAGCGCGGAGGAGCTCGTCCATCTCATCCGCTCGCTCGGGAAGACCGCAGTCCAGCGCGACACGCTGTACCGGCCGGTCAAGGTCTGGGCCTAGGCGAGCACGGTACTAGCGACCGCTTCTTCGAGCTCGCGCGGCACCTCGACGCCCAAACGACGTTCGGTAGCGCCCCGCGCCTCCCGGTAGACGGCCACCGCCTCCACCACCGAGTCGGGACGGGTGGTCGCGCCGAGCGGAGTGAGCAAGTACTCGAAGAGCTTCTCGAGCTCGGCGGCCACGAACTCGCGCTTCCCGGACTCTTGCTTGCTCCGCAGCCAGAGCACCCAGTCCCAGAAGTGGCGGTCCACGTCCGCGAGGTTCTCCCGGGTCGGCGCCCTGGGCGGCTCGAGCTCGTGCGGCTCGTCCGGGAAGATCACGTCGACCTTCGCCGGGCCTGCGAGCATGAGCATCCAGCACTGCTCTGGGCTGAGCGGGTCCCACTGCGCCGCGAGGGGAGCGAGCGGCGCGCACAGCAAAGGCAGGTCGCGGGCGAGTGCGGGGAAGTCGTCCGTCGTTACGAGGAAGTCCCAGTCCGAGAACGCCGTCGCTCGTCCTTCGGCTCGTGAGCCTGCGAGATCGATGGTGCGAACCGCCGGATGACCGCCGACGGCTGACAGGACCTGCTGGTCGAGCGAGGGCTTCATCCGGGCCACGCTAACCTGCCGGGGGGTCGTGCTCGCCATTCGGAAGATCATGGTCGCCGCCATGCCGGCGGCGCTCCTAGCGGCAATCGTCGTCTCGGCGGCGACCGGCTCGCCGCGTCGACCGAGACAGGAGTCTGTCTCGACGTCCGTCCTCATGCCCGGCGTGACCTACACGCGCGAGGTCGACTTCACCTCGCGCGGTCCGATCGTCCTCGACGTCGTGACCGCGCCGAAGCCCGACGGCGAGGTCTACTCGCTCGCCCCGGCGCTGTCGAACAACGTTCTCACCGGAACGGAGCCGCTCACGCGCCTCGACACCCGGATCGCCGGCGCCGCGACGTCCGTGGCGATCGACGGGGACTACTTCGACCGCACGACCGGTGCCCCGAGCGGGCTCCTCATGCAGAACGGTGTGCTCGAGAGCGCGCCGGCCGCCGGCCGCTCGAGTCTCGGCATCGGCGCTGACGGATCGCTGGCGACGGCTCACGTGTCCTTCGCCGGAATCTGGCAAGGGAACGGCCAGCGCAGGCCGTTGCTCCTGAACACGCCTGCCTCGGGGAAGTTCACGCTGTACACGCCGGCCTACGGGTCGGCGACTCCGCGGGAGTCGGGGGTCGTCGAGGCGGTGATCGGCTCGTTTCCGCCTGCGACGCTGGACGGGCCGCTCGACGGCACCGTGACCCAGGTCGCGAATGCCGGGCCGACGCCGATCCCGCCGGGCGGGGCCGTCCTTGTCGGGCGCGGCGCGGTGTCGAAGGCCGAGCTGGCGGCGGAAGCCCCGGTCGGGCAGCAGATCGAGGCCATCCTCTCGCTCTCGCCCGACTGGAACGGCTTCGTGGGCGCGATCGGCGGCGGCCCGCAGCTCGTGCGGGACGGCAAGCCGATCTTCCGCGCGAGCCAATCGTCCGGCTACCCCCAGCTGAACAGCCGCCGGCCGCGCGGCGCGGTCGGCCAGCTCGCAGACGGCCGCATCGTCCTCGTCGGGGCCGAGGGGACGAAGGCGGCGTACAGCATCGGCATGTCGAACTACGAGCTCGCGGTCGAGCTCTCCCGGCTCGGGGCCGTCACCGCCTACGCCCTCGGCTCCGGGTCCCCTGCCGGAATCGCGTTCGACGGCTCGCTCCTCACGCGACCCTCCAGCGGCACCGTTCCGAAGGTCTCCGACGCCCTCGTCCTCACGTACACCGGCGTCTACGCGCCGCCCCCGTCGACCCCGGTGCTCTCGCCCAACGGCGACGGGGTGGGGGACAGCGAGACGCTGTCCTACCGGCTGGCCCGCGCCTCGCAGGTCGTCGCCACAATCACGGGTCCCGGCGGCTCGAAGATCACCCTCGCGAACGCGGCGGAGCAGCCCGGAGTGCACACCTTTGCCTGGAACGGCAGCGAAGCCGGCTCGCTCGCGCCCGAGGGGGAATGGACGTTCGCCGTCACCGCGACCGACGATCGCAGCGTCACGACGAGCGCGCAGCGCACGTTCTCCCTCGACGACACGCTCTCGTCCCTATCGGTCGGCCTCGGTTCGCGTGGCCTGCCGACTGCGAGCTTCCGGCTGACGCGGCCGGCGACGGTCCTCGTCCAGGTCGAGCGCCCGACCGGCGTGCCGGTGGCGACTCTCCTCTCGCGCGCTCTGCCGGCAGGCCCGGAGCAGTTGACGTGGAGCGGCCGAAGCGACGGGCGCTGGGCCTCGGGGGGCCGCTACCAGGTGGTCGTGCAGGCGACGAGCTCCGTCGGGACGAGCTCGCTCGCGGCGCCCTTCTCATTCCACGCTCACAAGCGTCACTAGACTCGCCCGAGTGCTCCTCGCGAGCGTCTCGGCCAGCTTCACCTCGCAAGTCGCCCACCACGGCGTCTACGCCGTGTTCGGCCTGCTTGCGCTCGGGGCGGTCTTCCCCGCGGGAAGCGAGCTCGTCGCGCTTGTGGGCGGGGCCGTCGCCGCCGGCGTCTTCTCAGGTGCCACAGGCGTCTCGGTCTTCGGCTCCCACGTCGGCGTCGGTGCGGGGGCGTACGTGGCTGTCGCAATCGCGGCCACGATCGGCTATCTCGCCGGCGGCCTCGTCGGTTGGCTCGTCGGGCGCTTCGGCGGCCGGGAGCTGCTCGAGCATCGGGGTCGCTGGTTGCACGTGACGCCGGACCGGCTCGACCGGGCCGACGCCTGGTTCGAGCGCTGGGACCGGCCCGGAGTGCTCTTCGGGACGATGATCCCCGTGCTCCGCTCGTTCGTCGCGATTCCGGCCGGCATCTTCGAGATGCCGCTTGCGCCGTTCCTGGGCCTGACCCTGGTCGGGTCTGCTCTCTGGTCCTTCGCCTTCGTCGGGATCGGCTACGCCCTCGGGACGAGCTACAAGCGGTTCGAGCACGACTTTCGCTACGTCGAGTACGCGATCGGGGCAGGCATCGTCGCGGCGCTCGCGTATTTGATCTACCGACGGATGGCCGCCGCTAGAGTGACGCCGCGTGCAGACGATTCCACTCGTTGACGTCGGAGCCGAGTACAAGCCGCTGATTTCGCGGCTCGAGGCCGCTTTCCGCGAGGTCCTCGAGCAGGGCGACTTCATCCGGGGCGCGAACTACTGGGCGTTCCAGGAGGAGGCGGCCGCCTACCTCGGCGTGAAGCATGCGATCGGCGTGGCCAACGGAACCGACGCGCTGGTGCTCGCCCTCGACGCGCTCGGCGTGGGCCCCGGTGACGAGGTCATCTGTCCGGCATTCACGTTCTACGCAACGGCCGAGTCGGTCGTGCGCCGGGGGGCGACGCCGGTGTTCGCGGACATCGACCCGGTGACGCTCAACCTCGATCTCGAGGACGCCGCCGCGAAGGTGACCCCCCGGACGCGGGCCATCATTCCCGTCCACCTCTTCGGCCGAATGCTGGACGTCCGGCCGCTCGTCGACCTGGGCGTTGCCGTGCTCGAGGACGCGGCGCAGGCGTTCGGCGCGCCCGGCGTTGCGCAGCAAGGCGCGATCTCCACCTTCAGCTTCTATCCGACCAAGAATCTCTTCTGCCTCGGCGACGGAGGTCTCGTGACGGCGAACGACGACGAGCTCGCAGAGCGCGTCAAGCTCCTCTCCTTCCACGGCTCGCGCGACAAGACGGCCTTCGATCTCGTCGGCTACAACTCGCGCCTCGACGAGCTCCAGGCGGCGTTTCTGCGTGTCTTCCTGTCCGAGCTCGCCGGCTGGAACGAGGCGCGCCGGGCAGCCGCGGCCCGCTACGCCGAGCTCGGTCTCGACGAGCTCGTGGAGATCCCGCAGGACGACCCGGGCCACGTGTACCACCTCTTCGTCTGTCGCTCGCGCGAGCGCGACGCGATCCGCACCGCGCTGTCCGAGGCCGGCATCGGCTCGGCGACGTACTACACGACGCCGCTCCACCTGCAGCCCTCGCTCCGCTACCTCGGCTACGAGGCGGGCTCGCTGCCCGCGACCGAGCAGGCCGGCACCGAGAACTTCTCGCTGCCGCTGTGGCCGGGGATCCCGGTCGAGGCGCAGGAGCGCGTGGTCGACGTCGTGCGCTCGGCCGTCCCGAGCCGGGTGTGAGCCCGATGCGCCAGCTGCTCTCGCCGCACCGGCTCTGGCAGCTGATCGTCGACGCGGCGATCGTCGCGGCGTCGTGGTGGCTGGCCTTCCAGCTCCGCTTCGACCACGGCCCGAACCTCATCTACTCGCGCCTGCTCGACCGGACCATCCTGCTCGTCGTCGGGATCAAGCTTCTCGTCTTCATCGCCTTCGGCTTCTACAACCGCTGGTGGCGCTACGTCTCTATCCGCGACATGTGGGCGGCCGCGCGCGGCGTGGTCGTCGCCTGCCTCGTGGCCGACGTGACCGTCTACCTCGCTGCGCCGTACCACACCCTGCGTCTGCCGAGGTCGATCGCCGCGATCGATCTGCTCCTCACGCTCGCCCTCGTCGCGGGCTCGCGCCTACTCGCGCGCACGGTCATGGAGCGGCCCCTGGCCATGGTGGCGCGCGGGAAGGAGGTCATCGTCGTCGGAGCGGGCGACGCGGGCCGCCTGATCGTGCAGGAGATGCAGCGCTCGCGGATGATCGACTACACGCCGATCGGCTTCGTCGACGACGATCCGCGGAAGCGCCACACGCGGATCCTGGGCGTCCGGGTGCTCGGCACGCTCGACGAGCTGCAACACATCCTGCGCGAGCACCGGCCGGACGAGGTGCTGATCGCGATGCCGTCTGTCTCCGGCGAGGTACGCCGCCGGATCTTCGAGATCGCGCAGCAGCTGCGGATCGTGGTCAAGACGCTGCCGGGGCTCTACGAGCTCATCTCGGGCGATCTCAATCTCGCGGGCCAGATCCGCCCCGTGCAGGTGGAGGACGTGCTCGGCCGCGAGCAGGTCGAGGTCGACTTCCACGAGGTCGCCGCGTACCTCGAGGGACACACCGTCCTCGTGACGGGCGCCGGCGGCTCGATCGGCTCGGAGCTCTGTCGCCAGATCGCCCGCGTCAGGCCGTCCCGACTGATCCTCGTCGACAACGCCGAGGGCCCCCTCTTCGAGATCGAGCGCGAGCTCGTGACCGAGCGCGACTTCACAGCCGCGCTGCCGAAGCTGATCGACGTCAAGGACCGGAAGGCGCTCCGGCGCGAGGTGTTCGAGAAGTACCAGCCGACGGTGGTGTTCCACGCGGCCGCGTACAAGCACGTGGCCATGCTCGAGACCCACCCGCTCGAGTCCGTGCGCAACAACGTGGTGGGCACGCGCATCCTCGTCGAGCTCGCGGCGGAGTTCGCGGTCGAGCGGTTCGTCTTCATCTCCACGGACAAGGCCGTCAACCCGAAGACGGTGATGGGACAGTCGAAGGCGCTCTGCGAATGGATCGTCGAGTCGTTCGGCCATCGCCGGGACGTGGCGACCCGCTTCGTGGCCGTGCGCTTCGGCAACGTCCTCAACTCCTCGGGCAGCGTCATCCCGATCTTCCGCAAGCAGATCGAGCGCGGCGGGCCGGTGACCGTGACCCATCCGGAGATGACGCGGTACTTCATGACGATCCCGGAAGCGGTGTCGCTCGTCGTGCAGGCGGGTGCGATCGGAGGCCGCGGCCAGGTTTTCGTGCTCGACATGGGCGAGCCGGTGCGGATCGTCGATCTCGCACAGAACATGATCCGCCTCTCGGGCAAGGAGCCGCGGCTTCCCGACGACCCCACCTCGGGCCCGCGGGACGTTCGCATCGCGTTCGTCGGCTCTCGGCCCGGCGAGAAGATCCACGAGGAGCTCTGGAGCGACGACGACTCCGTCGGAGCGACGGCGCACCCGAAGATCATGCGGCTGAGCCGTCCTCCGGTCGATCCCGACTGGCTCGAGGGCGAGCTCGCCGAGCTCGAGCGCCTCGCCGACGAGGGCGACACGCTCGAGGTGGTGGGGAAACTCCGGAACGTCGTGCAAAAGCCGCGTCGGCTCACCGCGCCGACGCCGCGCACTGCCGTCGATCCGCCGCCGGAGCTCGAGATCGAGCCCCGCCTGACGCGCGACACGAACTTCTGAAGCTTCGGTCACGGTAGTCGGCCGGTCGCGCCAGTAGCGTCCGCCCTCTGGACGCCGCGACGATCCTCGCAGGCCTGAATCCCGAGCAGCGCGCGGCGGCGGAGACCACGCGGGGTCCGCTGTGCATCCTCGCCGGAGCCGGCACGGGGAAGACGACCACGATCACCCGGCGGATTGCCTGGCAGGTCGCGAGCGGCGCGTTCCCCGCGGAGCAGATCGTCGCCGTCACGTTCACGGACAAGGCAGCCGGCGAGCTGCGTTCGCGTCTGCGTGGCCTCGGGGTCGAAGGCGTGCGCGCATCGACGTTCCACTCGGCCGCGCTCGCCCTGCTGTGTCGCTTCAACGGGGACCCCGTCCGCATCCTCGCCTCGAAAGCGGTCCTCCTCCGCCGCATCGGCAACGGGCTGCCGGGCGCGTATCGCTTCCGCCCGGCCGGCGACCTGGCGACCGAGGTCGAGTGGGCGAAGAACCGGCGTCTGACGCCCGAGACCTACTTCGACGGGCTGGGCGACCACGAGCCGCCGATCCCGCCCGATCTCATGCGGCGCGTCTTCCGCGAGTACGAGCGGCGGAAGCAGACGGAGGAGCTGCTCGACTTCGAGGACCTGCTCGGGAGGACGGTGCAGCTGCTCGAGGAGGACGAGCACGCGCGCGCATCGGTGCACGAGCGCTGGCGCGCCTTCACCGTCGACGAGTACCAGGACGTCAATCTCCTGCAGCAGGCGCTCCTCGACCTCTGGCTCGGCGAGCGGGACGAGCTCTGCGCCGTCGGCGACGACTACCAAGCCATCTACGGCTTCACCGGGGCGAGCGCCGACTGGCTGCTCGCGCTGCCGCGGCGGTTCCCACACGCTCGGGTGGTGCGGCTCGAGCGGAGCTACCGGTCGACGCCGCAGGTGCTCGAGCTCGCGAACCGGCTCGTGCCGCGGCTCGGGGGCTCGGCGAAGACGCTCGCGCCGACGCTTCCGGCCGGGCCGGAACCGATCATCGGCCCCGGGCTGGACGTGGTCGCGCACGTCCGGCAGCTGCACGCCGCCGGGCTTCCGCTCGAAGAGATGGCGGTACTCGTTCGGACGAACGCGCGGACGACCGAGTTCGAGGAGGCGTTCCACGACGCGTCGCTCCCGTTCCAGGGCGCCTCGCTGCTCGCGCGGGACGGCGCGCGCCAGTTGCTCAAGGGGCTTCGCGGGCGCCGCGGTTCGGCCGGGGTCGTCGTGCGCGAGCTCGCAGCGCGCCAGGGACTACTCGCGGAGGTTCCGGACAAGCTCGGCGAGCGCGAGCACACACGGCAGGCGGACCTGGCGCGGCTCGTGCGGCTCGCGGAGGAGTTCGACGGAGAGGTGGACGGCTTCGTCGCGTCGCTCCACGAACGCTTCGGGGAGAGCGCCGGCCGCGGCGTCCATCTGCTGACGCTCCACCGGGCGAAGGGGCTCGAGTGGGAGGCCGTCTTCCTGCCGCATGTGGCGGAGGGTGAGCTACCGATTCGCCGCGGCGACGTGGAGGAGGAGCGGCGCCTCTTCTACGTGGGGTTGACGCGCGCGAAGCGGCATCTGCTCGTGACGTGGGAAGGGCGGCCGAGCCGCTTCCTCGACGAGCTCGGCGTGCGTGCCGCCGCGCCTGCGCTCCCGAAGCGCGAGCGGCCGAAGCTCGAGCAGACTCCCGCGGTGCAGGCGCTCAGGGAGTGGCGCCTCTCGCGGGCGCGCGCCGACGAGGTGCCCGCGTTCGTCGTCTTCAACGACCGGACGTTGGCGGAGCTGGCCGCGCGGACGCCGAGGACGCTCGCCGAGCTGGCGGCTGTGCCGGGGATCGGCCCGGCGAAGCTCGAGCGGTATGGAGCCGAGCTGCTCGCTCGGATCGCTGAGCTCGCAGCTTAGGCATCTAGAGCCGACAGCAGCAGCCGCAGCATCTCCGCTGGGTCGCGGCGGACCCGCGTCGCCGCCGCCTCGTCGCGCTTCGTCAGCTCGAGCGCGCGCGGGTCGGTGAGCGGCTTGAGCCGGCCCTCCCGGATCAGCTCTTCATCGACGCCTCCGAGTCGTCCGCCGTACGTCGTGTAGACCGGCACCCCGAGCGCCGCCGCCTCGCGGTTCATCGTGCCGCCCGCCGAGACGACGAGGTCGGCGAGCGCGATGAGGCTCTGCGCATCGACCGCGTCCTCGGGGAGGATCACCGACGGCAAGGCGAGCCCGCTCACGTACGCGCGTTGCTCCTCCGTCCGCGGCAGCACGATCGCGTGCACGTCGGCCGAGCGGCCGAGGTGCTCGAGTGTCTGCGGGAAGAGCGGGTTGGAGTGGCGGTGATAGAGGGAGACGTCGGGCGGCGGCCGCAGGACGACCAGCACCCGCTCCGGGTCGACGCCGAACCGCTCGAGCAGCGACCGGTCGGGCTCGAAGTCGGCGAGGTAGTACTCCTCTTTGAGGCCGGGGTACTGGACGAGCTTCGGCGGCTGCACGCCGTACGGCCGGAGCCGCTCAGGTGGAATCGCGGCGGGCACGACGACCCGGGTGGCCGCGCGGCAGCCGAGCTGGTGCTGGAGGGTGGCGAACTCGTAGTCGAACGTCGTCGTGCTCGGGATCCCCAGCCGTCGTGCCGAGATCGTGAGCTCGTGCGACCCGTGGGCGAGCGCGACGTCGAAGTCGCGCGAGCGAGCCCACCGGCGCAGCGCTCCGAGCCGGTGCGTCATCTGGCGCGCCTTCTGCAGCCGCGACCGGCCGCCGTGCCGCCCGACCACCTCGTCGGCCTCCAGCCCGTGCAGCTCGAGCAGCTGGAGCGTCTGCGCGTAGTCGCGCGCGGTGATCGCGACCTCGTCACCGCGGCCGCGCATGATCTCGACGAGCGGCCGAAAGACGAGCACATGCGCAGGCGCCGTGATGTCGATCCAGACTTTCACGCTGCCAGGGCCTCCATCCGCGCCGACTCGAGCCGCGGCGGCTCCTGCTCGACGTGGCGTTCGTACCAGAGGGTGAACGCGAGCAGGCCCCAGAGCTGGCGGCTCCAGTCCTCCCGGCCCGCGACGTGCTCGTCCATCAGCCGCGTCACCGGCTCCGGCTGGAAGAAGCCCTGGCGGCGCAAGCTCTCCGCCGCCAGCGTCTCGCGTGCGAACGGCTCCAGCTCGCCGCGAAGCCACGCGGCGGCGGGGATCGAGAAGCCGCGCTTGCGCCCGTGCACGACTTCGGCCGGCAGCAGCGGCTCGACCGCCTTGCGCAGCAACACCTTCTTCGCCAGGCCGTGCACCTTCAGGCGGGTCGGCAGCGCGAAGGCGAGGTTCGTCACCAGCGGATCGAGCAACGGGACGCGAGCCTCGAGCGAGTGCGCCATCGAGGCGCGGTCGGTCTTCACGAGCAGGTCGTCGACGAGGTAGACCCCGAAGTCGACGTCTTGCAGCCGCGCGAGCTGCGGCGAGCCCGCGGTCTCCTCGTACCGGGCGCGGTAGACGTCGAGCGGATCGAACGCGGTGCGGCGGCCCGTCAGCTCGGCGCGTGCGTCAGGGGAGAAGATCTCCTTCCAGCCGTGGTGCCGCTCGAGCGGCGGCAGGTGGGCAGCGCGGACGAAGCGCTTCGCCTTGTAGTCGAGGCTCGCCTTGCGGCTCGAGGCCGGCAGCGCCTCGACGAGCGGGCGCACGGCTCTCGCGAGCGGCGCCAGCCGGTCGGCCACGAGGTCGGCGGCATACGTGTAGTAGCCGCCGAACAGCTCGTCCCCGCCTTCGCCCGAGAGCGCGACCTTGACGTGCTCGGCCGCGAGCTGCGAGACGAGGTAGGTGGGCAGGGCCGACGAATCGGCGAACGGCTCGTCGAACGCTTCCGCAAGGGCCCGCAGCAGCAGCTCGGGCTCGGGCCGGACGAGGAGCTCGTGGTGGTCGGTGCCGTAGCGCTCGGCCACGAGTCGCGCGTCGGCGCGCTCATCGAAGCTCCGCTCCGCGAAGCCGATCGTGAACGTGTGCACGGGCTCCGGCGTCTCCTGCGCTGCGAGCGCGGCGAGCGCGGCCGAGTCGACGCCGCCGGAGAGCAGGACGCCGACCGGCACGTCGGAGAGGAGATGAGCCCGCACCGAGTCGCGGAGCCGGGCGCGCAGCTCCTCCACGAGCTCCGCCTCGTCTCCTGTCCGCAGCTCGGCCTCGCTCACGGGGCCCGGCCGCGCGTAGCGCTCGAGCGAGATCGTGCCGTTTTCCCAGACGAGGACGTGTCCTGCCGGCAGCTTCCGGACCTCGCGGAAGATCGAGTACGGCGCCGGGACGGAGTTGAACGCGAGGAATGCCTCGAGCGCGTCGACGTCGATCCCGCCGCGTGGGAGCGCCCGGAGCTCCGAGGCGAAGCGCAGCTCGTCGTCGCGGTGCCGGTAGTAGAGCGGCTTGATCCCGTAGCGGTCGCGCGCGAGGACGAGTCGGCGCCGGCCCGCGTCCCAGATCGCGACGGCGAACATTCCGCGCAGCCGCTCGGCGAAGGCGGTGCCGTGCTCCTCGTAGAGATGGACGAGCGCCTCCGTGTCGCAGCGCGTGCGCAGCTCGTGCCCCGCGCTCTCGAGCTCAGCGCGCAGCTCCGGATAGTTGTAGATCTCCCCGTTCTGGACGACGAGGCAGCTTCCGTCCTCGTTCGCGATCGGCTGGTCGCCGTGCTCGAGGTCGAGGATCGAGAGGCGCCGCGCGGCCAGCGCGAGGCCGCCGTCGACGTGCTCGCCGTGGCTGTCGGGGCCTCGATGCGCCAGCAGGTCGCTCATCGCGCGCAGCGCCTCGACGTCCGCGAGGCCGTGCGTGGTCGCGATCCCGCAGATGCCGCACACGGCCCTACCTTAGGCGTGCCTGCCGGTCAGTCCTCCGACTGACTGCTTGAGCACGCGCCAGGCGGTGGCGACCACGGTGCGCAGATAGAGGCGCACCGACCGGTCGGCGATCCACTCGAGATCGTGGGCGAGCTTCTCGCCCATCGAAGTCTCGTAGCCGCGCCGTACCTGCGCGAAGCCCGTCAGCCCCGGCCGCACGACGAGCCGTTGCCAGTACGAGGGCAGCTCGTGCGCGAGCTCGTCGAAGAAGACGGGACGGATCGGCCGCGGCCCGACGAGGCTCATGTCTCCGCGCAGCACGTTCACGAACTGCGGGATCTCGTCGAGCTGGGTCGCCTTGAGCCAGCGCCCCACCGGCGTGAACTCGGCCTGCGTGCGCTGCACGAGCTCCTCCCCGAGATACGGCCCCAGCCGCGTCTCCGCGCCGCGACGGAGCGTGCGGAACTTGTACATCGTGAAGACATGCGCGCCGCGGCCGACGCGCTCGCCGCGGTAGAGGATTGGTGTCCCGCTCGTCACGAGCACGAGCGCGGCGATCGCGAGCGAGACCGGCAGCGAGAGCAGGAGGAACAGCGATGAGAGCAGGACGTCCAGGACGCGGAGGACCACGTCGCGCGGCCGCGACGGCGTCTCGAGCGCGAGCCGGCGATAGCCGCGGATGAGCGTGTCCTCGATCCGCGTCGAGTCTGGCACGCGCTCGATCGTAAAGCGCGGACGAGCTTCCGGGGAGCAAAGTCAGCTATAAGGTGGACTTATGGACACGAAGCAGCTCGCGGCCTTTTGCGCGGTCGTGCAGCACCGCAGCTTCTCGCAGGCCGCCGATCAGCTCGGCGTTACCCAGCCCGCGGTCAGCCTGCAGATCCGGTCGCTCGAGCAGCGAATCGGTCAGCAGCTTCTCGATCGCTCGGGCCGACGGGTCGAGCCGACCGAGGCCGGGCTGCGGCTCTACCGCGGAGCGCAGCGGCTCCTCGCGCTCGAGGAGCAGGTGCTCGCGGATCTCGGCGAGGAGGCTGAGGGCGAGCTCAAGGGCCGGCTCGAGATCGGCGCCTCCACCGGTCCCGGCGGAAGCGTCCTTCCCGGCCTGCTCGGCGAGTTCCAGCAGCTCCATCCGCAGGTTCACGTCGCGCTGACCGTGTCCGACACGCACACGGTCGTCGAGCAAGTAGGGCGTCGCGAGCTCGAGCTCGGCGTCGTCGGAGCCGGCGGCCGCCACCGCGGCGTCTCGTTCGAGCCCTTCTACCGCGACGAGGTCGTCTTGGCGGTCCCAGCCGGCCACAAGCGCGCCGGCAAGAGCCTGACGCTCGAGGAGCTGAAGGCCGAGCCCCTCGTGCTCATGCAGGAAGGAGCCGGGATTCGGCAGATGGTCGAGGAGGAGCTGCGCGAGCTCGGTCTTCGGCTGCGCGACCTGAACGTGAAGCTCGAGCTCGGGCTGCAGGAGTCGGCACGCGCCGCCGTCCTCGGCGGCTTCGGGGCGACGTTCATCTCGCGCATTGCGATCGAGGGGGATCTCGCCGCGGGAGCGCTGGCCGTTGCGCGAGTCCAGGGGCTCGAGCCGGCGCGCGACGTCCAGCTCGCGCGGGCGGCCGGCCGCGCGGAGACCCGCGTCGCGCAGGAGTTCGTCTACTTCGCGCGCGAGCGGTTGGCGTGATCGTTCGCTGGGGGCTCGCCTCGCTGCCAGAAGCCTGTGCGGAAGCCGGCGTCTCGTCGCCGTTCCTCGTCGCGAGCGCGCGCTGGGAATCGCTCGAGCTCCCGGTCGAGCCGGCGTCGCGGTGGCAGGAGGTTCCCTCGGACCGCCTCGCGGAGGCCGTCGCTGCTGCACGGGGCGCGGACGGCGTGCTCGCCGTCGGCGGCGGAAGCGCGATCGACCTCGGCAAGGCGATCTCCGCCGCTACAGGTGTGCCGCTCGTCTCGGTGCCGACCACCTACGTCGGCGCCGAGTGGACGGGCTACTTCGGCGTCCGCGATCCCGAGCGGCGGATGCGGGGAGGGGGTGGCGGCGCTCATCCCACCGCGATCGTCTACGAGCCGGAGCTGACGCTAGGGCTGCCCGCGGAGACCAGCGTGGGCACCGCGATGAACGCGCTCGCCCATTGCGCCGAAGCCTTGTACGTGCAAGGGCACGACCCCGCGGCCGACGAGCACGCCCTGGCCGGGGCCCGCCTCATCTCGGACTGGTTGCCCCGCGTCGTCGCTGCGCCGCAAGATCTCGAGGCGCGGACGGAACTCCTCCGAGGCGCCTGTGAGGGCGGGGCCGCGCTCGCCGGCTCGATGCTCGCGCTCGCGCATGCGGTGGCGCAGGCGATCGGTGGGCGCTACGGGCTTCCGCATGGAACGCTCAACGGGATCTGCCTGCCGCCGGTCCTCCGCTTCAACGCCGCCTTCGCCCCCGCAGCGGTGGCCCGCTTCGGCGAGGCGGTCGGCGCACCGGACGATCCCGCCGGGCGCGCCGAGGAGCTCAGTGCGCTCGCGGGGCCGACCCGGCTCGGCGAGCTCGGCGTACCCGAGGCCGATCTCCCCGGGCTCGCAGCCTCGGCGGCCGAGCGAGGCGGGAACCTCGCCAACCCCAAGCCTGCGAGCCCGGCGGAGATCGAGCAGCTCTTGCGGGACGTCTACTAGGACCACTCAGCCCGAGCCGACGAGGGTGGTCACGCCACGAGAGGTCCGCTTCACGTCCTCATGGTGCGAGGTGTGGATCACGATCCACGGGATCGTCGTCGGGCAGGCGAAGCCGGCCGAGGCACGGTTCGTGAAATACGTGTAGCCGGGCCCGACACCACCGCCGATCAGCGCGCCCGCGCGCCAGCTGACTCCGCAGAGCGTGCCGGATGCCGTCGTGGTCGAGGTGCGGTAGGTGATGTGGCTGCCGAAGACCGCGCACCAGTACGTCGTGTCGGTGATGCGCTGCTGGTACGGCCAGATTCCCCATTGGCTCCAGGCGGCGCTGGCCCAGCACACCGGCCTGGTCGCCGAGATGATGTTGCCCTCGTACAGCGGCGCGAGGCCGACGGCAGCGTATGCCGAGACGCCAGGCTCGATCGAGGTCACGGCGCCGGGGAGGGTGGACGCGTTGAGTGCCGTCTGCCCGTCGACGTACGAGGTCGAAGAGCCGTACGGGACGTCGGCGCCCGCGGCCGCGAAAGCCTGGGCCTGGTCGGGCGGAAGTGGTGGAGGGATCTCGGTCAGCGCGAGCGCCGGTGGCGCCGAGCCGAGGATCCCCGCCAGGGCTGCGAGGAGCATCGCGAGAAGTGCTGTGCGTCGTACGGACATCGTGACCTCCTGTCGTTCACTGGGCGGATGCGGGGGCCACGCTAGCGTTGCCAGATTTGACAATCAAGATGGCTCTTTGAGGCAGGTCCGGAGTCGCCAGCAGCGCCACGAGATAAGCGATCGCTATGCGAACGATTAGGTAAGATCCCGTTGATGCCGGGCTTTGAAGACGGATTCCTCGGAGTGCCCACGCGGCCGGGCAAGCCGCGCAGCACCGGGCTCACGCACGTCATGGACAAGGGCCTGAACCTGCGTGAGATCGAGGGCCTCTTCGACACGGCCGGCGCCTTCGTCGACATCGTCAAGCTCGGCTGGGGAACCGGTTACGTCACGAACAATCTCGAGAAGAAGATTGCGCTCTATCGGCACTTCGAGACCCCCGTCGTCTGCGGCGGCACACTGTTCGAGGCGGTCTACGCACGCGAACGGCTGGACGAGTTCAAGGCGTGGCTGACCGAGTACCGCTTCTCGCACGTCGAGATCTCCGACGGCACGATCGAGATCCCGCGCGAGCGGAAGCTCGAGCTCATCGCCGACTTCTCCCGCGACTTCACCGTCCTCTCGGAGGTCGGATCGAAGGACGCCGAGGTGAACATCGCACCGTACCTCTGGGTGCAGTGGATGCAAGAGGAACTCGACGCAGGCGCCTGGCGGGTCATCGCCGAGGGCCGCGAGGGCGGGACGGCCGGGATCTACCGCCCGAGCGGCGAGCTCCGCACCGGCCTCGTCGACGAGATCGAGCACTCCGTGCCGTTCGAGTCCCTGATCTGGGAGGCGCCGAGCCGCGAGAGCCAGGCCTGGTTCATCAGGCACTTCGGCACGAACGTCAACCTCGGAAACATCCCGCCCGACGAGGTGATCGCGCTCGAGACGCTCCGCCTCGGCCTGCGCAGCGACACGTTGAAGGAGGTGCTGCTCGGTGGCGAGCCTGCAGCTGCCGGCTGACGTCGAGTCGTGGCCGGCGGAGAAGATCGTCGAGCTTCTGCTCGAGGAGTTCCCCGGCCGCGTGGCGCTGGCGTGCTCCTTCCAGAAGGAGGAGTCGGTGCTGCTCGACATGCTGTTCGAGCTCGAGCCGAAGGCGCGCGTCTTCGCGCTCGACACGCACCACCTCTTCCCGGAGACGTACGAGCTTTGGCGCGAGCTCGAGCGCCGCTACGGGACGACGATCGAGCGGTTCGAGGGCGCGCCGGTCGAGGACGGCCTCTGGGACACGAACCCCGACCTCTACCTCTCGATCGCCAAGATCGAGCCGCTCACCCGGGCGCTGCTCGACCTCGACGCCTGGATCACCGGGATCCGCCGCGACCAGTCGCCAACACGCACCGACGCCCCGAAGCTCGGGTGGGACGAGCGTCATGAGCTCTGGAAGGCGAATCCGCTCGCCGACTGGACGGACGACGACTGCTGGGCGTACATCCGCGAGCGCGGGTTGCCCTACAACCCGCTGCACGACCGGGGCTACGAGTCGATCGGCGACACGCATTCCACGCAGCCCGGCAAGGGGCGCGAGGGGCGCTGGGCCGGAACGGAGCGGACCGAATGCGGGCTCCACACATGAGTGGATTCGTGCTCTGGTTCACGGGGCTCTCCGGAGCGGGCAAGACGACGATCGCGAACAACGTCGAGCCGGAGCTCGAGCGCCGCGGCTTCGTCGTCGACCACCTCGACGGCGACATCGTCCGTACCCACCTCTCGAAAGGGCTCGGTTTCTCGAAGGAGGACCGCGACACGAACATCGCCCGCATCGGCTGGGTCGCCTCCCGTCTCGCTCGCGCCGGCGCGGTCGTGATCGTCTCGGCCATCTCGCCCTACGAGGAGATGCGGCGCCATGCGCGCGGCCTCGTCGAGCAGCACGCGCCGTTCGTGGAGATCCACGTCGCGACGCCGCTGGAGGAGTGCGCGCGCCGCGATCCGAAGGGGCTCTACGCGGCAGCGTTCGCCGGCGAGATCGAGGAGTTCACGGGCGTCTCGGCGCCGTACGAAGAGCCGCTCGAGCCGGAGCTGCGGCTCGAGACGACCGGCCGGACGCCCTCGGAGACGGCCGCGACGGTGCTCGAGCGGCTCGAGGAGCTCAATCTCCTTCCCGAGCGCGTTGAGTCCGAGTTGTGAGCACCTCCCGCGCGATTCCGACGCTCACGCACCTCGACGAGCTCGAGTCGGAGGCCGTTCACATCTTTCGCGAGGTCGCGGCCGAGCGGGAGCGGCCGGTGCTGCTCTTCTCCGGCGGCAAGGACTCGATCGTCCTCCTGCGGCTCGCCGAGAAAGCGTTCAGGCCGGGCAAGTTCCCGTTCCCGATCATGCACGTCGACACGGGGCACAACTTCCCCGAGGCGATCGAGTACCGCGACCGCCGCGTCGCGGAGCTCGGGGAGCGGCTCGTCGTCGCGTCGGTGCAGGAGTCGATCGACAAGGGGCGCGTCGTCGAGGAGACCGGCCCGCGCGCCTCGCGCAACCGCCTGCAGACGACGACGCTGCTCGACGCGATCGAGGAGCACGGCTTCGACGCCGCAATCGGCGGCGCGCGCCGCGACGAGGAGCGGAGCCGGGCGAAGGAGCGGATCTTCTCCTTCCGCGACGACTTCGGCCAGTGGAACCCCCGCGCGCAGCGGCCCGAGCTGTGGAACCTCTACAACACGCGAGTCCGCAAGGGCGAGCACGTGCGCGTCTTCCCGATCTCGAACTGGACCGAGCTCGACGTCTGGCAGTACGTCGCGCGGGAGCAGCTCGAGCTGCCGCCGATCTATTTCGCGCACGAGCGCGAGGTCTTCCGCCGCGACGGGATGCTCTATGCGGCCTCGCCGTACGTCGAGCGCATGGAGGGCGAGGATCCGTTCGTCACCTCCGTCCGCTTCCGCACGGTCGGCGACATGACGTGCACCGGAGGCGTCGAGTCTCGGGCAGCGACGATCGAGGAGGTCGTGGAGGAGATCGCGGCAACGCGCGTGACCGAGCGCGGGGAGACCAGAGCCGACGACCGCTTCTCCGAAGCAGCAATGGAAGATCGGAAGCGCGTTGGCTACTTCTGAAGCGGCCCAGAGCACAGAGCTGCTGCGCCTCGTCACGTGCGGCTCGGTCGACGACGGCAAGTCGACTCTCATCGGCCGGCTGCTCTACGACACGAAGCAGATCTTCGTCGACCAGCTCGAGCACATCGAGGACGTCTCGCGCCGGCGGGGCAACGAGTACGTCGACCTCGCGCTCCTCACCGACGGCCTGCGCGCCGAGCGCGAGCAGGGGATCACGATCGACGTCGCCTACCGCTCGTTCGTCACGCCGAGGCGCCGCTTCCAGCTCGCCGACGCACCCGGACACGTCCAGTACACGCGCAACATGGTGACGGGCGCCTCGACGGCCGAGCTCGGGATCGTGCTGGTCGACGCCCGGCAAGGCGTGGTCGAGCAGACCCGCCGCCACGCGTACATCCTCTCGATCCTCCGCGTGCCGCACGCCGTCGTCGCGGTCAACAAGATGGACCTCGTCGACTGGTCGCAGGACCGGTTCCACGAGATCGCCGCGGAGCTGACGGAGCTCGGGCTCCCGGACCTGTGCGTGATCCCGATCTCCGCGCTGCAGGGCGACAACGTCGTCGAGCCCTCGACCAACATGCCCTGGTACGAGGGGCCGCTGCTGCTGAAGCATCTCGAGACCGTGGAGATCGCCTCCGACCGCGATCTCGACAGCCGGCGCTTTCCCGTGCAGTGGGTGATCAGGCCCATGTCGAGCGAGCATCACGACTACCGGGGCTACGGCGGCCAGGTCGCCGGCGGCGTGTGGAGCGCGGGCGACGAGGTCGTCGTCCTGCCGGCCGGACTGAGGACCCAGGTCGACGCGGTGGAGACGATCGACGGGCCGCTCGAGGCGGCGGTCCCGCCGATGTCGGCGACGATCCGGCTCGCCGACGACCTGGACGTCTCGCGCGGGGACATGCTCGCCGATCCCGACGATCCGCCCATTGTGGCGCGCGAGCTCGTGGCCCGTGTCTGCTGGATGAGCGAGCGGCCGCTCGAGCCGCGCGCGCGGCTCGCGGTGAAGCAGACGACGCGCTCGGTGCGCGCGGTCGCCGACGAGCTCGTCTCGCGCATCGACGTCCACACGCTCGACGACGTAGCTGGACCGGAGCGGCTCGAGCTGAACGACATCGGCGTCGTGCGGCTGCGGCTCGCCGAGCCGCTGTGCGTCGACCCCTACGAGGAGAACCGCGCGACCGGCGCCTTCGTGCTCATCGACGAGGCGACGAACGAGACGGTCGGCGCCGGGATGATCGTCAGCGCTTCATGACCTGGCAGTTCACGCTCACCGGCCTCGGCCTCGGCCTGATCGTCGGGCTGACCGGAGTCGGTGGCGGATCGCTCATGACGCCGATCCTGATCATCGTCTTCGGCTTCAAGCCGACGTATGCCGTCGGGACGGACATCTTCCACGGCGCGATCTTCAAGTCGTTCGGCGCGATCCGGCATCGCCGTCTCAGCACGGTGCACGGCCACCTCGCGTTCTGGCTCTTCCTCGGCTCGGGGCCGCTGGCGATCGCAGGCGTCGCGGTCTCCTACGTGCTCCGGAACGAGATCTCGAACGCGCAGTCGATCCTGGGCTACGCGATCGGCGCCGCGCTCGTCGGCGGCGGCAGCGGCTTCCTCGCCAAGTCGCTCGTGAAGCGTGGCGTGCAGCCGAGCGACCGTCCGTTCATCATGAGCAGCCGCGACAGGGCGATCGCGCTGGCCACGGGCGCGGTCTTCGGCTTCATCGTGGGCCTGACGTCCGTCGGCAGCGGCACGTACTTCGGGCTCATGATGGTGCTCGTCTATCCGCTGACGATGCCGAGGATCGTCGGCACGGACATCTTCCACGCCGCAGCGCTCCTCTGGGTCGCCGGCGTCGGCCACCTCATCATCGGTGACGTCGACCTCCACGCGACGGCGTGGCTCCTCCTCGGCTCGGTGCCGGGGATCTTGATCTCGAGCCGTTACACGCTCACCCTCCCGGATCTGACGATCCGCGGCGGCCTCGGCGGGATCCTGATCATCAGCGGGCTCAAGCTGCTCAACGTGCCGGAGGCGAACTGGGTGCTCGGCTTCGGCCTCGGCCTGCTCTTCGTCGTGCTCGCGATCTACACCGCCTCCGTCATGCTGGGCGCACCCCGGGGCAGCGAGCCGCGCGCGACACCCGAGCGAGCCTGAAACTTCGTTAACGACGGGCCCGTAGAATCGGCGGGCTTTGCAGCGGGTTCTCACGACGGTCACCCTCCTGGGCCTGCTGGTGGCCACCGCTGCTGCCTTTGCGATCACCGAGCACCTCAAGCTGATGAAGAGCGAGATCTTGGGGATCCAGATTCCGACGAAGGTCTTCTCACCGGTCTGCCACTGCGCGACGGGCGCAGCCGTGGTCAGCCTCAAGCTTCGCCGCGCAGACCACGTGACCGTCACCATCGTCGATGCCTCCGGCCATGCGGTGCGGACCATCGCCTCGGGGGTGTTCGTGCAGGCTCGCCTTCCGACGCAGTTCGAGTGGGACGGGCGGACCGATGCCGGCGGCCTGGCACCGGACGGGGTCTACCACCCGTGGGTCCATCTTCCGCGCAAGACGTTTCCCTTCGCCACCAACATCATCCTCGACACGCAGGCGCCGAGAGTGCTCTCCGCGAGCGTCGCGAAGCCCGTCCTCCTCGGCGGGCCGGGCCGCTCGGTCGCGATCCACTACGCCTTCAGCGAGCCGGCACACGCGGTCGTGTACCTCGGCGGCCGCCGCATCATCGTGGGCCGCCGGACGCAGCCGCACAACAAGGTCAAGTGGGCGGGGACGCGCGGCGGCCTGTCGCTGCGCGTCGGTACGTACGCCCTCTCGGTCGGTGCGCAGGATCTCGCCGGGAACGAGACTCCGGCCGGTGCCCGCAAGCAGGTCACGGTCACCGTCCGCTACGTCGAGCTCTCGCCGGGACGGCTCACATTGCCGAGCGGCCGCAGGTTCGCCGTGCACGTCGCGACCGGGACGAAGCGCTACACGTGGCGCCTCGGACTACGGCACGGCGCAGGGCGCGGGAAGCTCCTGCGGTTGCGCGCGCCGACGACGCCGGGCACGTACCGGCTCGTCGTGCAGGCGAACGGCCACGCCGGGACCGCGGTGGTGCGGGTGCGGGGCAAGTGATCGGCCTCGCCGAGATCGCAGGCCCGATCGCCTGCATCGGCCTCGCCGTCCTGCTCCTGGCGCGGACCCGCCGCAATCGCATCGCCGGCCTCGGTTACGCCGGCGTGGGCACGATCCTGCTCGTCGCATCGCTCAAGCCGGCGAGCGCGGCCGAGCTCGGTGCCGCACTCGCTGGAGCGATCGTGCTCGCTCCGCTCCTCGCCTCGCTCTTCCGCCGCGAGCCCTGGCTCGTCGCGTTCGCGACGCTCGCGTTCGTCCCGTTCCGCGTCGGCTTCCTCGGCCACTCGCTCCTCGTGCCGCTGTACGCGATCGCGCTCGGGGCCGCGGGGCTCCTGCTCTGGCAGCTCGTGGAGGGCGACGAGAGGACGCGCGAGCTCGGCATCGTGTCGTGGCCGCTCGCGCTCTACTTGATCTGGATCGGCCTCTCGGTCGGCTGGAGCGTCGACGTGCACACGGCCGCGATCGACCTGCTCGCCTTCTACGTGCCGTTCACGATCGTCGCCGTGTCGATCGCACGGCTGCCGTGGCAGGGCTCGCGGGCCCGGATCCTCTACGGCGAGCTCGTGGCCATGGCGCTCGTCTTCGCGGCCGTCGGCTTCTACCAGTACGAGACCAAGACCATCTTCGAGAACCCGAAGCTGAACCAGAGCAACATCACGGAAGCCCTCTTCCGGGTCAACTCGGTCTTCTTCGATCCGTCGATCTACGGCCGCTTTCTCGTGATCGCGCTGATCGCGACGGCGGTGCTGATCGTCTTCGGCCGACCGTCTCTGCGGGTCGGCCTGGCCGCGCTGGCGTTCATCGCGGTCGTGTGGCTCGGGCTCCTGATCTCGTTCTCGCAGTCGAGCTTCGCGGCGCTCCTCCTGGCCGTGTTCGCGCTGGCCGCCATCGTCTGGCGCTGGAAGTCGCTGCTGGCGCTCGCGGCCGTCCTCGTCGTCGCAGGCGGGATCGCCGTGACGCAGCCGAAGCTGATGCACGCCCTGCGCCATCACACGGTCTCAGGCCTCAACAAGGCCACCGGGGGGCGCGCGAGCTTGATCGCGGTGGGGATCAAGATCGCCAAGGCGCACCCGTCGCACGGGGTCGGCCTCGGCGGCTTCGAGCGCGCCTACTCGAAGCGGACCCACCGCACGCCCAAGCAGAGCGCCTCGCACGACACGCCCGTCACCGTCGCCGCGGAGGAGGGCGGCCCCGGCCTTCTCATCTACTTCTGGCTCGTCGGGTCGGTGCTCCTCGCCGCCTACCGGCGGATCCGCCACGGTGTCTACGGAGGGATGGCCCTCGCGGCCGGCCTCGCGCTCCTCGCGATCTTCGTCCACTCGCTCGCGTACGCGGACTTCTTCGAGGATCCCACGACGTGGGGGCTGATCGGTTTGATCGCGCTCGTTTCGCCGATCCGGGTGCCCGCTCGAGCCCCGCGACCCGTCGAGACGCCCGAGCCCGTGCCTGAGATGATCGCCCAGTGATGGTGAGACAGTGATCGAGCTGTGGCGGAAGGCGCTCGTGCTGGCGCCCCACACCGACGACGGCGAGTTCGGCTGCGGCGGGACGATGTCGCGGCTCGTCGAGGCGGGCTGCGACGTCCGGTACGTCGCCTTCTCGATCGCGACACGGTCGCTGCCGCCTGGCTTTCCACCCGACACGCTCGCCCGAGAGGTGACCGAGGCGACGGCCGAGCTCGGGATTCCCGCCGAGTCGCTGACCGTCCACGACTTCGACGTCCGCACCTTTCCCGAACGGCGCCAGGACATCCTCGAGCTGCTCGTCGCGACCTGGGAGGAATGGAAGCCGGACGTCGTGTTCCAACCGAGCCTCCACGACATCCACCAGGACCACCGCACCATCGCCGAGGAGGGTCTGCGCGCCTTCAAGCGGACGACGATCCTCGGCTACGAGATCCCGTGGAACAACTTCGACTTCGAGTACCAGTGGTACGTGGCGCTCGAGGAGCGGCACGTCGAGCGCAAGATCGCGGCACTCGAGCGCTACGCGTCGCAGCACCACCGCCGCTACGCGAACGCCGAGTACGTCCGGAATCTCGCCCGCATGCACGGCGTCAACGTGAACCGCGAGTACGCCGAGGTCTTCCAGGTGTACCGCGTCGTGGCTTGAGGTTCGGTTCGTTGCGGCCGATATCCCCGGAATGCCTCGTGTCCTGGGCATTCCCGCTCTCCTCATCGCCGTCTTCATAGGCCTCTACCTGGCGACGAAGGACTTGCAGTCGAACGGCCCCACCTCGCCGGCCGGCCAGCAGGCGATCTCGCAGGCGAACGCAGTGGCGGCCGGGTCGGACTTCAATCAGGCCCTGCCGGCGCTGCAGGCCTTCTACGACCAGAACCACACCTACGCCGGTGCCACGCTGCCGCCCGGCAGCGGCGTTGTCCTCGCCCGCGCCGACGCGACCTCGTACTGCCTTCAGTCGGGAAGCGAGCACGAGGACGGGCCCGGCGGGCAGCCGCAGCCCGGCCCCTGCTAGCGCAGACCGTCAGCCGAGCACGGGATGCGAGCGCCGCCAGAGCGGCGAGCGCTGGTACGCCGCGGCGGTCAGGTTCCAGCTGCGGCTGAGCGCGGCGAAGCGCGCGAGCTCTAGCCGGCCGCGCGGCGTCGGATAGCCGGCGCCCGGCTCGAGCAGCTCGTAGCCGGCACCTCGCAGGACGTCGCCGGCGACCTGCTCGAACGCGAGCGCGTTCTCGGGGCTCATCTGGCTGCGCCAGTCGCGAAGGCCGGGCGTCGGCGGCTGCGCGAGGTTCTTGTGCTCGGGCATCTGTGCCGCCTCGCTGGGGCGGGTGTGATCGAGCATCGCAGGCTCCCACGTCAGCTCGGCGTGCTCGCAGACGCGACGCAGCTGGCGCTCGGGCTGGACGACGAGATCCTCGTAGCGAAGCTCGAGGTAACGATTCCCCACGTGCGCACCGAGCCTCCGCGCCGCGAGGATCTCCGTCCGCCAGCGCGCCGCGAACTGGGCAGGGGTGCGAGGCAGGGCCCATGTCTTCCCCGAGAATCCCTCCGGGAGCTCGAGGAACGAGAGCGCAGCGTCGCGGCCGTCGCGGACGAGGTGCACCCAGACGGCATCCGGGAAGAGGCGCTCGAGTGTCGGCAGGTGCTGCATGTACAGCGGCGTCTTGTCGCCCCAGCGCGGCTTTCCCTCGTGCTCCGCGTACACCTCGAACACCGCGGCGATCGCCTCGCCGGTCGTCATCCCGTCGCGCAGGCGCGGCCGAACCTCCTCCGGGAAGATGCCCCACTCGTACAGCTGGTAGAAGCGCCCGAGGTCGTCGAGGAAGTCGTCGAGGTTCGGCCGGCTGCCATGGCGGTGGGCGAGCGGCGTGACGAAGAACGACTCGTACGGGATCGCGATCTGGCTGCTCCGGTCGAGCATCACGCGCAGGAGCGTCGTGCCCGACCGGCCGACGCCGAGGACGATCACGGGCGGAGCCATCGCGAGCGAGCCTAGAGCAACAGCTCGGCAAGCGTTCGCAGCGCCTCGGGCTGCGTCGTGCCGAGGACGAGCGTCGTGACGGGAGTCTCGCGCCACGCCTCGAGCCTCTCTGCGATGCGCTCCTTCGGGCCGACGAGGGAGACGGCGTCGACGAGCTCGTCGGGCACCGCCGCGATCGCCTCGCGCTGCTTGCCGGCCAGGTAGAGCTCCTGGATCCGCTCCGCCTCGGCCTCCCAGCCGTAGCGGCGCACGAGCGCGTTGTAGAAGTTGCGGCCCTTGGCGCCCATGCCGCCGACGTAGAGGGCGACGTGCGGCCGCAGCGCATCGCGGAGCGCGGCAACGTCGTCGCCGACGAGGACGCTCGCCGTCGCCGCGATCTCGAAGCCCCGCGGAGCCGCCGCGAGGCTCGGGCCGAACGCCTGCTCGAAGCGCTCGGGAGCGACGAAGATCGGCAACCAGCCGTCGGCGATCTCGGCGGCGAGCGCGACGTTCTTCGGCCCGAGCGCGGCGAGGTAGACGGGGATCTCGGCGCGCAGCGGCCGCAGCATCAGCTTCAGGGGCTTGCCGAGGCCGGTCGCCCCCGGCCCGCTCCACGGGATCCGGTAGTGCTCGCCCTCGTGCTCGACGACCTCGCGTCGCAGCGCCGCACGCACGATCTCGACGTACTCGCGCGTCCTCACGAGCGGCTTCCCCCACGGCTGCCCGTGCCAGCCCTCCACCACCTGCGGCCCGGAGGTGCCGAGGCCGAGCAGGAAGCGGCCGCCGGAGAGGAGGTCGAGCGTCGCGGCCGTCATCGCCGCATTCGCGGGCGTGCGGCCGGGGATCTGCATGATCGCCGAGCCGAGCTTGATCCGCTCGGTGCGCGCGGCGAGCCAGCCGAGCACGCTGACCGCGTCCGTTCCCCAGGCCTCGGCGACCCAGACCGAGTCGAAGCCGAGCCGCTCCGCCTCGGCCACGAGGGGGAAGAGGTCGGCCGGATTCGTGCCCGGCGGCGCATACCCGAGGCTGAGGCCGAGTTTCATTGCGCCGCCAAGCCTACGTCGGTACCTTCGGTCGGCCATGGCCCACCCCGAGCTTCGTGCCGAGCAGGCCTACGTCGACCGCGCCTACGAGCAGCTCGATCGCATGCGGTCGACGCTGGCGCGCACCCAGAACGCGATGGCGACCGAGGACGCCGCGCTCGCGATGGAGGCATGGGCCAAACGGCGGATGCGCACCTTCGAGGATGCCGAGCGGGGGCTCGTCTTCGGACGCCTCACGCTCGACGGCACGCCGCGGCCGCTCTACGTCGGCCGCCGCTGGGTGCACGACGACGAGCACGAGTCGCTCGTCGTCAACTGGCAGGCGCCCGCGGCGCGGCCCTTCTACACCGCCACGCCGCAGGAGCCGCACGGCGTCCAGCAGCGGCGCCGCTTCCGCGCCGAGGGCAGGCGCCTGCTCGACATCTCCGACGAGTCGCTCGACGGCAGCGCGGTCGAGGGCGCGAGCGTCTCGGACTTCCTGCTCGAGGAGCTCGAGCGCCGGCGCGACGTGCGCATGCGCGACATCGTCGCGACGATCCAGTCCGACCAGTACCGCCTGATCACGGCCGAGCCAGAGGGCGCGCTCGTCGTCCAGGGTGGCCCGGGGACGGGAAAGACGGCCGTCGGCCTGCATCGGGCGTCCTGGCTCCTCTACACGCACCGCGAGCGCCTGCGTCGCGTGCTCGTCGTGGGGCCGAACCCCACGTTCATGGACTACGTCTCGCACGTGCTGCCGACGCTCGGCGAGGAGGCGGTCGAGCAGCGGGCGGTGACGGAGCTGCTCGACGGGATCGAGGTCGCCCGCGACGAGGATCCCGAGGTGGGACGCCTGAAGGGCGACCCGCGGCTACGCGAGGTCGTGGCGCGCGCGGTCGAGATCGCGGTCGTGCCTGCGCCGGAGGAGCTCGTGACCCTCGTGGACGGGATCTACGTGCGCGTGCGCGAGCGCGACGTCGCCGCGTTGCTCGAGGAGGCGCTCGAGACGGACGCGCCGCTCGGGCTCGCGCGCGAACGCTTCCGGATGGCCGTGCTGCGGCGTTTCTACGAGCGCTACGGCGAGCTACTCGGCCCGCGCGCGCTGCGGAGCTTCGAGGAGCTCGAGCGAGCGCTGCGCCGGGGCGGCTTCCTCACGCGCTGGCTCGAGCGTGTCCTGCCGCTGCCGCAGCCCGACAAGCTCGTGGCGCGGCTGCTCACCTCGCCCGCGGCGCTCGAGGCCGCCTCCGAGGGCGTGCTCGACGGCAACGAGCGCAAGCTCCTCCTGCGCGACCGCCCGCGCCGCCAGGCCGACCTCCGCTGGAGCGACCAGGACGTGCCGCTGCTCGACGAGGCGCGGACGCTCCTCGCCGGCGCGCCGCGGTCGTACGGCCACGTGATCGTCGACGAGGCGCAGGATCTCTCGCCGATGCAGCTGCTCGCCATCTCGCGCCGGGCGATCGACGGCTCGCTCACGATCCTCGGCGACGTGGCGCAGGCGACCGGGCCTGTCGTCTACCGGCGCTGGCAGGAGCTCGAGCCGTATCTCCCGGAAGAGGCGGAGCTGGAGATCGAGGAGCTGCGGCACGCCTACCGCGTCCTCGCCGAGATCATGGACTTCGCGCTCCCGCTGCTCGACCGGATCGCGCCGGAGGTCGAGCCGCCGCTCGCCTACCGCAAGGGTGGCGACCCGCCGCGGCTCGTGCGCGTCGGCGAGGAAGCGCTGGTGGAAACAGCCCTTCGCGAGGCTGTCGCGCTCGAGGATCTCGACGGCCTCCTCGCGGTGATCATCCCGCGTTCCCTGACCGTCGAGCACGCCTTCCCGTTCCCGATCCTCACGCCGCGGCAGGCGAAGGGCCTCGAGTTCGACCACGTCGTGGTGGTGGAGCCGGCGGCTGTCGCGGATGACGGCGACCGCGGCCTGCGCGAGCTCTACGTCGCGCTGACTCGGCCGACGAAAACACTCGTCGTCGTTCACGCGCGACCGCTGCCCGACGGTCTCGGCTAGCCGCTCTGGCTCGGCTTAGCCCGCCGCCGGTCGGGTAGCTTCCTGCGATGCGGACGCGCACGCTCGGCGACGGCGGGCCGGAGGTCTCGGTCGTCGGCCTCGGCACCAACAACTTCGGCGGCAGGATCGACTACGAGCAGTCGCTGGCCGTGATCGATGCCGCCCTCGAGGCCGGGGTGACGCTGCTCGACACGGCCGACATCTACGGCCAGGGGACGAGCGAGGAGTTCATCGGCCGGGCGCTCGAGGGACGTCGCGATCGCGTCCTCATCGCCACGAAGTTCGGCAAGCCGATGGACGAGCGACCGGAGGAGCGGCGCGGCAGTCCCGACTACATCCGGGCGGCCGTCGAGGACTCGCTCCGCCGCCTGCGCGCCGACGTGATCGACGTGTACCAGATGCACGAGCCCGACCCCGTCACGCCGATCGAGGACACGCTCGGGGCACTCAACGACCTCGTCCACGAGGGCAAGGTGCGCTGGATCGGCTCCTCGAACTTCTCCGCGGACCAGATCGAGGCCGCCGAGGAGATCGCGCGCGGCGCCGGCTTCCACCGGTTCGTCTCGGCGCAGAACCACTACTCGCTCGTCGAGCGCGGCGTCGAGGACGCCGTGCTGCCGGTCTGCGAGAAGCTCGGGATCGGCTTCCTGCCGTACTTCCCACTCGCAAGCGGCCTGCTCACGGGCAAGTACCGGCGCGGGGAGCAGGCGACGGAGGGCCGCCTGGCCGGGCGCGAGATCCCGGAGGAGCGCTGGGACCGCGCCGAGGCGTTGCAGCGCTACGCCGACGAGAGAGACGTGTCGTTGCTCGAGGTGGCGATCGGCGGTCTGCTCGCGATGCCGGCCGTCACCTGCGTAATTGCAGGCGCCACGAAGCCCGAGCAGGTCCGAGCGAACGTGGCGGCCGGAGCTTGGGAGCCGAGCTCCGGCGACGTTGAGGCGCTGCGCGAGTTGCGCTGATCAGGCGGCCGCGACGTCGCCGAGGCGGTAGCGCAGGTCGTTGAGGCGGTCGTGCCACTCGTCGGAGAGCGCGGCGACGCACTTCATCGAGCGGCACGCAAGATCGAGGAGGTCGTCGGAGGGGATGCCGTGCGTCTCGACCCACTCGCGATCCTCGGGGGAAAGGTCGTCGGGCGGCTCGCCGGCCGTTGCGGCGACGAGCTCGGCGGCCCGCACCGCCCGCTCCGCGGTCGCCTCGTCCGGCCCGTCGCACGCCGCCGCCAGGGTCTGCTGCAGCGATCTCCAGGACACGGTGGCGGTCATCACGGATCGAATTCCACCTGGTCGAAGAAACGAAGCACGGTGTGGCCGGGCCGGACCCGAGCCTGCAACCCCCGCAGCTCGTCGTCGGTTGCCTCGCCGAGCGCGCGCTTGACCGCTAGCCAGGGAAGGTTGAAGTCCTCCTGGATCATCATCGTCGAGATGCGCGGGTTGATCTCGATCACCTTCTCGCCCATGAACTGGATGCTGAAGAACCACTCGAGCCCGAACTCAGCCACGATGCGCTCGGACGCCTCGACGAGCTCCGGCGCGTCGAGTGTCACGAAGTACATGCCGAGGCCGCAGCGCACCGACTCCCTCGTCCGCGTGGCCTGGAGGACGATGCGGCTGCCGTCGGCGATGCCATCGACCGTCCGTTCGGGCTCGGTGAGGAACTCCATCACGAGCAGGTCGAGACCGTCCTCGGGGAGCAGCTCGACAGCCTCCTCGAGCCGCATTGCGAGCGCGCCGGGACGCTCGTTGAGGAGCTGGTGCGTCCGGTCCACGCTCGGGTCGAGCACGCGGAAGCCGCGCGAGCCGGAGGAGAAGACAGGCTTGAAGCAGACCGGCCGGTCCGGGTAGCCGAGCTCGCGTGCCGCCGCCTCGACGCCGGCGGCCCCGGTCACGCGGCGGAAGTCCGGAGCCCCGACGCCGATGCGTTGCATCGCCTCGAAGGTCTCCGCCTTGTCGTTCGAGCGCCGCTCCGCGTCGGGGCCGCAGATCATCACGGGCACCGGGAACTCCCCGCGCCGCGGCGCCAGGTGGCGCAGGTCGTGCGACGACTCGGGCAGGACCACGTCGACGCCTTCCTGCTCGACGAGTCCGAGGAGCGCGTCCGGAAAGGTGGGGTCGGCGCCCGGGGGAACGAGGTGGAAGGCGTCGCAGAGGTGGCGGCCGATCGCCCGCTCGGACATGTCGACTCCTACGAGCCGGACCTCCCGCTCGCCGTTGTCGCTGAGCGCGCGCATCAGACGGGCCGCTCCCGGCGCGCCGCACGCCGTGACGAGGATCGTCGTCACGCCCGTGCGAGCACCCACTGGAAGCTCGCCGGCTCTTCAGGCTCTTCGAACGTGACGACCTCGTCCCGCTCGATCGTGAAGCCCGCCTCGCGGACGAGACGCGAGTTGATCTCCGGCGGGTAGCTCGAGAAGAAGGTTTGAGCGCCGAGCCACTCGCCGGTCCAGCCCTCGAGATCCGACTGGCCGAACGCCGTCAGCAGCCAGCCGCCGGGCGCGAGCCAGCCATGGATGCTGCCGAGCAGCGGCGCGAGCAGGTCGCGGGGGACGTGGTTGAACACGTAGAAGGCCACGACCGCGTCGAACGATCCGTCCGGCAGCTCGAGCTCGGTGAAGTCGGCGCAGAGGAACTCCGCGTTGGGGATCGCCGCCCGGGCGCGCTCCACCTGGCGTGGGGAGATGTCCACTCCCGTCAGCACGAACCGCTGCGCGAGCCGTCTCGTCTCCGGCGTCCCGCCACCGCAGCCCAGCTCGAGCAGGCGCGCGCCTTCCGCGAGCCGCGAGACGAGCTCTTCCTCCCATTCGTCGCGGGGATCGCCGACGATCTCCTCGCGCCAGGCGGCGAAGGTCTCGCCCATCGCGTCGTAGCCGTCGGCGACGATCTTGGTTCGCGGGTCGGGCACGGGACGATGCTACTTCTGGCGCCCCCACTACACTCGCGCACGGGTGAAGGTCGTGGTTACCGGGTGAATCGCCGCCGCGCGCTGCGCGTCGCCGGGACGCTTCTCGTCACCGGCCTCGCCACCGCCTACATCCTCTGGCGGATCGACCTCGGCAAGACGGGACACGTGCTCGCGCACGCGAGCGTCGGCTGGTGGCTCATCTCGTGCGGGATCTGGTTCGCCGCGGTCTGGCCGCTCTCGTGGCGTTGGCAGAGGCTGCTCGCCTCGGGCGGGGTGCACGAGCGCCTCGGGTGGCTCGTCCGGGCGATGTTCGTCTCGTACGCCGCCGCCCAGGTGCTGCCGACCTCGTTGGGCGGCGACGCGTCACGGATCTACGAGGTCTCGCGACGCCATCCCGGCTCGCGCGGGCCCGCTGCGGGAACCGTGCTGCTCGAGCGGGCGGTCGGCGGCGCCGCGACGCTCCTGCTCGCGGCGGTCGGGTTCGCGCTCGCCGTCGGCCGGTATTCCCTCGGGGGCTACATCTGGGTCGAGCTCGCCTTCGTCGTGCTGACCGTTGCCGGCGCGTTCGTCCTCTTCTCGACCCGGCTCCACCCGATCCTCCATCGCCTGCGGCCGCTGCTGGAGCGCCTCCGCGTCGAGTCGGTCCTGCGGGACGTCTACGTCGCGCTGCATGCGTATCGGACCCGGGTGCGGCTGCTCGCCTGGGCATTCGCGCTCTCGATCCTCGTGCAAGGAGTGCGCGTGATCGCGATCTGGTCGGCGGGCAAGGCGGTCGGGGTGGACATCTCCCCGCGGCCCTACTACGTGATGGGGCCGCTGCTCTTCCTCGTCATGCTCGTGCCCTTCACGATCAACGGCATCGCGGTGCGCGAGTCGTTCTTCGTCAGCTTCCTCGGCACGCTCGGCGTCTCGGCCGACCGTGCCTTCTCGGCCGGATTCCTCTTCTTCGTCGTCACGATCGCGGTCGCGCTGCCAGGCGCGGCGATCGTCGCCTGGGAGGGACTGCGCACGCGCGCAGAGCCGAAGACGGCACGATGAGGCACCTGCTCCGCTTCGCGCCGCTCGTCGCGCCGGCGTGCGGAGCTGCGCTGCTCGGGATCGCGCACCTTGTACCCGCGACCGGATTCGGCCTCTGGCTGCGGCTTGCCGCCGCGTCGTTCGTGATCCTCCTTCCGGGCAGGCTCGTCGCGCGCTGCCTCGGGCAGCGGACCGTCGCGGCGGCGTTCTCGTGGTCGGTCGCGCTCGTCGGCGGCGGGCTGGCGCTCGCGTTCGCGCTCGGCGACTCACTCGACGCCGCGATCGCCTTCGCGCTCGCCGCCGGGGCGGTCGCGCTCGTGGTCGTCGTCTTCGTGCGGCCGGCGCTCCCAAGCGAGCGCGTGGTGCTGCGAGCTCGGCTCGCGCGGCTGCTCGTCGGGACCGCCGGGCTGGTTCTCGGCGGCGCCCTCTGGGCGATCCACGGCGTGCTGAGCGGAGACTCCTTCTTCCATCTCGGCCGGATGCGCAAGCTGGACGCGCTCGGGTCGCTCTCGCTGCACGACGTCAGCGAGTTCGCGGGCGGCGGCATGCATCCCGGCTACGCGTTCCCGCTCTGGCACGGCTGCATGGCGGTCGTCGCCCGCCTCGCCGGCGTCGACCCGACGAGCGTCGCGCTGCACGAGCCGAGCCTCCTCGTCCCGCTGGCCCTCGTGCTCGCGTTCGAGATGGGCCTGGCGGTCTTTGGCTCCGCGGGCCTGGCCGTCGCGGTCGTGCTCGCGCAGGTCGCGCTCAGAGTCCTGGCGCAGGGACACGGCGGGATCTACCCCGACCTCTGGCAGCCGGGGCAGGCGGCGACGCAGCTCCTCTTGCCGGCGGTCGTCGCCGCGTTCTTCGTGCTCGCCCGACGGCCGTCGTGGCCGGTCGCGCTCACGCTCGCCGCAGGCTCGGCCGATCTGGCGCTCGTCCACCCGACCTACGCCCTCTTCATCGCCATCCCGCTCATAGCCTTCGTCGCCGTGCGCGTGCTGCTGACGCGGGGCGCGGACCTCCGCCGCGGGATCGTGGCGCTCGTCGCCCTCGGTCTGCCGATGGGACTCGCGTACCTCTGGCTCCGCCCGGTCGTCGATCAGTCGGTCGCGCTCCACCTCGGCTCGAAGGGGCTCGGGCAGAGCCTCCACCACTACCGGTCCGACCTCGTGATCCACTCGCTGACGCGCTACAACCTCGCCCCGAGCCGCGTCGACCGGCTCGGCGTGGTGCCGATCGCAGCGCTCGTGCTGACCCCGCTCGCCTTCTTCGCGCGGCGGCGGCGCTGGAGCGCCCTCGTGCTCGGCGCGACGGTGGCCATCCTCGCCCTCGATCTCTGGCCCCTCGTCTTTCCGCACTTCTCCAATGTCGTCTCGCTCTCGCAGTCGCGACGGCTGGCGGTCTTCATCCCGTTCGCGCTGGCCCTTGCGGGCGGGCTCGCCGTGCTTGCGGCCGTCTCCCGGCTGTTGGCGCTCGGGCTCGCGCTCGGCGGCGGGATCTGGCTGCAGCTCGCCTACCCGGGCGACTTCGGCCTGACCGCCGCGCGCCACCAGCCCACGTTGCCGGTCTGGATCGGTCTCTACGGCGCAATTGCGGCACTCGCGCTCGCCGCCGCCTTCGCTTGGCTGCCCCGTGACCCGTTGCCGAGGCTCGGACGGCCCCGCGGGATGACCGCCGCGTTCGCAGCGCTGCTCTTCGTGATCCCGGTCGCGGTGCACGGGTTCTCGACGTGGACTCCGAGCCAGTCGGTGGACAGCCACGCGCTCACTCCGGGACTGATCCGGTTCCTGGAGCGGGACGTGCCCGCACGCTCGATCGTCTTCGGCGACCTCGAGACGAGCTATCGGGCCGTGGCCTTCGCGCCCGTGTATGTGGTGGCCGTGCCGCCGACCCATGCGGGCAACACGCGGCCGAACCGGCTCTTCGTCCGCCGGAGCGCGGTGCTGAGGTTCTTCGCGCATCCGAGCCTCTCGATACCACGCGCGTGGAACGCCGGCTGGCTCGTCCTGCGGCGGGACGAGCGGAGGCAGTGGCAGGCGATCGAGCGCCTCGGCCGGCGGCCAGTCTACGCCGACGACGGGTTCGTCGTCTTCAGGCTCGCGACCTGACTACCTTTGCGGGGGTTGAAGCTCCTCCTCGTCACCCGCCACTTTCCGCCCAGCAGCGGGGGAGGCGTCCAGCGGCCGCTCAAGTTCGCCACGCATCTGCCGGCGCTCGGGATCGAGACCCACGTGCTCGCGCCGCACGTGCCGGGGGCGATCCTGGACGAGGGTGAGCTCGAGCTGCCGACCCAAGCCTGGATCCACCGCGTGCGCTACGTCGGCCCGCGCGCGGGGCGCCCCTCCGAGCAGCTCGGCGCGAAGCAGGGAGTCGCGCGCCTCGGTACGCAGGCGGCGCTGCTCGGGCGGAGGCTGCTCGTCCCCGACGAGAACGTGCCTTGGAGCACTTTCGCGCTGCCGGTGGCGATCCGGCTCGTGCGGCGCGAGAAGATCGACGTCGTGCTGACCACCTCGCCCCCGCCATCGCTGCACCTCCTCGGTGCCGCCGTGAAGCGCGCCACCGGCACGGCCTGGGTCGCCGACCTCCGCGACCCGCTCACCTCGCACCCGCATCGCCGCGGCTACGAGTCGCAGCTCTCCCGGTTGAAGGAGACGGCCGTCGGCGGCGTGGGCCGGCTGGTCGCGTCGCAGGCGAACGCGATCGTCGCCGCGTCCGACGCGATCGCCGAGGAGATGCGCGCACTCGAGCCGAAAGGCCGGGTCGTCACCATCGCCAACGGCTGCGACTTCGACGACTTCGCGGGCTTGCAGCACCACCCGAGCGAGACGCTGCGGATCACGCACGCGGGCCACTTCCACGGCAAGCGCGACCCACGGCCCTTTCTCCGGGCGCTCGCGGACTCGGGCCTCGACGACGTGGTGGCGCGCTTCGCCGGCGACTTCCGCGCCGCCGACCGCGAGTACGCGGAGTCGCTCGGCCTGGGCGACCGGATCGAGCTGCTCGGCAACGTCTCGCGCCGCCGCTCGCTCGAGCTGCAGCGGGACTCCGAAGCGCTGCTCCTCCTGATCCCGGAGTCCGGCGGCCGGGGACGCGGCGTCCTGACCGGGAAGATCTTCGAGTACCTCGCGGCGGAGCGGCCGATTCTCGCCGCCGTGCCCCCCGACGGCGCCGCGGCGCAGCTCCTGCGCGACACCGGCGCGGGAATCGTCGTCCCGTCCGACGACGTGGACGCGCTGCGCGAGGCGCTGCTCGACCTCCACGGGCGCTGGAAGGCGGGGAGCCTCGACGGCACGCCGCTGTCGGAGGAGTGGCGCAAGCGGCTTTCGCGGGGCGAGCGGGCCGAGGAGCTCGCCGACTTGCTCAGGAGCGTCGCGTGACGACGGCTGCTCTCACCGCACCCCGCGTCGCGGCTGTCCCGCGCACGCAGGAGCGCATCGTGACCGGCCTCTTCTTCGCCTCCCTCTTCGTCGCCACGTTCGAGAAGGTGCACTGGAGCTTCGCGGGCCAGATCGGGATCAACGACATCGCGACGATCCTGTTCCTGATCGCGTACGTCGCGACCGAGCGCCGCCCGCTGCCGCGCACGAGTGCGATCGTGCTCGGGTTCTTCGCCGCCTTCGCGCTCGTCTATCTCGGCGGCTACTGGAACATCGAGACGAAGCAGGGGCTCGACCAGTTCGCGAAGGGGATGACGAAGTTCGTCATCCACTGGGCCTTCGTGGTGGCCGCGGTCGGCTACCTGGCGCAGCGCGGCGAGCGCTTCTTCTGGCGCGCACTCGGCTGGTTCACCGTTGGGTTCGTCGCGAACGCGATCTACGGGATCCTCGAGCTCGGGGCCGCGCTCGCCGGCCACAACCTCGACAACCTCGTCCTCGTCCCGCTCACCGGCGGCGCGAGCAAGATCAACATCTTCGGGGCGATCAACGGGCAGAACATCTACCGCGTCAACGCGCTCACCGGCGACCCGAACCACTTCGGCGTGATGCTCGTCATCCCGCTGCTCTGCCTGACG